>JAGTSE010000064.1 GCA_018261615.1 Pseudomonadota bacterium | reverse complement strand
TGGCGTATGGCAATGAGCCGCTTTATTATCGAGTTCGGTGACCGCCTGGACGGTCACTACTGAGAAAGGCATTTACACAGAATCATGTACAGGGTCACACAGCCACTGGATCGTTCAACCGATCCTTAACTGATCGGCATTACCGGCTATGCCGGAGGATATTTATTTTAGTGCAGCATGTTACGTATCACGTAGTGCAAAATGCCGTCATTGCGGTAGTAAGTCAGTTCTGTCGACGTATCAATGCGGCAGCGGCATTCCAGCACTTCCTGCTTACCATCAGCTCGGGTTAACGTTATCGCTAATGTTCCGCCCGGTTTGATATGCTCCAGATCCACAATGTCCAGTTTTTCCTCACCGGTGAGTCCCAGCGTTTTGCGCGTAACACCTTGCGGGAATTCCAACGGCAGGATCCCCATACCAATCAAATTCGAGCGGTGGATACGCTCAAACGATTCGGCGATCACCACGCGAATCCCCAGCAAACGCGGCCCCTTGGCGGCCCAGTCGCGGCTGGAGCCTGAGCCATACTCCTTACCGGCAATCACCGCTAATGGCGTTTTCTCCTGCTGATAGCGCATCGCGGCATCATAGATGGAGATCACTTCACTGCCCGGTAAATGGCGAGTCATCCCCCCTTCCACGCCTGGCACCATTTCATTACGGATACGAATATTGGCAAAGGTGCCGCGCATCATAACTTCATGGTTGCCGCGCCGCGATCCGTATGAGTTAAAATCACGACGCTCAACACCGTGGCTTTGCAGATAACGTCCCGCCGGGCTGTCCGCTTTGATACTGCCCGCAGGCGAAATATGGTCGGTGGTGACGGAATCACCCAGCATAGCAAGGATCCGTGCGCCGTGAATATCCTCCACCGGCTTCGGTTGCACCGCCATATCATCAAAGAATGGGGACAAACGGATATAGGTCGAATCGTTCTGCCAGCCGTAAGTGTCCGAACGCTCAACCTGGATGGTTTTCCATTCCGGCGTACCTTCAAACACCTCGGCATACTCTTTGCGGAACATTTCTGTCGAGACCTGCTCAACAGCACGCGCAATTTCGTTGCTGGAGGGCCAGATGTCTTTCAGGTACACCGGTTCACCTTTCCGATCGTGGCCCAAAGGATCGGCTGCGAGGTTGATATTCATGTTCCCTGCCAGCGCGTAAGCCACCACCAGCGGCGGAGACGCCAACCAGTTGGTTTTTACCAGCGGATGAATGCGGCCTTCAAAGTTACGGTTGCCCGAAAGCACCGCGCCAACCATCAGATCGCCCTTGCGGATCGCCTGCTCAATCGGTTCCGGCAACGGGCCGGAGTTGCCGATACAGGTCGTACAACCATACCCGACCAGGTTAAAACCCAACTCATCGAGGTATGGCGTCAGGCGCGCCTGTGCCAGGTAATCGGAAACCACTTTCGAACCCGGTGCCAGTGAAGCTTTTACCCACGGCTGACGTTTCAACCCAAGTGTGACGGCTTTCTTTGCCAATAACCCAGCAGCCATCAGCACGCTGGGGTTTGAGGTATTCGTACAGGAAGTAATGGCCGCAATGACCACCGCGCCATCCGGCAATTGATATGAATGTCCATTGAGCACGTAGTCGACCGGTTTGCGGTCCTTCTGCGCCATATTCAGTTCCAGTTCAGAGCTGGCGGCAAAGGCTTTAGGCACATCGTTAAGCGCCACACGATCCTGTGGCCGTTTTGGGCCAGCAAGGCTTGCCTCGACATCATGCATATTCAGTTCGAGTGTGCTGGTGAATATCGGCTCATCACCCGGGTTACGCCACATGCCCTGCGCTTTCGCGTAGGCTTCGACCAGCGCAACCTGCTCTTCGCTACGCCCGCTCAGGCGCATATATTCAAGCGTTACGGCATCAATAGGGAAAAAACCACAAGTGGCACCATACTCCGGCGCCATATTGGCGATAGTAGCGCGATCGGCGAGCGGCAGCGAATCGAGTCCGTCACCATAAAATTCGACGAATTTCCCCACCACACCGTGTTTACGCAACATCTGCGTCACCGTCAGCACCAGGTCGGTGGCGGTAATGCCTTCCCGCAGTTTACCGGTCAGTTTAAAACCAACGACGTCAGGAATGAGCATTGAAACTGGCTGGCCTAGCATGGCGGCTTCCGCTTCAATACCACCAACGCCCCAGCCCAACACGCCCAGACCATTGATCATCGTGGTGTGAGAATCGGTACCGACCAGCGTGTCCGGATAAGCAACCCACTCTTTGTCCCGTAATTCGCTCCACACGGCTTTGCCGAGGTATTCAAGGTTGACCTGGTGACAAATACCGGTACCAGGCGGTACGACGCTGAAGCGGCTGAAGGCTTGTTGGCCCCAGCGCAGGAAGACGTAGCGCTCATGGTTACGTTCCATCTCCAGCCGGACATTCTCTTCGAACGCATCATCGTCACCAAAATGATCAACAGTGACAGAGTGGTCGATAACCAAATCAACCGGTGACAACGGGTTTACTTTGTCGGTATTACCACCGAGGCGTTTTACCGCTTCACGCATGGCCGCAAGATCAACGACTGCGGGAACACCAGTAAAATCCTGCATCAGAACCCTGGCCGGGCGATAGGCAATTTCTCTGTCTGCGTGAGCGGTGCTTAGCCAGCCCGCCAGCGCACGGATATCCTCTTCAGTGACGGATTCTTCATCCTGCCAGCGCAGAAGGTTTTCGAGTAGTACTTTAAGTGACTTGGGTAGACGCGCAATATCCCCAAGTTGTCTGGCGGCCAGCGGCAAGCTGTAGTAGTGGTAAGTTTTATTCTCTGCCTGCAACGTGTCCTTACTGGCTTCGCGTAGGGTCAACGACATGTGCTCCTCCTTACTTACAGGGATTGCGATACCCTGAGGATCTTCAGGGTCTGTATTAAAGATAACACAAACATATCGTAACGATTTGATAACAACCCGAATTGCTACAAACGGGTAAATTTGCAGGCGAGGAAATTAAAAAACCCCGCATTTTGCGAGGTTTTTCAATTTATTACCGGAAGAGCATCCAGACAATCTGAGCCCAAAAGAGGATGGAAACAGAAAACACGGTGATCCACGACCAGTATTTCATTCGACAATCATTATTCATCAACAAATTACCAAAAAAACTATTCATTAAAACTGAGTCTTTACTCAATTCATTTATGCCGTGTATTAATTAAAGAGTACATAAGAACATATCAATGAATAGCGAGGATAATTTTCCACAATTATTCTGATGATATATTTATTGTTTTTTGGTGTCGTCTTCCGCGAAGGCATCAATAAAAGCTTGCTGCTGTGGCGTCAGTTTCCAGCATGCCGGTATAGAGGTCACAGTTTTGGTTCTCGCTTTCTGTGGCGTGTCACGCAACTGACATACTTGATTAACTGGTTCTAATCGACCCGCTATAGCCATTTTAACCCCAGAATTTCCAGATCAATAACGCAGTAACCGCCCAAAATAAGGCAGAACCAAGAAATACAGCCAGCCAGGCTTTACGCTTGAGCTCTGGATCCCTTTTTGGCTCTTCACTTCCTGATGGCATTGCTAACCTCGCACAATCGACATCACTTATCATTTTTGGCACCAACAATAGGTACGATTAATCATGAGATGAGACAAATCCTAAAAGAACTTTAGCCGAAAATCCAGTGAATTTACTCACCATTTTCAAAGAAATATTTAATCTTTTGACCACAAATAAATTATTGAAGTAATAAATTTGCAGACCAGTAATTTAGTTTCTATTTTTGTCGCTAATTAGTGACAGTATCTGCTTTGAGGGTGTGATTTCAATCACTGCGGAAGATTTTTTATAAGTCAGATGATGATAATAGCAATTTAACTTTAGTCAGGGTTAAGGGTATCTTTTCAGTCAGAAAGATACCCTCCGACATTATTTTTGCGGCAACTTAATATCTTTAAACATCGCTTCTATATCTTCATTAGAACGCAATGCCACAGCAGTATCGACCACATCACGAGTTAAATGCGGCGCAAAGCGTTGAATAAAATCATACATATAGCTGCGTAAGAAAGTGCTGCGACGGAAGCCAATTTTGGTTGTACTGTGGCTGAAAATCTCATGTGCATCCAGCTTAACCAGATCCGGATCGGAGACCGGATCGACCGCCATACTGGCAATAACACCTACTCCGAGACCAAGCCTTACATAAGTTTTAATAACGTCTGCATCGGTAGCGGTAAAGACAATACGCGGCGTTAACCCAGCGCGATTAAACGCGGTATCCAGCTCAGAACGCCCCGTAAAACCAAAGGTGTACGTTACCAGCGGATACTGCGCCAACTCGTCAATCGTAACGGACTGCTTTGAAGCCAGCGGATGGTCCGGCGTGACCACGATTGAACGATTCCAGTGATAGCACGGCAGCATCACCAGATCGTCATACAGATGTAACGCCTCGGTGGCAATGGCGAAATCGGCATTGCCTTTCGACACCGCTTCAGCAATTTGCGTGGGCGAACCCTGATGCATATGCAACGAGACGCGCGGGTAACGCTCAATAAAACCTTTAATGACATTGGGCAGCGCATAACGCGCCTGGGTATGTGTGGTGGCGACATACAGTGAACCTTTATCGGGCCAAGTATGTTCCCCTGCCACCGATTTAATCGCATCCACTTTCGACAGGACTTCACGCGCAATACGGATAATTTCCTGCCCGGCAGGTGTCACCTGGGTAAGATGCTTGCCGCTGCGGGCAAAAATTTGGATCCCCAGTTCATCTTCCAGCATGCGAACTTGCTTACTGATACCAGGCTGGGAAGTATAAAGCCCTTCCGCCGTCGAGGAGACATTGAGGTTGTGATTCACCACCTCGACGATATAACGAAGCTGTTGTAGTTTCATAACAGACCATCCCAAGTACGCAAACGGGTAATCGCTTAAGACGATTTCATAATAAAAAAACGTATTGCTATAACAACTATATCATTTATGGCTTCTGTGTATAGCAGCGAACAAAGAATAATAATACAGGCATAAAAAAGGGCCGACAGAGCGGCCCTTTGTAGATAAGTAACTGAAGTCGCTTATTTTTTAGCTTCAGTCCATTTGTCATCGATATAGAAAGCCAACCATCCGGTTGCTTTTCCCTCTTTTTCCGATGCCACATATTGCTGTTTGGTTTTACGGCTAAAGCGGACAATCGTTTTATTACCTTCCGGATCCTGCTGTGGAGCAGCGGCCAGGTAACGCAGTTTTTCCGGCAGACGATCGCAGAAGCGATACAACTCCTCCACCAACGGCGCACGTGTTTCACGCGATTTCGGGAAGGTATTGGCTGCGAGGAACACTCCGGCAGCACCATCACGCAGAACGAAATAAGCGTCGGACTTCTCACAAGGCAGCTCCGGCAAAGGCACCGGATCTTCCTTCGGCGGCGCAACTTCACCGTTACGCAGAATTTTACGCGTGTTTTTGCAATCGTCGTTGGTACATGCCATGTACTTACCAAAACGCCCCATTTTCAGGTGCATTTCAGAACCGCATTTCTCACACTCAACGATCGGGCCGTCATACCCTTTGATGCGGAACTCTCCCTCTTCGATTTCGTAGCCATCACAGGTGGGGTTATTTCCACAGACATGTAATTTACGCTTCGGATCAATGAGGTAGCTGTCCATCGCCGTACCGCATTTCTGGCAACGACGTTTGGCGCGAAGCGCGTTGGTTTCCGCGTCATCGCCTTCCAGCACATTAAGCACTTCGTTTTCCGGCACCAGGTTAATGGTGGTTTTGCAGCGCTCTTTTGGCGGCAACGCATAGCCGGAACAGCCGAGAAACACGCCAGTACTGGCGGTACGGATCCCCATTTTACGGCCGCAGGTCGGGCAGTCGATGCTGGTCAGCACCATCTGGTTTGGTCGCATCCCGCCAACTTCCGGATCCTGTTCAGCTTGCTCAAGCTGGCGAGAAAAATCGCCAAAGAAACTGTCCAGCACCTTACGCCACTCGGCTTCATGGTTTGCAACCCGGTCAAGGCTGTCTTCCATCTGCGCAGTAAAGTCGTAATTCATTAGCTCGCGGAAGTTCTCTTCCAGGCGATCGGTGACGATTTCACCCATTTTTTCCGCGTAGAAACGACGATTTTCCACGCGCACATAGCCCCTGTCCTGAATGGTCGAAATGATCGACGCATAGGTGGACGGACGGCCAATACCGCGTTTTTCAAGCTCTTTAACCAGCGAAGCTTCGCTGAAACGCGCTGGCGGCTTGGTAAAGTGTTGCGCCGGAGTCAGTTCGACGAGCGACAGCACATCGCCTTTATTCACCGACGGCAGAGTGCGATCTTCATCGCCCTTGCGCAATGCAGGCATTACTTTTGTCCAGCCATCAAAGCGCAAAATACGCCCGCGCGCTTTGAGGCGGAAATCGCCCGCGCCAACGGTCAGCGTCGTGGAATCGTACTGCGCTGGCGTCATCTGACAGGCGACGAACTGACGCCAGATAAGCTGATACAGCTTCTGCGCGTCGGTTTCCATATCCTTCAGCGACTCAGCCTGCACCGCAACATCGGAAGGGCGAATCGCTTCGTGCGCTTCCTGGGAGTTCTCTTTACTGGCGTACTGGTTAGCAGACTCCGGCAGGTATTTCTTACCGAAATTGTCGGCAATATAGCCGCGAACCATGCTGACAGCGTCCTGGCTCAGATTGGTTGAGTCGGTACGCATGTAGGTGATGTAACCGGCTTCGTACAGACGCTGCGCCATCATCATGGTTTTCTTCACGCCAAAGCCGAGACGCGTACTGGCAGCCTGCTGCAACGTGGAGGTGATAAACGGCGCGCCCGGCTTGCTGCTGGTCGGCTTATCTTCCCGCTCCAGTACGGTGTAACGCGCTTTCTCCAGCAGACTAACGGCGGCCATTGTCTGTTCGCGATTGACCGGACGGAACGCTTTGTCACCATGATGTGTCACCTGCAGTGGCAATGCGTCTCCGCCAGGCGTCGCGGTAGCGGCATCGATTTCCCAGAACTCTTCCGGAACAAAGGCTTTGATTTCGCGTTCGCGTTCAACCACCAGACGGACAGCAACAGACTGTACGCGGCCAGCAGAAAGGCCACGGGCAATTTTCTTCCACAGCAGAGGAGAAACCATGTAACCCACAACGCGATCCATAAAGCGGCGCGCCTGCTGAGCATTCACACGGTCAATATTCAGTTCACCTGGCTTTTCAAAAGCCTGGCGAATGGCATTCTTGGTGATTTCGTTAAACACCACGCGGCTGTAGCGTTTTTCATCACCGCCGATCACTTCCCGCAGGTGCCATGCAATGGCTTCCCCTTCGCGGTCAAGGTCAGTTGCGAGATAGATGTGGTCGGCTTTTTCAGCCAGCGATTTCAGTTCAGAAACCACCTTCTCTTTACCTGGCAGCACTTCGTAATGTGCATCCCAGTTGTGCCATGGGTCGATCCCCATGCGATTGACAAGAGCGCCGCGTTCATCCTTTTTAGGCTTCTTAGCCGTTTTGGTGGAGGCTGAGTCTGCACTCTTTTTGGGTGCTGAGCCGCTGGTCGGCAAATCACGGATATGACCAACACTGGATTTAACCACATAGTCATTACCCAGATATTTATTGATCGTTTTGGCTTTTGCCGGGGACTCAACGATAACGAGAGCTTTACCCATATTCACCTTTACCTAATTTAATTCTTCCAGGAATACGTCGACATTGCTTAACACCACCCACGACGAACATTCACTATTGCGGCAACAACTGGAGATATCAACCCCATATCTGGCCAGGCGCGTCAAACGGAGCATTCAGGTGGCTGAGTTTACAAGCTTTTTCGCGTCAGGGTGATGTTGTACGACTGTGTTATGGTCGAATGTCAAGCAATTCTGTTGCCAGGTTGACGAAAGCGTCACACTGTACCTGATAAAATTTGTTACGCAACTTTATTAGCACGCAAAAACGAAACGCGCCAGCACAACAACAGGCCAAACCCTTTGCAAAAACAGGGAAAATTTGCTCCCTGTCCGGGCCAGCGGTAAACTTCAGAAAATTTTGAGGAGTAGAAAAATGACCGGTACATCTCAACCTATCGATCGCCAGACGTTGCTGGAGCTGGCTAACAAACTGATCCGTGAGCATGAAGATACGCTGGCAGGTATTGCCGCCACCGATGTTACCCAGCGCAATGGCGTGCTGGTATTCAGCGGCGAGTACTACCTGGATGAACAAGGTCTGCCGACGCCGAAAAGCACAGCAGTATTCAATATGTTCAAATACTTAGCCCATGAACTTTCTGAAAAGTATCATCTTATCGACTAACTAAAAACGCGAGGCTTCTGACCTCGCGTTTTGTTTACATCAGGGGTTTTTGCCCGCGCTGCCACCAGCGCATCAGCAAATGGTCAATACTCTCTGTCGCACCGCCGGTAAACCGTTCCATCATTTTCTTGCGTTGCTGGTATCGGACACCAATAACGTCATGATCCTCATACAGGCTGAGCAGCAGTTCGTCGCTGGTGCCAATCTGATCAATCAGGCCCTTCTCCAGCGCCTGAGAGCCGTACCAGTGCTCACCGGTCGCCACGCTTTCAATATCCAGCACCGGGCGCATCTGATGAACAAAATCTTTAAACAAGTCATGAGTTTCATTCAGGCTTTCGCGGAATTTCTGTCGCCCTTCTTCGGTATTTTCACCCAGTAGCGTTAGCGTACGTTTAAACTGTCCGGCAGTATGCAGTTCAATATCGATCTCTTTGCCTTTCAGAAAACGATTGAAGTTAGGGATCTGCGCCACCACGCCGATAGAGCCAATAATGGCGAAGGGTGCAGCAACAATTTTGTCGGCCACGCAGGCCATCATATAACCGCCGCTGGCTGCCACTTTATCAACGGCGATGGTCAGCGGAATATGTCTGTCACGCAGGCGCTGCAATTGGGAAGCCGCTAGACCGTAGCCGTGCACCACGCCGCCGGGGCTTTCAAGTCGTAGAACGACCTGATCCTGCGGTTTTGCCACGGTCAGCACGGCGGTAATTTCCTCGCGCAACCCGCTGACTTCTCCGGCGTCCATACTGCCTTTGAAATCCAGCACATAAACGCGCGATTTTGCCGGGTCAACGCTTTTCCCTGCTTTTGCTTTCGCTTTGGCTTCCTTTGCCTCCTGCTTCAGCTTTTTCTTCTGCGCTTTATGCCACTGTTTCTGCTGATGATCGTCCAGCAACGAAGCAGACATCTCCTCCTGCATCTCTTTATACTGCTCACTCAAACGGGTAATTTTCAGCTCGCCCCGTTGGCGCTTGCGCTGCGTCAGATTGACAATAAGCATCGCTATCACCGCAATCGCCACTACCACAGTCGCGATCTTGGCCAAAAACAGACCATATTCAGACAGTAATTCCACGCATACCACCTCGGTTACACCAATAATAATGGCTCCAGTGTACATGAGCCGTCCGGGCGCGTCTCGCACATGCCCAGCACCAAATGTGCCATGTTGCTGAATTTTTTAACACTCTCTGGCTTAAAGGTTGCGCAACTCTCCGCGAGGCTGATTGAAATAGCCTGTCATTTAAGGCATAAAGCCAACATATGAAGGTGATTACCAACCCGGCCTGAGGAGACAGTGTGCATTATCAGCCGCAACGCGATCTGCTAAACGACCGCATTATTCTTGTTACCGGCGCCAGTGATGGCATCGGTAAAGAAGCCGCTCTGACCTACGCTCGCCACGGCGCAAGCCTGATCTTGCTCGGACGCCAGGAAACGAAATTACGCCAGGTCGCTCAGGCAATAAAGGATGAAGGTCAGCAAGCGCAGTGGTTTACTCTGGATATGGCAACCTGTACGCCGGAAGAGTGCCAGCAGTTGGCGGCAACGATCACAGCCGCCACACCACACCTTGATGGCGTGCTGCACAACGCCGGTTTACTGGGAGATGTCTGCCCGATGTGCGAACAGGATCCTGCGACCTGGGATGCCGTTATGCAGGTCAATGTCAACGCAACATTCTATCTTACGCAGGCGCTTCTTCCTTTATTACTCAAATCAGACAGCGGTTCGCTGGTGTTCACCTCTTCCAGTGTTGGCCGCCAGGGACGAGCCAACTGGGGCGCTTACGCAGCGTCAAAATTCGCCACCGAGGGAATGATGCAGGTGCTGGCCGAAGAGTACCAGAACCGCCTGCGGGTCAACTGTATCAACCCGGGCGGCACGCGTACCAAAATGCGTGCCAGCGCCTTCCCTACAGAAGATCCGCAAAAACTGAAAACCCCCGCCGATATTATGCCACTCTATTTGTGGCTGATGGGCGATGACAGCCGACGCAAAACCGGGATGAGCTTCGATGCGCAACCCGGCCGTCAACCAGGGATCGCACAATGAGTGAAGAACGTTATCAGCAACGTCAGCAGCGCGTAAAAGAACGCGTTGATGCCCGCGTGGCCGCCGCGCAGGACGAACGTGGAATTATTATTGTCTTCACCGGCAACGGTAAAGGCAAAACTACCGCGGCATTCGGCACCGCTACGCGTGCAGTCGGACATGGGAAAAAGGTCGGCGTGATCCAGTTTATCAAAGGGACCTGGCCAAATGGCGAACGTAACTTGCTGGAGCCATTTGGCGTGGAATTTCAGGTCATGGCGACAGGTTTTACCTGGGACACACAAAATCGCGAAAGCGACACAGCGGCTTGTCTGGCGGTGTGGCAACACGCGGAGAAAATGCTGGCAGATCCTTCTCTGGACATGGTGCTGCTCGATGAGCTGACCTATATGGTGGCGTATGATTATTTGCCGCTGGAAACAGTGCTGAACGCGCTGCGTAACCGTCCACCGATGCAAACTGTGATCATTACGGGACGCGGCTGTCACCGGGATATTCTGGAACTGGCGGATACAGTCAGCGAACTACGTCCGGTTAAACATGCTTTCGAGGCAGGTATTAAAGCGCAGATCGGTATTGATTATTAATGATAAATCTGGTCTGCCGATGATGCAGACCAGTTGACGAGCAACGCCAATTCAGGCGGTAAAAAGGGGCTTTCGCCCCTTTTCTGTTAATCGTTTTTGTTACGCGCACTGCCGGGACGGCGAGTGCCGCCAGGTTGGCTGTGTCGCTTCACGGCACGACGGATCTGGTTTGCTTTCATGCGACGACGATCTTTCTCTACCGCCACTTTTGATTGCGTTTCAGCGTCCAGGCCAACCAGCTCGCGCAGATAGTTGGTCTGCGCCAGATCCAGTTCCGTCCAGCCACCGCGCGGCAGGCCTTTTGGCAGCGGGATATCACCATAACGTACGCGGATCAGGCGGCTAACCTGGACACCCACCGCTTCCCAAAGGCGACGCACTTCGCGGTTACGTCCTTCGGTCAGGGTCACGTTGTACCACTGGTTAATACCTTCACCACCGCTGAATTTGATGGTCTTAAACGCCGCCGGGCCGTCTTCAAGTTGCACACCGCGCGCGAGATCGCGCAGTTTCGCATCATCCACTTCACCAAATACACGCACGGCGTATTCGCGCTCGACTTCACGGCTCGGGTGCATCAGGCGGTTCGCCAGCTCGCCGTCGGTGGTGAACAGCAACAGACCGCAGGTATTGACATCGAGGCGACCAACAGCAATCCAGCGTGCGCCACGCAATTTCGGCAGGCGATCGAAGACTGTCGGGCGGCCTTCAGGATCGTTGCGGGTACAGAGCTCACCTTCTGGTTTGTAGTACGCCAGCACACGACAAATTTGCTCAACGGACTCTTTCACCGAAATGAGATGACCATCGATACGAATTTTTAGCCCCGGCGTCACCTCAACGCGGTCACCCAGTGTCGCGATTTTACCGTCCACGCTGACGCGGCCAGCTTCAATAATAGATTCGATCTCACGGCGGGAGCCGTGGCCAGCTCGCGCCAGCACTTTCTGTAGTTTTTCGCTCATAGAGCATCCTTAGGTGTCGCCTTCACAGGCGTCTGGTATACTTTCTAAAACAACGAGTTAGCTAAAAAATCAACTTAACTCACTGATCTGTAACTCTTTCATGGTACACAGCATGGCAAACAACGTGTCACACAAGCTGTCACACACAATGATTCGTGGGCGCACATACTACACGAATTTTAGATTAAATGATTCAACTCGTTTCATCCGAGTTTCACTCGGCACTGACAGTTTAAAACAAGCCGAAATGCTTATGAGCCAAGTTCGCCCTTTTATCCCCCTTGTACAGAATGGAACCATGAGCGTAGAAGTATTCAAAATGCGCCTGCAAGGTTTCCGGGACGCCACAAAAAAGGATTTCGACGAATACCTGCTGAACTGGCTTAGAGGTGGTCTTGAAGAGGCTAAACGATTGCCAGAATTAGGACGGTATCACAAGGAAATCACTGGCGAGCCTTTATCGCCGCCAGATACAGCAAACGAAGCGCGAGGCTACGCTAACCACCATTTGGGCAAGATGTACAGTGGCGACGATATGACAGCCCGAATGATGATCGCAGCGCTGAAAATGAAAAAGTTGAATGTCAAAGATGCAGATCTTGACCAGATTAACCGCGTCTCAAGCCAGATAGATATGAACCAGGCCCTTATGTCACAGGCTTATGAAGCATTCTATTCCCGTGATTTGATACGATACCAGCAGATCATTGATTCGATGGGGTCAGCTTTACAAAATGCAGTCCCGCCAGTTAACCCCGCGCCAGTAGAGCAAAATATTGAGACAATTACTGAGGCTGCACCAGCACCCGGTCCAAGGCTGTTGGAAACGTGGAGTGACTATATAAAGGATAAAGGTCAAAAGTGGCGGAAACAGACAGCCAACGAGAATCAGCGCTTCTTTGATGTCCTCTACCATGTTGTTGGTGATGTCCCTGTCGTGGGTCATAGCAGAACCCAATCGTTAGGTATCACAGGAGCCTGTACATAGATTTGTGTAATTGCCTGATTTTGATATGTTCAATTCACCATCAAATGAAGGTTAATGTATGGACGAAAAACAGTTGCAAGCTCT
>JAGTSE010000013.1 GCA_018261615.1 Pseudomonadota bacterium | reverse complement strand
CGTATCATGACGTTGTTAAATACGTTATATGATCTCTACTGCCCGCAGACAGCCACCGGTAACGGAAGCCATAACAACGAATAATATGATTCTGCTTTCACCGCAAACCGTTTTATCAGTGGATCATTAACCCTGTTCAGGCTGTGCAGCGCCTTCCCCGTGCCTGGCCGGAGCCTGCGATACTGTAACGGGAAAGCGGCAGTGGTGCGGATATACCCGCCGCTGATGCCTGTCCGGACTGTATTTATCACTCACGCACTAACTGGTTATATTATTGATTTTTAATGTTTTTTCAGAAAAAAAGCCACGGGATCACGGATGATACTGCACTGTCAGCAATGGCCTGTGGCTGATAAACCGTTTTTTCTGTTGCCACCGGGTGACATTATTCAAGCAGGCTACGCAACATCCAGGCAGTTTTCTCATGCAACTGGATACGTTGTGTAAGCAGATCTGCTGTGGCTTCATCATTCGCATTATTAACGACCGGGAACAGGGAGCGTGCAGTTTTAACCACGGTCTCCTGGCCCTGGACAAGATTTTCAATCATGTTTTTTGCTGCCGGAATATCCTTGTCTTCATTAACAGCGGTTAAACGTGAAAATTCATGATATGTGCCGGGACACAACGAGGGCACAGCATTATTGCTTGAACAAGCCCCGAGCCTTCATGCAATCACAGACGTTGGTATGCAACGAAGGCAGTGTTTTGCCAAGTTTTTTAGCCCGCTCCTCCATCAGTTGATGATTTTCAGCCTGAATGGATTTGCACTCTTCATAAGTAGAGGATCCCCGCATTTTTTGTTGGAAGAGTACCCACTCTTCCTTGCTCATCAGGGTGTTCCCCGGGCCATAACCCGTGGTAAAATTACGCCCTCCGCCCATGCATCCCATACTGTTTCCTGGTTGGGCAATAGCAGATGCAGTGGCAATACCGAACAAAACGGCAATCAGAACAACTTTCATGTGTATGCTCCTGTTTAAGATGTACAGGTAAACCCGGACACTGACTTTATGCCACAGTATCGGCAACTACAGCCAGCATGCTCAGATTCACTGTGACTATTGCAACCACCCTGATGCTCTTCTTCCTGTTCGCTTTGCTAAGCTCTGTGACCACTGCCACCGTGGGCAACGCTGGATAATAGCTGCAACTGGTCGGAATGCAGAGCAATGAGTGCACTTCTTACAGTATTTTCCCCCGCGTCAAATACCCGGATGCCTTGCGTCTGAAGCATATTGAACAGGTCACGCTCCTTAAAGGTCTAACTTGCAATCTGGCCAGCGAGCCCAAAAACGGGGACGCTGGTAAAACAGGCATCTCAAAAAGTACTTTATCGATGCGCCAGAGCAATATCCTGCGACGGAACAATAAATTTCGCCGTGGCACGAGCTACTTTCTGCTGTCCCTTTGTCAGCCATGCTTCGAGCTGGTAAATCCCCCTGCGTTGCCCAAGCAGTCTGGCACATACCATCAGTTTTTCCCCGGTACAAACGGGTGAAATGAATCTGACCGTCAGTTCAGCCGTCAGGGCCTGCACACCCTGCATGAACAAACAATGAGTCATTGCTGCATCCAGCAGAGTACTCGTCATTCCGCCATGTAAAAGACCCGTATAGCCCTGATGCCTGTGATCGGCCGTGTAGTTCGCACATACAGAGCCATCCGGGTGTTCTGAAAATATTAAGCTCACAGTATCAGGGTTATTGTCGCGGGAACCACAGACCATACAACAGGTATGGTTCTTTCTGGCATTAAGATAACAATTCATCTGTTTCTGTTCGGCGTCCGGTTGTACTGACGGGAGGCATCCGTAATTCAGTCAGAAGGGGTTCTCATACCCAGCGTCATTACTGCATCTTCCACTCATTCCGGCTCCTGGTTTATACCAATACGGGTCGGATAAAAACCGTGATGAAATAAACTCAGGAATGGCAACAGCGCCCGTTTCCGTGATGATGATGCTGATGCTGATGACCCCGCAGGCACGCATTTTCTGCTGTGTTCCCGTCAGAGTGACAGCATTTTTTCCCCTTCGCCTCATGGTTAAGGGACTGGCGTCCCTGCTCCGGTTTATTCAGTTCAGTCAGTACACGGGTATCCGGATCACACAGTTCAGTGAACAAACGACGGCCACAGTCAGTCTGGTACACCGCGATCTGATGCCCCAGCAATTTACCCAGCATCCGTTCCCCGATGTTACGGACTACAACGCGGCTGACCTGTTGTTGAACCAGCAGGTCAACCAGCTTCCGTTTACCTGAACAATCTGCGCCCAGCGCGGGATTCTCTGTCCGGCAGAGCTCCACACCGCGCTCATCCACCAGGACAAGGTGACTCGCTTTGGTAAAATGATTTGCTACCCGGTCGTCATTCACTGGAATGGCTGTGATCATCTTGTGTAACTCCTTCCCTTTCAGAGTGCATTATTAAGGCCTTGCCCTGAGTGAGACAGTCCACAACCTTAAAACGGGCTGCTTTCAGGACATTGGCCAGTGTCTGCCTAGAAACCCCCATTGCAACAGCCGCTTCCTGCTGTTGCATGCCCAGTAAATCGACCAGCCGTAACGCTTCAAACTCATCTTCTTTTAAATGAACATGTTCAAGCTGGCTCATCGGTCGCGCATTGGGCTTAAAACAGGTATCCGCAGGGCGGCCACAAATGTTACGGGGAATTCTGGGTCTTGGCATGAAGGCTCCTTATTGGCATATGCCATATATACACTGGTAAACTGGCATATGCAATATACTCTGCTCACCGGAGGAGAATTTTTTTGCTTTGCCCCTTGAGTCTGGGAATGTGCAACGTACCAAAGGGAACTATGGAGTGACTCCGAACCGGTAGACGATTCTGCCTTATAGTTGGGCTGACCCCATGGCAATAGACATTTCCTGTCCTCATGACGAGGCCTCTTTTCTCTTTTCAAAGGCCTCCAGACTGACCTCGCTGAGGTGGCTGTGTCGACTGTTTTTAATCAGATGGTGACCTGCCCCCAAAAGAATATATGGTGCTGAGGCTGGGAGGACATCAGCTACGACGCTAATTGGATACTGGTGACCATTAGCGCTTGTTGATCTGCCTCACCCTTCTATAGAAGAAAGGATCACGGAACCCCGTTATGGGGAGGACTATGAGAAAAATAATTCGTCAGATCATGTATATAACGTCAGGTTCATGGTAACTATAGGAACGATAGAAACTGAGTTTTCATTTTGCAGCTCTCAGGCTGCTTAGTTCAGAGGTAGGTCTATAGTAATGCGTAACTTCCTGACTCGATTCAGAGTATGGTTTCCGCCACCACTCATCTTATTGCTCTTTTTCGTCACTGATGTGGTGACTGCAATCCCGCGTTTTACCTTCGACAACGTGAACATGGGGTTAAGTGTGTTGCTGACCTGTGTCTGTATTACCATGATACTGCATACCGCCTGGCAGATGAACATGAAGCGCACGACGCTTAATCCGCTTCATGCGGATAGAACCACCACGCTGGTTACTGGCGGCTGTTACGCCTGGAGTCGTAACCCTATTTACCTTGGAATGAGCGGACTCCAGTTAGCCGTTGCGCTCTGCTTTGGCAGCCTGGTGGGGATACTTGCTATTCCGTTGTTTATGTTTGTAGTTGCCAGATTGCATATCGATATTGAAGAGGAACAGCTTCGAAAACGTTTCGGGTTGGAATGGGAACGCTATGCGCAACGGGTTCGTCGCTGGTTATAGCAATCCCGTGGTATTGCAGGCGACAGATAAGTTCGAAACAAAAAGCGAAGAACTCATTATCCTTGAGCTTTTATATCTCTGTCGGCAATCATATTGATCTTAGCCACTAAACTTCATCATAACGGCATTAAATACCATCCCCAGGGCAACGACGATCAGTAGTCCGGAAAACCCCCTCTGCACAATATGTTCAGGTAAATGCTGGCTTAGTCTCCGGCCAATCAACATCCCTGTCGCAGCACTAAGCACAAACCAGAGAGTAAAAGGCAAGGGCAGAGTGGCACCCTGTATCACTGCCGCTGCAATCCCGCCCATACTTACCAATGCGACAATCATTAGAGAGGTTGCGATGCAACTGTGAATAGGCAGGGGGGTAAATTGCCGCAATAACGGGACGATAATAAATCCTCCACCCACGGCCAATAGCCCGGTCATAAAACCGGTCACAGCCCCGAACATGAGAAACAGCAACCATGTGTTTATAGCCCAGATAAATCGTCCGGTGTGTTCATCCAGTACGACGGGATAAGTGTGCCAGGCAGCCATCTCGGGGGCACGAACCAATCGCCACGCGACGATTAGCATCACCCCCGCAAACAGCAGGCTCAGCAACGCAGGGGATGTTCGGTGAGCAACCCATAACCCCACGCTAGTCATGGGCACGCCCGCCAGTATTATCACAATAGCGGCGCGGTAGCGCACCAGCCCCTTGCGCAAGGCCTCGAAGGTCCCAAGAGCCGCACTCCCGGCAACGGCGACCAGGGCCACCGGAGCAGCCTGTTGTGGTGCCCATCCCATGCCCATCACCAGGGTGGGAATAGCAAAAATGCCCCCACCCGCTCCTGTGATACCGAGCACAGCTCCCACGAGCAGACCTGACAGTAACGAAATGACCATAGGTTTTCCTGATGTGTGGCTGACAACGTCCGGGGTAGAATTACGATGCCTGACGCTTCGCTCGTCTACGTTCAAGCTGCTCAAAAAGCAGCATGCCAGCGACCATTGCACCAACAAAACCCATACCTTTGATCACCCCGGCACCAAGTAGTACCAGCCCAGGACCAGGGCAAATGCCCGCCAGCCCCCAGCCAATGCCAAACAGAATAGCCCCCCCGATCAAACGCTTATCAATCTGTTTGCTGGTCGGCAGATTTATCGCGCCACCGCACACCGAGTGGGTGCGTCGTTTCACTGACCGGAAAGCGAAGAAACCCACGCTGATGGCTCCCCCCATCACAAAAGCCAGTGAAGGGTCCCAGACGCGGGTAATATCCAGAAAACCAATCACCTTGGCAGGGTTTGCCATGCCGCTGACCATTAATCCAACGCCGAATATCACACCTGCCAACAGCGAAAAAAACAGATTCATATATGTCCCCTTGAGCGATTTACTGTACGAGCCGGCTTGACTAAATCCGCAATCCCATCAGCCAGACGGTGATAAAAGCAACCCCCATAAACGTCAATGTAGCTACCAGAGAACGGAAGGATAAACGCGACAGACCGCAAACCCCATGGCCGCTGGTACACCCAGAACCGTAGCGGGTTCCGATCCCGACCAGCAACCCGGCGATCATCAGGACAGGCCAGGAGGCAGAAACCTCGATCACAGGAAGCGGATGGACGAGGCCATATAAAAGAGGCGAGACGATAATGCCGATCAGAAAAGCCAGACGCCAGCTACGATCTCGGGTACCCGCTGAGAGCGCACCTCCGATTATGCCGCTGATCCCTGCAATACGTCCGCAGAACAGGATCAATATCCAGGCCGCACAGCCGATCAATACCCCCCCTAAGAAACTCAGGAACGGAGTGAATTGCACCAGATTAATGGTCATGGTTAACACCTTTTGCGTCATCTTCCGGACAGTAAAGTTGATAGAGGGTAATGAGTAATATCAAAATATTCGGATCATCAATTCGGTAAAAAATCTGTTTCCCTTCACGGCGCGTTGCCACGAGTTGCTGGCGTCCAATGACTTCCAACTTCTGTCACAATGTCAGTTGCCCAATCCACAGAGCACTTTCCATTTGTCCCACGGAAGCTGCTCTCTGACTCAGGTGGCACAGCAGCAGACGATCATTATTCGCCAGAGCAGGCAATACGGCGGCGGCACTGGCTGCATCACGCATTTTTGGGGTCAATAAGCGTGACTTATAAGCACTCTTTGTCATCCTGATCTACGCTCGCGATAAACTTTACATTTTAATATAATATAATATTGTATAATTAAAGTGAATCACTGTGAAGATACATCATTCAGCGTACAGATAAGGCGTTAACCATGACACCACTTATCAAGGGTTTTTACGATCCTGCTACCGGGACTGTCAGCTATGTGTTGGCCGACAGGACGGGGGGGACGGCGGCAATTATTGATCCAGTTCTGGACTATGACCCAAAATCCGGCAGGACTCAGACAACCTCGGCCGATCGGCTGATAGATTACGTGACAAAGCAGCAACTGACCGTCAAGTGGCTACTGGAAACTCACGCTCATGCCGATCATCTTTCGGCAGCCCATTATTTGCGTGAGAAGGTCGGGGGCAACATCGCTATCAGCGAAAAGATTGTTGAGGTTCAGCGGATATTCAAGCGCGTTTTTAACCTTGAACACACCTTTGCACTGGATGGGTCACAGTTTGATCATCTGCTGACTGACGGTGAAACCCTTGAACTGGGGGCCTTCACCATACAGGCGTTGCAGGTTCCGGGCCATACACCGGCTGATATGGCTTTCCAGGTTGCTGATGCAATTTTCCTTAGTGACACCCTGTTCATGCCTGATGTGGGTACTGCGCGCTGTGATTTCCCGGGTGGGGATGCACAGCAGCTTTATCATTCTATCCGCAAGATCCTCAGTTTTCCGGCGGAGACCCGTTTATATGTGTGCCATGATTATCCTCCAGCAGGCCGGGAACCCCAATGGCTGAGCAGCGTAGCCGCACAACGGGCTACCAATGTTCATATCCATGATGGAAACGATCTGGCGACATTTGTGGCGCTTCGGCAGGCGCGGGATAAAACCCTGTCCGCCCCGGTACTTCTGTTACCGTCCATTCAGATCAATATCCGGGCCGGTGAATTTCCGCCAGCAGAAGACAATGGCGTTTGTTATTTGAAAATTCCTTTAAATCAGCTGTAACCAAGTGATGTGATGGACGTTCCTCCCTCAGCGCAAGTCCTGCCAAACTTATGCTGAGTATTCTTTTTTCAGAGGAACAGCATCATGAACGCGATAAAAGTCATCGACATCGATCTGGCTAAATCTGTCTTTCAGTTCTGTGCTGGATGAGCGATGGGACTGTTACATCTAGCCGCAAAGTTTCCCGTAATAAATTGTTAGATCTTGTTTGCCAATTTCCTGCTGGTACATTGATTGCTATAGGGGCCTGTACTACCTCATATTTCTGGGCCGGACTTTTCAATCAATGGGTTTTCTCGCCAGCCTTATACCCACCCAGCATGTGAACGTACTGGAGCACCATCAAAAGAGATCAAGGCCCTTCGGAGTGTTCGACAATTGATGGTGGAACAACGTACTGCGCTGGCAAACCAGGCCCGCTCACTGGCAGCGGAACAGGGAATTTAGCTCCCAGTTGGAATTCATGTGTTACAGCAACGACTGCCTGATATTTTTGAAGATGCTGAGCGTTTAATTTCCCCCGTACTGTGCCAATTACTATACTCACTTAATGAACGTCCCCTTACTGCAGAGCACAGTAGGAACCACGATAGTGTTGATGTTTTTAATAATCAGCAGAGGGTATTGCTTTTTTCAAATAAAATAAAGGAAGAGGTATATTTGGCATCCATTTTTGATACAAGTAATACGGTATCAAAAATAAATGAGGAAAGTCTTTCGGTTTACAATAAAACTCAGGGCTTTTGAAGATAGTTATTCCAAAAGAGAAAGTTATTGAAATCAGGAATGAACTGGATTTATATGGCTTCACTAAAGAATTTATATATCCTGAGATAATGTCTTTCACAGAGTATATGCAAGAAAAAATAGTCCCAGAAAGTCGAATTTGAATTTTTACCGTGCTTTCATAATTTTTGTGCGGAGCATATCAGCTCCGCTTATTGTTGTTACAACCTTGAAAAAGGATCGCGCTCTGATCTAACATGGCTCCGTTGTACCGTTGCGTAATGCAACATGCCAATGTCCCGGCAATCTGAGAGGGGCGCCTTCGGGTGATTGTATGACCATTTGGAACATTTGGGCATCTTCCACGACTGCATTGAGAGCAGAGGAGCGCGGCGTCACTTGCGTTCGAGTGAAACGAGTACCAAGTGACGCGCACAGCGCATAACTGGCAGAGCTGACGCACTGCCGTTTCAACAACTCTGTTACAAACTGACCAACACGTACTTAAAGGTTTAAGGGGCCCGGTGTTTCCTGTCATTCACAGTTGATCGTAGCGGTAAGGTACGATGTGTACTTTGTAGCCTTGGCGTTGCGGCTGATTTTAACTATAAGGGGGATCCCGCCATCGGAAGAGGTCCAAGCGTTATTTTTTATGTTTAAAGAGGACTGAGGAGTCACGGTTATCTCGGGGCTGTTCTGTAGTTTAAGCACGCCGGTTGTGTCTATGTCATTACCTGTTACGGTAATCCGCCCATTAGCGGTAGTGGAAAGGGCTAGTGTCGCATACTGAGTTGTTCCACGTACGAGTTTGCCCAGGTCCAGGGATGCCACCGAGCCATCGCATACGTTGGCGGGGTTCAGGTCAATAGTGAGGTACCGGTCTGAGTTTGCGATATTATAAGCCCATATTTTGCAATATATATAGGCAGCAGCACGACCGATGTTATATGCATTGTACACTCCAGCTAACTCCGGTTGAACCAGTTTTGAGCCGTATTGGCGATTCGTCCCGTCCAGGATCACGTTGTAGAGTTTTTTTTCATCAGTGTTTTGAAATGTCATAGTTACGGAGGATCTGTCCGCAGTGGAGCAGTTCATCCAGAACCCGGTTCGGTAACCTGATGTCGCCCATCCCCACCCGGTGTTCAGACTCCCTGTTTTCATTGACGGTATTACTGAGGATATCGATTCTGCGAGTACAGTGTTGGTAGTAAGAGAGTACATTAAAATCGTAAGCCATATTTTCATCATTTCTCTCGTAGTCCAATTTTTCGTTCCGACTCTGACGAAGCTTTCTCCCAGTAGGTTACTCGCACGTTAGAGTCGCTGGTAATAATCAGGCCCAATAATCACTGCATACGCGCAGCAGCCCCTCAGCCCATGATGTCCATCGCGCCTCGTACGCCCGCACCCGCTCAGTCATGGACTTCCCCTGCGCCGGGCCTGCTCATAAAGCCGCACGCGCCGTTCGCGATGGTTGTTTAATGCCCGGGGCAGCGATGGAGACCCCCGCAGACCCGAACCAGATGCCCAGCCAGTCAAAACCGCTGCATACCCGGCCAGTCTGCGTTTTGTCCGGATGACGCTCAAAACCGCCTGTATCAAAATATTCCGCCAGCCGGGCAATGCCCTGCCGCAACTGCCACCGCAACCGGGTGAGCAGCAGAAAGTCATCCATATAGCGCACATAAAACACGTCCTCGTCGTTCAGACTGGTGAAGTCGCCGTCAATGTGGTGCAGCAGCGCCGCCCCTACCAGGGACTCAGGGCACAGCCGTCGTTTACCCAGCGGTGTTACAGTAAGGAGGAGGCGGAGAGAGTCCGATTATTCCTGTCATTCAAATGAGAGTGTTTACAAAAGGTTATGCAATTAAGGGGTACAGCCTGGTCACAACAGAACTCGCCGTTTCCAGTTTTTTTTCGAGTAATAATGACATTTTCTCAAGCGCTTCTTTCCGGTCAAGTTCATCATTAACACGATTCTTTTCCCGGATGAAGTCATCATGGGCTGAAAAATAGATTAGTCACAAGCTACCGTAGCGGTTAGTGTTCCTGAGTAAGTGCCGGGGCGCTGATTTCGGTTTACGTTGTGGCCCTTGATCCTTATGTCAAGACTATTACCAAAACCAGTAAAATCAGCCGTCCGTACTTGGTATTCCCCTGACCCGGTCCACGAGCTACTAATGCCGACCCCCATCGGGAGCAGGCTGTAAGGTATGTGTGTCACAGAATCCAGGCTAATTGCCCCCTCCCCGTTGACCATAGCGGAGGGGCGCAGAGTGACTTTCGTGTTAGCGCTGATGGATCCCAATAAGGTTTGAGTATTGAAGACTCTCATGTCGGCGAAGTTGATTCAAAGTAGCAACGTCCGCAGTGCACGATCGGGCGCGAGGGACTTGCATAGTGTCAGGTACCACGGTTGGTTTACGACCATATGCTTTTGAGATACACGATATATTCAACGGCTTGTCGGTTGGATTTACGAGGTCTATTCTTGCCATGGTTTGCATAGCATTATCCGGTGTTGTGACCATGCTCCCCATCTGTGACCACGTATTCCAGTACAGGCGTCCGCTACTCCCGTCGAACAAGTTAGTGATCTTGAGGACAGGAAAGCCCATGTCGCCGGAGCACTTGTACCAAAATCCGGTACGTTCAGGACCATTGATCCACTGCGCGTTTGTTTTGAGGTAGAGGGTCGCAGTCCCATCGCCTCCTGCACCGATTTCGATGGCGTGCGTTGGGGAGACGATTGGAGCTGTAACCGCCAGCAGACATAAAAGTTTAGCAGTGAGAGTACGAATCATATCGAGCCTTTGTTGAGTATGTACAACTTGAACGTGGGTGGACTCCGATTGGGTTCACTCACAGGTGAGTGTAGCGGTAAGCCATCCTGTGTACACACCGGGCACTGTCGATCGGAGGGTTTTAATACTGAGGGGGATCCCCGCACTGCCGTTCACAGTTACCCACTTCCCGTTCTCGACGTTTTTATTCGATGAAGGGTAAGCGTAGATTTCCCCCTGGAAGGTTGTGTCCCGAAGTGCGAGCGTCCCGACTCCATCCATCGCGTCGCTAGATATTGTAACCTTACCCGTCGTTGAGGCCGAGGTTGTTGCTGAGGCCTGGAGGAGGGCCGATGCGGTTACACCCCTTTGGATTTTGCCGAAGGACAGGTGTTCTACTGTGGCGCTGCAATTATTTCCCGCGGGGACTTGCATTGTGTCAGGTACGGTGGTGGTAAACGCTCCGTACGCCCTTGAGTAACATGATATATTCAACGGCTTGTCGGTTGGATTTACGAGGTCTATTTTTGCAATGGTTTGCGGAGTATTCTCCCTACTAGACCTTACGGACCCCATCTGTGTCCAATTATTCCAGTACAGCCGGCCGTTGCTTCCATCCCGCAGGTTAGTGATCTTGACGACAGGAAAGCCCATGTCACCGGTGCATTTGTACCAATATCCGGTAGTTGCTGGGGATAAGGTGCTATACCAGTTGATTTTGAGGTAGAGGGTCGCAGTCCCATCGGCTCCCGCACCGAGTTCGATGGCGTGAGTTGAGGAGACGATTGGAGCTGTAACCGCCAGCAGACATAAAAGTTTAGCAGTGAGAGTACGAATCATATCGAGCCTTTGTTGAGTATGTACGACTTGCACGTGGGTGGACTCCGATTGGGTTCACTCGCACGTTAGAGTAGCTGGTAATAATCAGGCTCAAGAATCACTGCAAACGCGCAGTAGCCCCTCAGCCCATGATGTCCATCGCGCCTCGTACGCCCGCACCCGCTCAGAGGCCGCCTCATGAGACATCCCCCTGCGCCGGGCCTGCTCATAAAGCCGCACGCGCCGTTCGCGATGGTTGTTTAATGCCCGGGAAGCAATGGAGGCCCCCTCAGCCCCGAACCAGATGGCCAGTCAAAGCCGCTGCATACCCGGCCGGTCTGCGTTTTGTCCGGATGACGCTCAAAACCGCTCGCATAAAAATGCTGTTAAAACATATAGTTAATATAGCCCGGACAATTAAGGGATGCAGTCTGGTCACAACAGAACTCGCCGCGTTTGCCAAGGGAGAAGCCCCCATGTCACCACACATCCTGCCAGTAAAAACGCTTTATTTATCCATCGCATCTGTATTTCCACCATTTGCGTTTTTATTGGTAAGTAAACACAGCATTAATGACGGTTGACACCGAGCCCGATTTTATATTGGTGCTGGTTGATACATATTTCGCTGTATAGTTCACCGATATAGTGCCATCTGCCTCTTTGAACTTGTTAGCCAGACTGGCAGCAAGCGATCCGTCCGGTTTAAATGGCCGGCCATCCAGGTCATAAAATCTCACTCCTACCCCTTCAGCCGTACCTGTATTTTTAAACACAGTATCCGGGATGGCATCATCAGAAGTTCCAGACATCTTCACCGTCATCTTAGAAAAATCTGCACCACAGTTGCTAAATTTAATCGGCACGTTTACTGAGCCAACTTCAACGTTGACCGTCCCATTAAATTCTCGGCTGGATACATCCGCTAACGTCACGACCGGACTTTTCGAATCCAGCGTGCAGGTGTTCTCTTTCACTGTTCCATTTACGGTAATCGCGAGGCTATCCGCTGCCGCCATGCTTGATACGGGAAAAATCGCCGCAACCGCTAATATCGCTAATTTCAACTTCTCACTCACAAGTCGCATATTATATTACCCGTAAAAAAACATTTATCTTGCTTATAAGTAACCAGACTATTAGTTATACGTAAACACAGCGGTAATGACCGTTGACACCGAGCCGGCTTTTATATTGGCACTCGTTGATACATATTTCGCTGTATAAGTGGTTGATGCAGCGCCATTATTTGGCTTTATGCTGACAGCGTTAGAACTCCCGTCAGGCTTAAATGGCCAGTCATCAGTATCGTAAAGTCTCACCCCCACCCCGACAGCAGAACCTGTATTTTTAAAAATAGTCCCCGGGATGGCGTCATCAGGTGTGCCAGAAATTTTAACAGTAATCGCCTTTAAATCTGCCCCACAATTAGTGAATGTAATGGGCACAGCTACCGAGCCACGCTCAACATTGGCCTTTCCATCAAATTCCCGGATAGATACATCAGGCAACGTAAATATCGCATTGTTAGTATTCAGGGTGCAGGTGTTGTCTATTACTGTTCCGGTTATGGTAATCGTGGTGGTATCTGATATCGCTGACGCCATGCCTGGAAAAACCGCCGCAATCGCTAATATCGTTAATTTCCGCATTTTACTTATCAGATTCATGATGGTTTACTTCCTGTCATTACTGTCTCGTTATCCACGCTCTTATTGATATTCCAGCTTGAAATTAATCAAGGCGCTGAAATCTCCCGCTGCCGGTTCTTCGGCGGTGGCAACATAGGCGGCTGCAAACGTCAGGGTGTTATCGCCTTCTTTCAGTGTTTTGATCTCTTCGCTAACGCTGGCATCTGGCTTAAAGGGAGTGGCTTTATCTGACTTATAAAAATGCAACCCCACGCCAGTGGCTGCATTCTGACCCGTTGCCCCATTTTTAAATGCGGCAGCATTGGCGTCATCCTTATCGGCCTCACCTTGTGCGGTCACTTTAAGTCCGCGGGTAATGTCTTTACCGCAGCCTTTTAAAACCAATTTAATATCCTGATGCCCCCGCGTAGTTCCCTTACCTTTTAAATCACGGGCCGATATGGGCGCCAGCGTTGGCGTCAGATCGGAGGCGGCTTCATCCACCGTGCAGGTGTTATCAACAATGGTCCCCTTCACGGTGAGAGCAACCCCGTCCTCCGCAGCCAGCGCGTTGGCAGAGAAACCACCACAGGCGCATGCGATGGTGGTGACCTTTACCCCGTTAATTAACTTAAGGATCAGATGTGGTTTACTGATTTTTTTCATGCTGTTACTCCTGATATATGTTTAGTGTTTAACTGCAAACGCTGTTGACTTTCAGCACGGATTGCTCGCTCGCCTCTGCTGGCAGTTGCCAGCGTGCCGTGCATTGCTTACCCGCCTCCGTTCCCCAAAAGGCGCGAAGTGTGCCCTGCGCCGCCATCCCGGAGAGATAGACCTGACCATCGTCGCCGACGATTCCGCCGCTCTCGTCAGCCGTGACCGAGGTGCCAAACGGCAGGGGCTTGCCTTTATATGTCAGCGTGATGATCACCCGGCTGCCGGTGCGACCTTTAAAGGGCGCAAGCACCACCGCGCCCCGAGTGGGAACCACCCGACTAACGGCCTCATCCAGTTCGGTTTGGTCATTCAGCGATGCCACATCCAGCGCGACCCGGTTTTCTCGATATGCAGAGGCATAAGGCTTAATCGCATATCCGCGCGAATCGGTGCGGATCCCGGGTTCACTGTCTACCACCACGTCGGAGACTCCCGGCGCAGCAATCAGCACACTGGTTTCGCCCAGTTGCTGCCCCAAGGTCAGGCCGTCTGCATGCAGCAAGGCTCCGCCATTCAGACCATAATTGACCTGTTTGTAACTGTCGCTGTAGCTGTAGCCCGCACTGGTGCTGCCATAGGCCCCTCGATAATTGGCGCTCAGGTTGCCGCTGTTTCCGCTACTGCGCGAATATCCCTGGGTTATATTCCAGCCCAGGTTGTCTGCGGCCAGTGCGGTGCCACTGAGCCCAGCCTGTTGGGTGATACTACCGTTGTTATCTTGATTCGCACTATAGGTGGCATACATCTGATGTCTGTTGCGCCCGCCTGATAGCAGATCTAACGGAACGGAAAGAGATAAATACAGCGACCGTTCTGTGGTACCCAACTCCCCGCCCCGGTTATAGCTCCAACTTAGACCGTAATTCACTTTGCCCAGAGAGCCGTTGAATCCCGCTTGTAAGGAATCACTGGAACCCGATCGGTTCCAGTAGGTTTGCCGGATCCCGCTCAAATATGCCGATCCCAGCTCCCCCACTCGCTGAGAAATGCTGGCCTGAATTTTCGACCGCTTGTTGGTATAGAGATTGTAATAATCCGTCGATTGCGGGATGATCGGCTTACCCTCCTGGTCGACCATCTCCTGTTTATCAAACCTGCCGGACATGTCCTTCAGGGCAGTTTCTTCTAGCGAATAAAAGCCCCGCGAGGAGTAGCGATACCCCATCAACTGAAATGTCGAGCCCAGCGAATTAAGCGAACGGGAATACAAAAAACGCAGAGACTGCCCTTGATGGCGGCTGCCATCGGCCAGTGTGCTATCGGCTCTCGTGATATCGGCAGAGAACGCGCCTAACAGCCCCAAATTAAAGCCAGTGCCAACCAGCCCGGCCAGATAGTTTTGTGAGTATTGCATCCCGCCATAGGCCGTGACGTTATGCGGCAGCCCCCATATCAAGGTTGCCTGAGCAAATTCCGGACTCTCGTAACTATCACTCGTGGCATTAAAGCGCCCCGCTGCCAGGGTATATTTGATATTTCCTTCGCGCTGCAACACCGGCACCGAGGAGTAAGGAACCGTAAAAATACGGATACTGCCATCGGCCTCGGTGATAATCACCTTAAGGTCACCGCTGGAATAAACCGGATAAAGGTCGTCAATTGTAAACGCCCCCGGTGATACAAACGTCTGATAGATCTTATAACCATTTTGCTCAATGCTAACTTTTGCATTGCTTCGCGCTTCGCCCCGAATGACAGGCGCAAACCCTCTTCGGCTATCGGGATACATGCTGTCGTCAGTGCCTATCTGCATCCCTCTGAACCCCAGTGAGTCAAATACATCGCTGTTCGTAGTGCTATCGCCCATCACTAAGTCACTGCGCAGCGGAATAATGGCGCGCCCGGCATAGGTTTTTATATGCTGCCATCGGCTATAGCTATAATAATTGCTCTCGGATTGGTTCCAGGTTCGGTAATCCCGCAGACGCCAGGCTCCGATATTAAATCCGCTATTCAGGTTAAGGTAATGGCTGCTGCTGTCTCCGTAGCGACCATGACTATTGCTGCCGTTGAAGCTGTAGTTCAACAGAGCAGCATTCACGCCTTCATCCCAACGCTCTACCGGGATATAACCACGCGCGCGATTCTGCATCGCTGCCTGAGGCACACTGATATCCAGCCGCATACGCAGAAAATCGAAGGTGGTGTATGCATCAGGAATATATTTCCCGGGAGAAATACAGGCTTCTTCTTTCTCGGCACTGAGTTGTGGAAACAGGCTGAGATTGACCCCAAAATCTTCTAGATTCTGTCGGGTTAAACAGGCCATTAAGCCCGTGTTATCATGAATATCTGATGCCGCTGTAGCTGCGTCTGCATGTCCGTTATCATTCGAATGGCTGTTATTGTTGTCAGCGTCACTGGCAACAATAAATTGCAGGTTACGACTCAGGGTCAACTTGTCATTAATATAGATATCCACATAGTAATACCCCGGTAGCTGGGCCCCCTCTTTTTCAAAGCGAGAGAGATCGGCTACCGTTTGGGTATCTGAAGCCAGTAATTCAGGTGCAAAATAAAGATCTGCCTGCGCGTCTACGGGTATCATCAGGACCATCGCAATATACATTGCTACGGGAGATAGCATATATTGGCGCGGCACTGATAATGTCACACTCTGCTTCATATTTAGCCCCACACTTACTTATCAGAAAGAAACTCATTTCAGCTCGACTGATAATTCAGGTGTGGCAGCGCCATAGTCATTAATGGTGCGAAACGTGACTTTTTTGTTAGATACCGACGGGAGATCAAGTTTAGCACTATCTTTCGGGGGCACCATGATATTAGGCAGCTTTTTCCCGCCCACTTTTATCTCGGCCAATGTGAGATAATAAGGTGTGGGGTTATCAATGCGCATCTGTTCACCTACCCGATTAAATGTCAGCTCGTTCGGTGCTTTATCAACAGATGGTGTTAGCCCGGCTGGGCGCAAAAATAGTTTGACACGGGTTACTGCTGCCAGCATCAGCATATTTTTTCCTTCCATTTTCTTTTTATCAATGGAAGGAACCGCCTTGGCATTGAAATAATAAAGTGTTTCACGATCGGTCTTTGGCGATGCACCGCTATACATCAAACGGAGGGTATTCTCATTACCCGGCCCGCTCACATAGAGTGGCGGGGTAACGACAAAATCCTGACTCTTTTTTTCATCAGCCTGTTCAACCCAAGACTGAACCATAAAGCTGCTATCTTCCGAGGTATTGCGTATAGGCATGGTGACCTGTTTTTTCCCCACCGGATAAATAATGCGGGTTCCGCCCAGCATAATGCCGCTGGCCGTTGCTAAAGATGGAACCAGATATGAAATCAGCGCCAACGTGGCAAAAAAAATATTACGGAACGGGTAATTAAACACCATATTATCTCTACTCTGACAAGTTTAAAAAACGGCGGTCAATCAATAAACCGCCGGGGGACCTCATTAATAATTACTCGTAGGTCACACTGAAACTAGCGGTGCTATTTGCAGAACCAGCAACGACAGTATCAGCGGTTGCTATATAAGCTGCAGTGAAGGGAATAACATATACACCAGAATCACGCCCATCAAAGCTATGAGATGGTGCACTGACCTCCCCGTTAACATTCACGGCTTTACCTAATCTATCGGAGATCTGAACACCCACGTTTTTGGCTGTATGCAAACCGACAGACTCTGCAAGTGCTAGCGTGGTATTGTTGATACTAGAACCAGTAAATTTAACAGTTGCCTTAGTATAATTTTCGGTGGCTGTAGTATCAGAGGGGGCAGGAGACAGATCACAACCAACCAGCTTAATGGAGAAATTCATAGGTGTACTCGTTGCGCCCTTGGATGCCAACTGACGGGTCGTAACCTGACCCAAACTAATGTTTACTTGCTCAGGTGAGGTGTCTATGGCACACGGAGCCGCGTGAACAGAACCGGTAAAATTAACCTGACCACCATCAACCGTCACTGACTTAGGCGCAACAGCAAAAGCGGTGAACGGAGCAACCATCAAAACGGACGCGAATAAAGCCGCAATATTCGCTTGTTTCATTTTCTTCATATTAAAACCCATCAAATTAATTTAATAAACCTGGAGCAAATTTGATATTTGCACTCCCTCGCTATGTTTACATCGTGTGTCTTAACAAGATGTAAGCACATCTCCGAACCACATGGAGAAATCTGAATTAAATGACACTCACTCTAAACTCAAATCAAAAATAGCCAGATCGCTAAGCGTCCTGAAAGCTTCCCACTGAACCCCCAAGAATGTGCAATCATTAAGCCTCCTGACCTCCTGACTTGAGGATACATTCTCCACGCCTAGCCCTAACAAAGGTAGATGCGCCATCAATAATCAAATAAATAGATTTATATATTAGCAAATACGTTATTTTTAGTTTTTTATTTCTTGTCGCTGGCCGCAGTGTATTCAGCCATCACTCTAACACAGGCCAAGAAAGAGCAGATTTAGCCCACGTAAGCAGAAACAGTCTTCTAAAGGAGCAACTGTCAGAGACAATTACACAAGCGTAAGTGGTATTCAGGAGCAGATAACCATGAAAAATTTCCTCAGCCAGACGATTCCGTAAGAAGTAAAAGCTACAAGACTGTCTTAATACACATAATAACGGCAATGATTATTTCCCAGGAATACATAAACTGGTACTGCATATTGACCATGTTATCCCCATATAAAGAGCAATCACTGTAAATAACAAACGTGCATTATCCTTGTGGCTGTAGTAGCCCTCATTTTTAACCGGATCAATAAGTAGAATCGGTTAAACGTTGAATATTCGGTATCAATGTGAAGCTATTAAGTAGCCTATTCGGTCACTCATGACTGTAGAACCACGGCCACTGTTAGGCATATTCCTGTAACACACTCCGCGAATGAAATATATAATACATCAACCGGTCATAACGAACTGTCCGGTTATACTCGTCATACTTCAAGTTGCATGTGCGTTGGCTTTCCTCGCTCACCCCAGTCACTTACTTGAGTAAGCTCCTGGGGATTCACTGCGTCTCCGCCTTTCTGCAACTCGAATTATTTAGGGTATATAACGTTCAATATAAGCATTCTGTTGTGGCTTACCGACTGAAAAAATTAGCGGCCTTAACTCACCTTTGCAATAAGCCCTCTGGCCCAATACCCTAAAAGGCAAACATGCCAAAAAAGATCAAAAAACTAAAAATACATAACTTAAAAACACAAAAAGCTATATTAGCAATAATAACACACATACATCGCCAAGACTGTAGTGCTCGTGTCATTATAAAAAAGATATAACACACTAGCAGTTGCAGCTACTGATACCGCAGTCATAACTATACAAGGCACAGTTAAGGATAATACGTGTACCCTTGAACAACCAGCTGGTGCCTTCAATCTTCCGGATGTGTCTCTTAAGGATTTAAAGCCAGCCTGGACATCTGCAGGATTAATTAATATTCCATTAAAATTTAAGAATTGTGGTTCTGATACAGGAGAGGTGAGCGTTTCTGTATCCGGACAAACTACTGGCTCTGATGCGTTTAAAAACGAGTTGGAAGGTCAGGAAGGTGGGGCTACTGGAGTTGGAATTCTATTCATGGATACGGATGGCTCTGTAATTAAGTCCTCATCTACCAGTGCTCAAAAGCAACAACTGAAACCTGGTGATAATACACTGGAATATTCTGCATCATATAGGTCGATAATTAATAACGTAACGCCAGGGGCTGTACGCACTGCGATCACGATGAAATTTACTTATCAGTAATAATTTTGAGGTTTCCGGTTCTTTAGTCATCAGCCAGTACTCTTCCGGAGTCAGGTTGTTCAGGGATTAATGGGGAAGCTCACTGTTATATTTATGCCGCCAGCGCTCCTCATTTCCCTAACCGGAGTTGCCTCTGCTAAAACGGACACGGCTAATAAGTGCCGCGCGATTAGACATTAGTTTATCCCTGACTCTATGAAGTGGCTGCATATCAACCTGCGTGCACTGCTTTACCTGAACAAAATGCATAGTGGTTCGGGTGACGGCTTCTGCGATCGCCTGTGCACCATGGTGTCATTCTTGTTCGTTTTTACATATGGCTTAACAAACTGTGCAGGCATGATCTGTACCGTGTGCCCCAACGATATGAGTTTGCGGGCAAGTCATCAAGACCCAGAGCAGACTTCCATACCAATAAGCGATTTTCTACATTACTGAAAAATTCAAAAAGCGTTCTTCGGCTGAATTTCGCTTTCTGAACGGGCTTACCGTTGGCATCAGTTCCCACTACATGGAAAACGGTCTTACCAATATTGATACCCCAGGTAACAGCATTACCTGAAGAGTGAGTTCACATACTGCACCTCCTGTACCAGGCTCTGGCAGATTACCTCTTCTGCCGTGAGGTAATTGGGCGGGTAATCCCCCCAAAAAAACCAGCTCATTAGCACTTATGACAGACCTCAAGCAGGAAGCCGTTGTAATGATGTGTGGAACGATAGGTCTGGCCGATGCATCCACGTCCACGCTGATACCGTTCGCTGAGCAGTGGCGTGAGAATCCCCGCCGCCGCCAGAAAAAGAAGTACTGAAAGTGATATATTCGCATGCGCCTGTCTTCAGTTCGCGGCATTGTAGTTATTTTGTAGCAAGCTGAATCATTAGATGGTTGACGCCATGAAAATGGAAAAACTTTCAAAAGAGATCATCTATACAGTAACTGGCTACAGAATGTCACTGTTTGCATTCAAAATGCCAATTGAAATGATAGACAAACTCCTCCATGCCTCACACCGAGCAACCATCAGGCGCAATGATTTTGTACAATCACGCATCTTTCAAGTTCTGGAGAACAATATAACCAGTTAAATATAAATATTACCATCAAAAAATCAGATTAAAAATCTAAATACGGTGAAATTATCAATCAATATTGCTAAAGAAGGTTAGATTGCTCAGGATGCTGACAAGTAAGATTAAGTGGTATCAGATAACGTATGAAAAAAATTCCTAAGCCAGATGACTCAGTAATTTTGAATTCGATGGTCAGTCGCGACGCTATCGTTCACAGGCTGCGTAAATATGGCTTTATTGAAATCGCTATCCTGAATCATTTCCTTCATTTTTTCTGTGGCAGCGTTCCAGACCGTGCAAGTTTCCTTTATATAAAGGAAAAGCTAAAAGAGTGTCTGGATATACATAATAACGGCAGTGATTACTTTCTCGAAATACACAGACTGGTACTGGATATTGACCATGTCATATCCATATAAGGAGCAATCACTATGAATAACAAAACGTGCATTGTACTGACCGATGATTACTATTTGTATTACGGTTTTAGACATCTTGCCAGCGATTATGACTGTAAGATGTGTGACTTCTCAGGAAAACAAATAAGTCATATAGATTTTTCACATCCCATTATTATCGTTGATCTCAGGATGTTAATTACCGGGAAATGGGTTGGATTTACGGAACTCAGGAAGCGATATCCGAGATCTCTTTTTTTACGCTTATCGCATCGCTCAGTAAGTGGGTTTATATCCGGAAATGCGGAGCTTGAAGCTGACAATGAATATATTAATAATATTATTTTCCGCATGGCCTCAATCATTCCCTGCGCCATGTATTTTGATGACAGGAATGAAGACAGCGCAACAAAACTTACAAAAGTAGAAGACAGACTGATACCACTGTTCGCTGGTGGAACAATTATCGCGTTGCAGTCCAGGGCAATTAGATGCTCAACTAAAACACTTTACGCACACCGGATTAAGATCAGTTACAAACTGGGGCTGCGCCGTCCGTCCTATCTTACTTTTTTCCTCAAAAGTATGTCTGACAAATTTTTTGCGGTAAGGCAAACTGGACTTAGTATATTTGAATACGACAGCAAGTAAGATCCATGCTTTGAGCCACCGTTGAAGGCTGCTGGTCTGGTTAATGTCATTATTCAGTTAGTCCTCCCTCTGGCAACACGCATCACCCCTTTGGGAATAGGTTTATATGCGCTGGCGTTTGTCACGCTGCTTCGCATAAAAGATCTACCTCTATAAAGCAGGCAAACCACTGACACAATGTTTATATACTTCAATATTAGCCTGGAGGCACCGATTGGCCTGAACAAGTTCCTATATGTTCTCATGGTTTCCAGAACCTGAAGCCCGCGGATGATATCAACGAACTACTTTACTCTGTCGGCTTTAAGTCCAACACATACGCAAATATTATATCAGCGATACTTAGATGACCATATACGCAAAGCCAATAGAGTAAACCGCAGATAAATGGTATTCTTAAAAACGATACGGCGACTTCTTTGCCTCTGGCTTTTTAAATTACACATATCTTCAGTCAATTATTATATTTCTATATAGAGACATGGAAGTAGCACATTAGCAATGGTTGTATATCAATAATGTTTTTGACATTTATCATGTATCAGTTTTAAACGCAACAGCGGAGGTTTTTGTGCAGTATATAATAAATGGTTCGATAGTTTTTGACAAAGGAGATGGCACGCTCAAACACCCGGAGACCAATGACGCAGTCCAGCTTCCTCTTCCTGCACAGCGCTTGCTACTGATAATTCTCGAGTCAGGAGGTGAAATCCTCAGCAGGGATTTTTTATTTCGTGAGGTTTGGGACAAATTCGGGCTTACTGGTTCGAATAGCAATCTTAACCAGTATTTGAGCCTTTTACGGCGAAATATGATGGTATTTGGTTGTGAAAATTTTGTTATAACTTTACCAAAAGTTGGAATAAGACTTGATGAGCATATCAACATCATGAAGGATCCAGAAGAAGAAGTATCTGAGCATCCTTATGTTCCAGAACCGGTTGAACCACAGGAGAAAAAAAAATCTGACGCATTCTTTTTTAAAGGGAGCCTGATCGGTCTAACTGTGCTTATTTTTATTACGCTGGCAAGTGTGTGGATCCTCTATGTCAGGAATACAGCTCGTGATCCGGTATTTTCCGTACATACCTTACAAGCAGGCTGCGTTATTCACACTACTAAATCTGAAAGTGAGTACCACAGTGAAAAAATAGAAAACCAGGTCTTGAAGATTCTGAAAGAAAATAGTCTTCCTTGCCGGAAAGGATTTAATGTTTACTTTGACTACTACACTTCAAGCACGCCCCAAACATATGGACGGACAATGCTGTCACTTTGTCGCCCGGCAGCTAATGGGGTAAACAGAGCGTGTGATAACATTTATTATTTAGACCGGAAAGAAATTAATGATTAAGAAAACTCTATTCGCTCTTATTGTCGCCATGGTGGTTGCTGCACCTTTTGTTGTTAAGTTGGCACAAGATAAAATAAACAGATTCAATAAATTGCCATTTAAATGCTTCACCTTCACAAGGTATGTTCTTGATGACGAGGGTAGGAAAGTCCATATGAACATTGCCCAGGATTTGAGGCTTTATACTTCTGACAAGGGATATCTTCTGCTGAACGGCAATGTTGTTGACGGTGATAAAACAAGCAAATTAAGCCGTGCGATCCGTCTGGAAAATGGTACCTTAGTACAGGGTAAAACGTTCACTTATGAAATCAAAAGTATTGAATCCCTTGACGGTGATAGTAGTGATGACAGGATATTCCAGCTACTTCTCAATGAATACAGAACTGGAAGTCGTGAGTTTCAGATTGATGTATTCAAGATTGACAAACGCACTTGGTTAATAAGCGGACCATACGCATTTATTAATACCTGCACGCGTTACTAATGTGTATATTGGGAAGGGCGCAAACTCCATGGCATCTGTAATTCTAGTATGTCTTATACAGGGTGCTGATTATCCCCTTACATCCTAACACTGCGGCCGAAGACGTAAGGGGATTTGTTACTTAATATTTAAATTACCCTAAGACCTACGTATTTAACCTTCGGGCATTGCAGATGAGTGGTGGGAAGAAATTTTCCACTCCTTTCCATCCCAGATATAAGTAAATGTATAACGAGCAGATACTTTGGTTTTATCTGCAAATGTGAAAGTGTATGTTCCAATGTCTATTGCTTTATTGCATCCCAGACGTATCGTTCTACTATCAATCTTACCAACTGGTTTTTTCTCAAGAAAATGCTCAAAATAATCAATTCGTTCTTCGTCTGTAAGCCTTACCTTATTTGATACTGTAGGTAATAAAACTGCATCGCTAAGATAATTTTCACTAACCTTTTTTGCATCACCGGTTTGAAGTGAGGCATTCCATTTTTCAAACAATGCTTCTATTTGTGTACGTTCAACTTTTGCACAAGAAGTTGTCGTTGCGGCTAATGATACATTCGTTACCAGCATTAATGCAGCGAAAATTCCTAGCGATTTAATTACATGTTTATTATGCATACGTATCCTTATAATGAAAAAAAAATTAAAAAAAATGAAGAAAGAAGATTAATAACAGTGATGTGTTTCAAAATCAACTCTCATTTACTTTTACTTTACTTATTTACACTGACATACAGACGTTGGAGTTATATTTTTATTGGTGGATTTATAATGGGTGCTTCCTTTTAAACAAAGATTAAACAACGCTACTTAAATTCCCGCTAAAATTGTTATCATAATGTAAGCAAGCGCCACCAGGTACCATAAAATGCAGCACCACATCTTTTCCACTGTCTGTCAGGGATTGATAAAGCGTGGCTAATTGCAACTCTGTGGCCCCTCTCTTTCCGACTAACAAAACGCTGACAACTGCCTCTGACAATAATTTTCACCACCGGTAAAGTGATGGTAAAAGCAAAAAACGGCCGCAGTAATCCTGAAGGATAAAATAAAAGGTCGCCTCACTGAATCCGGAGACAAATATGGCAATATTCATGCTGAAATTTTTCTCCACATGAATACGACCAAATAGTTTTCCGAGAGATTCCGACACGGCTTCACTCCCAGTAATGTATCAGTTGCTCTGGTAACCCTCGTCTGTTTCAGAACACCGCCCACACCAACGGCGGAAGCTGGCGGCAATGAGCTGTGAAAAGTAGTGCTGTGGACAGTACTGCCTTAGATGCGGGAGAGGCAAAAAGTATCATGGTATACTTCTTAAAATACTTTTTTATACAGTAAAATTTAAGATATTTCATATCCCGCAAGGGGAATTTAACTTAATTACTTATGTAAAACCCACATAAAAGGTGTCTTATTTTAATTATACTGAGCGAGTAAAAAAGAAATTTCGGCATGACATTTATTTACAATACATTCTTAGAAATTTATTACCATCATTCCTTTAGTTGATTTTTGCGTAAAAAAAAACGGGTACAGAGTACCCGTTTTTTTTACTAATTCTGGACTTCTATCTGCGACCAACCTTTTTTATACATACATGCTTTAACAAGAGTTTCTCTCTGCTGTTCATTCGCATCAGTTGTTGTATAAGAGGTGTCAGTTGATTTATACTTCTCGTTTTTAGACGTATACTTACCAGTTATTATATTATCCGGAGGGAGTGCTCGTAAGGATTCTGCATTGCACTCAGTTTCATCTATCTGTTCTGTTCTTTCATCTGCACCTTGTTTTACCCACTTGTATTGTACACATCCAGAAAGAGCAACAATGATGAATAACATCATACTCTTATTCAGCATATCAACCATCCTTTTGAAAAAAACCTGACAAGGGCTATTTATATAAGATTTAAGCATTCACGAATTATAAAACAACACTTTATCACTAAAATTTCAATAAGAGTAATATGTGTGTTAATTAATTATAATCCCTCACACAGCAAAAAGGAAGTAATCTTATGAATTATTCCTTATAAGAAATAATTATTACGTTTGTTTTTATGAAAGAAAATGGTTATAGTCCGTATTAACTCAAGTTTATCAGGCAACCTCTGGCAGCTAAATTTATTAGAGCCCTAACTATTGTGTTCGAATAAAATAAACATCTACAAAAAGAAAAACCGCTCGCAACCTTCTATTAAATAAAATCCCATGACTGTTATCACCTATTTTTAGCCTTTCATGACGCTGATAACTTTTCTCCCTACAAAAATCCAGCGAAGATAGTCGTAGACCCAATTGAATATTAGGGTGTAAGGGAGAAAGAAAAAAACCAATCCAACTTCTGTCCAAAAAGCTTCTTGCACAGGCAAATTCAAGGTAAACATGGCCGCAGGGACTAAAATGATGATAAGTCCGGCTTCGAACATGATCGCATGAAGAGATCGTACAACAAAGTTACGACAAAATTTATACCGCTTCTGAATACCGTCAAAGCATTTATTAAAAATAAAACTCCACACCGTAGCTGTAAAGGCGGAAATGACTGACAGAAGGCCAGATTGCAGAACTGAAACATTCATTATCCATGCAAGCAAGAAAGCAATGCTGAAGTTTGCAACCACTTCAAACAGGACTGCATGAAGAATTCTTTCCTGAACACTTTTGTTAAGTTCAATTTCCATAGAATCACAAGAACGCTGATGAAGCGCTTAGTCTATCGTTCACACTTCAACAGATGTTAAACATATAATGAATATCTCAAACAGGCTAATTTATCTAACGAATATCTATCCAGATAACTCGTATTTTAACACACCTCGTATGACGGGTTACGCTCAACCGCTTCCTGGAAAATGGCGAGTTACCTCTGGATAATAACAGCTGTGAACGTGCAATCAACCCGTGGTGATGAACCGCAGCAACTGGCTCTTCGCGGATTCGGTTGTTGCGGGTGCTCGAGCGACCAGGGTCATGTCCTGCTGGAAACAGCGAAGATAAATGGCCTGGAGCCTCATACCTGGCTGAGCGATGTACTGAAGCGACTACCATCATTACCAGCAGAATCCCTGCATAGAGGTGACAGTAAAACCGACAATGCCCGATGTAACGCGGTCTCCGGGACAGAAACCGCCGACACAGTAATGCTCTCCCCTGAGCGAGTTCATCGCACTCAGTAAACCCAACCCTGACTCAATATCCCGTCAACGACTGCATGCAGGAGCCTCAGGAGAAAGCTGGAAACTCCTGCCTTCTCCGGGTTCCCTTTTCCTGGCAAGTCCAGGAGATGTTACCGAACGACCAGAACAGGACATCTGGCGTGTCTCACCACTGCTGCAGCGTTTGAACCTAACAGATAGGTAGTGATATCCGGCCGATGGGAGGCAATGATGATTAAATCCGCATTAATCGAATCGGCGAGCTTGAGGATTTGATCCTTTGGTGATCCGGTTACAACATGGGTCTGGATCTTTTCGGCTGGCAATTTGAATTTCTTAGCAAGCTCATCCAGTTTTGATAACGCCGCATGCTGGATTTCTTTCATTTTCGGCATTTCAAGCGAATAGGCCAGACCCAACGATGAGTAATACGGTACCGAGGGGATAACCGTGAGAAAATGTACTTTGGCGGTATTCATCACGGCGTGCGCCTGAACAAAGGGTATGACCTGGCGAGTCAGGTCTGTTTCAGAAATATCGATGGGAACCAGAATAGAATTGTACACTTTCGATCTCCTGTATTATTTTGCTCACCTTAGAATAGTCTCCTTACAATTAAAAAATGTGTACCTGCTGCCAAATTTGAATTCCATTTCAGTCCTTATCGAAAATGAAACATACTTTGAGGACGGCACATCAAAACCAGAAGATTGCGCTGTTTCATTAAGAAAACGAACCGTGACACGGTGGCGAGACAATCGTTAAACCCATTACCTGAAGACAAAAGAAGGCTTCCCTGCCGATAATTATATTTCTTATCACCCTGAAGAAATTACTGATTTTCCTGGCCTCACGATTTTGCCAAAGCCCTGAAAGCGCTGATGGTGGAACTGCCGGTCACCCACGAGTCGCTGGTTCCCACGCTCACTAACAGTGACGACCAACGTCTGTTCCTTTCCGTAGGGGACAATGTTGGTACGATCGTCTCGCACGACTAGCTGGAAGCAAACGCTAAAATCGCGCTGATGCTGGGTAGCAAGGTGCGGCAGGCTGCCTTAGAAAATGGCACGGCTATGGATTGTGCGACGCTGATCCAGGATCATCTCAGCATCCTGGACGGTGCAGCACTGGTGCATGTTTTCATTTAGCAGGAGAATGACCTGTGCTCGATCAGCCAGGAGGGTGTGTTACAGTGGGCATAGGGTGCTGTATATAAAGCTGGCGATCGCGTGTCGTTCAACGCCAAAGTCTATTCCTGCCTGCAAGCGCACAGCGTTATTGTCGGTTGGGATCCCGGTCAGCATTACGGTACTCTGGAAACTTGAAAGCGCCCGTTTGAAATAAAAAAGCCCGGTACGCAAGTATCGGGCTTTTACGTAGTGATAAAAAATTAGAACATCGCTTTACCGGCAGCATCCTTCACATTCGCTTTCCAGGCGGCACGAACCTGGCTGGTTACAGAATCCGGCAGCGGCGCATAATCAAGGCTGCTCGCAATCGCGTTACCGTTTTTGTAAGACCAGTCGAAGAATTTCAGCACTTCAGCGCCTTTCGCCGCGTCATCCTGTTTTTTGTAGACCAGGATAAAGGTCGTTGAGGAGATCGGCCACGCGTCTTTGCCTTTCTGGAAGGTCAGATCCTGGGCGAAAGTTTTGCTCCAGTCAGCCCCTTTGGCACTGTTACTGAAACTCTGCTGCGACGGTTCAACCACTTTGCCGTCGGCATCAAACAGTTTGGTCCAGGTCAGGCTGTTCTGTTTAGCATAGGCGTATTCCACATAACCAATGGAACCAGGCAGGCGCTGTACGAAAGCGGCCACGCCGTCGTTGCCTTTACCGCCGAGACCGACCGGCCAGTTAACGGTTGAACCTTTACCAATTTTTCTTGCCCACTCGGCGTTCACTTTAGACAGATAGCTGGTGAAAACGAATGACGTGCCGGAGCCATCTGCACGACGCACAACGTTGATATTGGTGTCCGGCAGTTTTACTTTTGGGTTCAGCTTAGTGATTTCCGGATCGTTCCATTTTTTGATGGTACCCAGGTAGATATCACCCAGAGTTTTACCATCCAGAGTCAACTCGCCGGATTTCACACCCGGGATGTTCACCGCCAGCACCACGCCACCAATCACGGTCGGGAACTGGAACAGTCCGTTTTTTGCCAAATCGTCATCGCTCATCGGGGCGTCGGATGCGCCGAAATCAACGGTTTTTGCAATGATCTGTTTGATACCGCCAGAAGAACCAATCCCCTGGTAGTTGACCTGAGAACCCACTTGTTTCTGATATTCAGCGGCCCACTTGGCGTATACCGGAGCTGGGAAGGTGCCGCCCGCGCCAGTTACATTGGTTGCTGCGAACACGGTAGTCGTAGAAAGCGCAAGTGCTGCGGCCATCAGGCGAACAGATGCATTAAACGTTGCCATAATCTCTCCAAAAACGAAAAAGTTGATAGATTTTTGAATAATTTTGCGGACGGAGGGAAGCATAGAACGCTTATATGACAATTTTGTGTCATGACAAAAATAGAGCGGTATCAATCAACAGAAAAAAACTCCGGGCAATAGCCCGGAGGAGTGAATGAAAAACAAAATAAAAATGGAATTAACCTAAGGGTTAAAATGTGCAACCCGGCAATCATAGATTGGGCGAAGTTGCAGTAGCCGAGGATATTAGATAGTGAAAAAATCGCAGCCATATGACAAAATCGCTAAAAGAGTGTAAGCGTATTTTTCTACACATGTTCACATTGTTACAGTTATCACCAGGGCGGCACTGACGCTATTTATCACCGCCCATGAGGCTTTCCATCATGTTATTTCCCGAGCGGCACTTTACTTACGCTGGTTATTTCCGCAGTGCCATCATGTTATTCAGCGTGACCGGTTCTGACTGGCCCGCTGAATCTTTACGCCACAGTTTTTCATAGCCATAACCGGTCAGATCTTCTACCACCGCACGCACTTGCGGTGCAACATTCTGTTTCAGACCGTTCGCTTTCAGACGATCGAGTTCATCGACAAAAATCTTGTGCGTAAACTTGTTCAAATGGAATGTCAGCGCCTGCCACAATGCCACCAGCAATAACCCAACGGTGCCGACAAACAGCAATATCACAATGGTGGTCACCGCTTCCTGCGGTTGTACCTGGCTGCCTTTAACAAAGCCACCGCTTTGCAGCAATAGACCGACAATAAAGGTGGCAATTGCAACGGTGGTTTTGCGTGAGAAGGTCATTACGGCGGCAAATAGCCCTTCACGGCGTTGGCCGGAAATCATTTCGTCAATATCCGGAATGAACGGGAAAACGTTCCACGGAGTGAACTCCAGCACACAGCGGCCAACCTGATACACCCCGGCAAGAATCACCAGCAATACCACTTTGTTCTCCGTCGGGAACTGGTACACCAGGAAGAAACCTCCGAGACACAGGATCATCACACTGTAGGCGAAAACATAAAGCCGCGATGGGCCATATTTAATCATCGCCACACCCGCCGCCAGCGTTACCGGCAACCCGACGATACTCATCGACAGCAGGGTTCCCGCCAGTGAAGAGGAGACGTGCAGGCAATAGACACAGAAGAAAACAAACACCGTGTTATAGATATCTTTTGCCGTGAATGAGAACAGATAGATGGCCAGATGTTTACGAAAAGCACGCACTTTGAGCGTTGAAGCGTAATCTTTAAACAGAGTGAAAAACGCCTGCAATTTCTGGCTCACGCTGGTCGACTGGTTGCCTTTTTCCATCTCCGCCAGCATTTCAGACGTTAATTCACGTTCCCAGGTGACTCGCCAGGAAATAAACACGCAGAGCATAAACAGCACGGCAAAAACGATACCGTTAATCAGATAGGCATCGGCGTTTTTCTCCCCCAACCAGCCAATCAACACGCCGGGAATAAACGTGGCGAGGAACGTGCCGGTAGCGGAAAGAAACATACGACAGGTGGAAAGTTTAGTGCGCTCATTAAAGTCTTTGGTCATTTCTGAAGGCAGCGTTTCCCAGGGAATAAGCACCATTGCCGCGATAACTTCAAATGCCAGATACACGGCGAGATAAAAGAGAAAATTCATCCCGTCGATCCACAACAAAATATAAACCAGCATTAATGGTGCACCGATTAACAAGAAAAATCGGCGGCGGCCAAATTTCTTGCCGAAATAATTTTTGTAAAAATGATCGGTAAAGCGCCCCATAAATAAGCTGACGATAGCATCAACAATACGAGCAATAGCCACAATCGAAGCCGCTTCAATCGGCGTCAAGCCCACGAAGGAGGTATAGAAAAAGAGCAACCATGCACCAATAACGGTAAATGCGCCGCCACCCATAATATCCGTCATGCCGTAGCCAATACTGACAGGGATGGTGACTTCCCGTTTTTTGCGGATCATAGCGTCTCTCCACATTTATGCAGCTTACCCGCCAACAGGAAATCGTTACCCCAATGAGTTTTTTGGTTATTTTTCATGGACATCAAAACTCCATAAATGAATCTTCGTTCAATCATGTCCAGCGTAAAGCCGGGTCGTTAAGACAAATACATCACGGCTTTCACGGTATCTCTCTTATGGTTTTTATGTCTACTACCATACAAGATAAGGTGTCTGAATTGTGAGCAGAGGCGAAGGGTGCAGAAAAAAATCCCCTGAAAAGACGGAAATGAGAGGTGAAACGCAATTTCAAAATGAATTTTGGTGGAGTCAGTTCACTATCGGGCGGGTTCTAATCCGGTACGCACAGTTCATTCCAGTAGCTGTAGCGCATCAACAGATATAGGCGCTCATTTTTCATCGTAAATCCATACAGAAGGATGATAATCAAGGCCGTAGAGCAGGCCGAATGGGATCATCAACGCCACATGGCGACCAGAATCATATTCCCCTCCTCCACCTGTACAGGCAACACAGGAGCAAGGCGTTCAAGCCACTGTTGCAATATTTTCTTCATCCGCGAGTTCTCCGGCTAAGGTTGACCTTTTCAGTTAAGCGCAAACGCTTCCATAACCAAAACGAGAATTTTGCGCTGGATTGCCGAAAATCGCATATACCACGGCAGATCATTCTCGCGAACAGCTGGCGATATAATTCAACTGGCGTCGATTAGCGAGGAAAAAGCGGAACATTCTGCGGAAACGAGGGTGATGTTCACGGTTACGCCCTTTTCGCTGTTCGCCCTCTGACACTACTCACCAATAATGTGTATTTAGATGCCCCTTAAAATATCTGTTTATTGATGATAATGAACTTCATTCCTGGATATAAAAAAGCCCCTGCGCGATCGCAGAGGCAAGGCTGTGTCCGAGCCATCAAACGTATTAGTTAAATACCATACCGCCATCAATCAGCAGAGACTGACCCGTCATATAGTCTGAATCCGGCCCTGCAAGATATGAGACGCAAGCTGCAACATCTTCAGGCTCTGACAAGCGCCCAAGGGTGATGCGTTTGGCGAACTGTTCGGTACCGTAACCGAGCGGTTTGCCCGCGGCTTCAGAAACCTGGCGATCTATTTCGGCCCACATCGGGGTTTTCACAATCCCCGGACAGTAACCGTTAACCGTAATGCCCAGCGGCGCCAGATCGCGCGCGGCGGTCTGGGTTAAACCGCGCACGGCGAATTTGCTTGAACTGTAAACCGCCAGTTCCGGGTTGCCGACATGCCCGGCCTGCGAGCAGGCATTGATGATTTTGCCGCCGTGTTTTTCCGCTTTAAAAGCGCTGACCGCCGCCTGAATCCCCCAAATCACACCTTTGACGTTGATGTTATAAACCTTATCCACCACTTCCGGGGTGATCGTTTCAATTGGCGTTGAGGGCGCAACGCCTGCGTTATTGACGATAACATCAAAGCCTTTTAGCTTGCTTCTGGCCTCTTCCACCGCAGCAAAAACCTGTTCGCGATCGGAAACATCCACTGTCACAGCAATCGCGCGGCCCTGATGGCTGTTGATCTCGTCGGCCACGGCTTTGGCGGTGGCGGCGTTATAATCGGCAACGGCGACGGCAAAACCATCTTTCGCCAGACGCAGCGCAATGGCTTTGCCAATTCCCTGGCCGGCGCCGGTCACGAATGCGACTTTTTTCATCACTTCTCCTTGGTTATTCAAAGAATCTGGTTAAGGTTGAGCTGGCCCATCAGCAGCGGGTTATCGCTGTAATCCACCGGAATGGCAACAACTGCCGGGCCATCTGTGTCCATTGCTGCACGCAGGGTCGACTCAAGTTCCTCCGAGCTCTCGACAGCAAAACCTTTCGCGCCAAACGCTTCAGCATAGGCTTTAAAATCCACCGGGCCGAAATTCACCCCGGAAAGACGCTGGTATTTTTTCTCTTCCTGGATAGCCACCATGTTGTAGGCGTTATCCACCCAGATGATGTGCAGCACATTCGCGCCGAGACGCACAGCGGTTTCCAGCTCCATGCTGGATTGCAGAAAACCACCATCGCCAGAAACCGACACCACTTTGCGCCCAGGGTTAACCAGCCAGGCGCCAATCGCCCACGGCAGGGAGACGCCCATCGTCTGTTGACCATTAGAAATCATCATCTGGCGGGCACGAAAGCTGTAGAGATAACGGGCGATCCAGATGTGAAAACTGCCCATATCGACCGTCAGCGTCACGTCGCTATTCACGATGTCCTGCATCGCCCGCACAATGCGCAGCGGATGGATGGCGAACTGGTTAAGCTGCGCGCCTTTGCGGCTGAGCAAATCGCGCTGGTTGCAGCGATCAATCAAAATCTCCGACGCACGCGGGGTGAGGATTAGCGATTTTTCAATCTTCGCCGCCAGTTTGTCCAGCGTGCTGGCGATGTCGCCAATCAGCTCGACATCCGGAATATAGTTGCGCTCTTCATAGGCGGGTAGCACATCAATGTGCACCAATCTGCCGTTACCGGTGTTCCACATCGCAGGTTCATATTCCACCGGGCTGTAGCCAATACAGATAATCAGATCCGCCAGATGCAACAGTCGATCCCCGGCCTGGTTATTGAATAAGCCAACGCGTCCGGCGAAACGGCTGAAATGTTGCTGGTTAACTGCGCCTGCCGCCTGGTAAGTACTGGTGACCGGAATGTGGCTTTTTTCCAGTAACAGATGCAGCGCCTCGATATTCTCCTGTCGACTGGCCATCAGCCCCAGCAGAAACACCGGGTTTTCCGCCGCTGCGATCATTTTTGCCACGTCGTTAATCATCGCATCCGGCGCAGCACCTAACGCGGGAGGCGAACTGGCAGGCAGGATCACGCCGCTGGCGGGCTGATCGGCAATATCCTGCGGCAGGCTAACAAAAGCACTGCCTGGTCGCCCCTGTTCTGCGGCGCGAAACGCATTCGATACCACTTCGGCAATGGCATCAGAAGAAGGGACTTCCACGGCGTATTTGGTTACCGGGCTAAACATCGCTACGGTATCCATGCTTTGGTGCACCAGTTTGGCTTTGTCGGCGCGTTTAACCGCGCCGCCCAGCGCCACCACCGGATCACCTTCGCTGTTCGCGGTTGCCATGCCAGTGATTAGGTTCGAGCAGCCGGGCCCGGAGGTTACCAGCGCCACACCTGCCTTGCCGGTAATACGTCCGACCGCACCCGCCATAAAGGCGGCATTGGCTTCGTGACGAACCGGAATTATTTTGATGGATGAATCCAGAAGGGAGTCAAAAACTTTATCGATTTTCGCGCCTGGAATGCCGAAAACCTGTTTAACGCCCAGGGCTTCCAGCTGCTTCACCACCATGTCGGCGCCATGAGCCCACTGCTGCGTATGGTTTTCATTGCTCATTAGTCACTCCTTTGTCTGTGTCTCAGCTTTCTACCGAACGAATTGCGGCATCGAGATTATCCGGGTGCAGATCGGCCTGAAGAAACGCCGCATCCGCAGGCAAATCAACCATCAGCTTGTGAATCTCACCGAAAGTCAACGTGCCGTGATCCAGCTGATAATCCAGCAAATGGCCACCGCCGCGCCGATCGTCAGTAATAAAGTGTTCGTGATAACCGGCAACATTGATTCCCTGCATATGCTGCGGCGTGCGGAAGCCGACTAACACGCCCGCGCGGCTGTTAAAGCGAAAGACCGGCTGGTCGTCGAGCACGTCGGTCATCGCCCGGTAAGGCGGCGTCTGGCGCGGCACGGTGCGAGTATGTGCATGGCGAAAATGGCCCTCAATGCGCAGGGCGCAAAAGAGGTTGTCGGAAGGAATCTGTTTATCAATGATATCGTGCAGTTGTTGCCGGCTGACGGGAGCATCAAACTGCTGGCTGTAGCTCGGCCGAAACCAGGTCATCACGGCGAACGGCGTTTTTTGATCCGGGCGCGCCTCCCTGGCGCTGCCATCTGCACGTAACTGGTAGACCTCGCTGTTGAAGGCAATCAGTTCGCCATCCAGTTCATTAAACGTGCCGAGCCCAAAGTCGCCGTGATTGAGTAAATCCTTAATCGTGGTATTTCCTTCGTAAACCCCACTTAATAGCGCACTCATTAGCGATGTTTGATATATCACACATTCAGGTTTGCTTTTAGAAAAAGCACGAATTGTTTTACTTAAATTTTCTTTGCAGGAACAATCATTTAGATTAGTCATCCTCTAATACCTCGTTGAGTAGACCTTTAGAAAAGCTGATTAAATATTGACTCGTTTCAGCGAGAGATTCCAATATACAAACCATCAGGGTTTGAGATGTTTTCGATATGGAACTTCGTTATCTACGTTATTTTGTCGCCGTTGCGCAGACGCAACATTTCACCCGCGCGGCGGAAATGCTGGGCATGTCACAGCCGCCGCTGAGCCAGCAAATTCGCCGTCTTGAGCAGGAAGTGGGGACACCGTTATTTCACCGTTTAACGCGCGGTGTGGAGCTCACCGAGGCGGGCGAAGCCTTCTACGAAGATGCCTGCCAGATCCTCGCCTTAAGTGATGCCGCGCTGGAAAAAGCTAAAGGCATCGCGCGGGGAATCAACGGCAAACTCTATCTTGGCGTGACCAGTTCCAATGCTTTTCACATTCGCATTTTTGCCGTACTGCGCCAGTTTCAGCATGACTATCCGCAGGTCATGCTCCATCAGAAAGAGGACAATATGGCGACGCTCATGCAGGAGCTTGATGAAGGGCTGATCGACGTCGCTTTTGTGCGCCTGCCCTGTGAAAACAGCAAAATATTTAATCTGAAATTGATTGATGAAGAGCCGATGCTGATTGCGTTGCACCGCTCACATCCGCTGGCTGATGAAGCCGATCTCGCGCTGTCGGAGCTGTGCGACACGCCTTTGGTGATCTTCCCGCAAGCGGTGGCGCCGGGGCTGTACGAACTGATTTACAACGCCTGTCTGCGCGCTGGCATCGATATGAGCCACCCGCAGCAGGCATCGCAATTTTCTTCATCGCTGAGCATGGTCAGCGCAGGATTTGGTTTCGCCATTGTCCCGCAGTCCATGTCCTGCTTTAGTCATCCGCTGGTGACGTTCCACCGCATCAAAGGTGAAGTGTTGAAAACAGACGTGGCGCTGGCGTGGAGAAAATTCGAACGTTCACCGGCGGTGAAGAGGTTTATTGATAACTTCTGAATAAAAACGCCCGGTCTGAGCCGGGGCGTGGCATTTTGTCGGGTTATAAACAAACACCGTGCTGCGCGCGGCAATACCTATCCAGCGGCCATGCGCCGGGCGGAACTTCGCCGGAACCTACTTCAGGGTATCGGCATCCAGCGGTGCGAACAGGTTGGCATTATCGACCAGCGTCATTGCCGGGGAGTTTTCGGTGAGGAAGACATCAGCCGGAGAAACCTTTCCTTCCTGAACAAGCTGGTTGCCCAGTTCCGTATCGCCGCCGTTACGCAGCGTCACTTTTATACCCGTTTCTTTGGTGAATTCATCAACCCAGGATTTTGTCAGGTTTTCATGCTGTGCGTTATACACCACGATACCGTCGTCGTTATTGGCGGCAGAGGCTCCAGACGCGGCGAAAACCGAAGAGATGACCAGCGCGATTGAACAGAACGGCAAAAAGCGATTCTTCATCATCATTCCTTTTAAAATAAGTGTAGTAGTCAGCGCATGCGACCCGGCAGAAGTTTAATGCCAGCAAAGGATAAATGAGAATCGAAATAATTATCAAAAAAAGATTGTTAGAAATTAAATGCTATAAAAATTCGCATAACCAAATTAATATTCTGGTTATTAATTGCTTAATATTAATAAACTTAAGATAACCTTAAGTTATGCAGTGATATTTTATCTAATATTAAGCATGGGGTTATAGCAAGTGTTGATTTTCTTTGAGAGGATAACAAATTAGCACCTGAACATACGGAATCGAATACAGGCATCGCATAACGGCCTGAAAAGGTAAGAAAATAGCTATGAAAAAAAAGATAGATACAATGGCAAAAGTGGCTATGCGCAGCAGAGGCTTGTCGGTGAAGGAGAGACGCGTTCGCTATCAGGGGAAAATGTTCACATTTAAATATGTATCCGGCCACTATGAAGTGTTCTTTAACGATGAAAAGGTCGATGTTATCGAAACAGAAAACATCAATCAGGCCATTGCCGACTACAAAGAAAAACACAACAAAACCAAACGCCAGATACCGTAGAAATTAACCACATAATTAATGCGGCTATACCACTCTTCTTCATCATAATAACCACTATTTATCCCGGCAGCTTCCTCACAAAGCTAATATTAAGCCAGCTAAGCAAGTGACGCATTCTGCCGCCTAAAAAAAGCAGCAGCGATGAGCCTTCTCTCGCGGCAGAACGCCAGACAGCCGCAATCCTCAGCAATAAATAGCTGAAGCAAAATGGCACCGATACTGACTTAAGCTAAATATACATCAACACAGCTACGCTATTCCGCTCAGTCCGTCCATAACATATAAGATATTTTTTATGGATAATTTCTGAATAGCCTTTGCTTTTATTACGGATTCACCGACAGAGTGTTATTCAAGATCCGTCGGATGTGATTCTCCAGGCGTAAATGTCCGCACTTCCTGTGCAACCTTTTTCGCTTCTTGCTTGCGTTGCACATTTTCGCTGTTTTCTTTCTCGGCCCGGGCGATGTCTAATTCCTGCTGCGTCACTTTTTTGCCGGAAAAGGCGTCAATCATTTCCGTACTACCGTCAGGATATTTAACAACCGTTACCAGACGTCCACCAAATTGCGGAATGCCGGTCATCGCCAGCGAATAATCAATTTGATGATTTTCGACTTCTTTCTTTTCTGCAAGCTGTTGCTCCGCCTTTATAGCCTTTGCCTCTTTATGGTTTTCGGCGCGACTGGAGAGCGTGACTTTGGTACTTTCGTCCTGATGAGATTTGTTACCCGCTCCGCTTTCACTGGTGGTGTGTAGATCGGCTTTGGTGGCCGTATTTTCTTGTGTTGCATTGGCAAGGTGCGTGGTTGCCTGAATCGCCTGAATCTCCTGCATCATTATCTCCGCTGCTGGTTAACCGGATAATTCGCTACTAACTCATCCGATCTGAGTTGAAAAAAAAACCTCATAACGATTATCGACAGCAGAGATAAACAGATTAATAACAAATAATGATGAAATACCAGGCACTACAGACAAAATTTAAATAAGCAGTATCGTTTAATCACATTGATAATTTACTTTAAGGTGGATTGATTAAATTAAATATTCTTTAAGTCATCTCTTAAAAATTAATTATGTACATTACAGTAGTGTTTATTTCTTATTGTTAATAAGGTTCACGCGTGGAAATGCTACGGCCATCGAACACCGCACGATAACCGCATCTGACGCCAAGCGAGTTCCCCGCGCCTGCGGCATGCTGCTACTCTCAAACTCTCACAAAATGAAAAAACAGCAGGAGTGACCATGAGCCAACAACCTTTACATGCCGCACCGCTAAGCTGGGGCCACGGCCCTCGTACTTTCGAGATCTTTATCGAACCCACCTGCCCCTTCTCCGTCCGGGCGTTTAACAAACTGGAAGCGCTGTTAGACGCCGTTGGGGAAGAGAACGTGACGGTCAAAATTCGCCTGCAATCACAACCCTGGCATCTCTTCTCTGGTGTGATTGTGCGCTGCATCCTCGCAGCTTCGACACTGCCCGATGGCAAAAACGCGGCGCATAAAGTGCTGCGTGCGGTAGCCGATCATCGAGAAGAGTTTGAATTTACGGATCATTGCAGTGGTCCGAACATGGATGCCACACCGCAGCAGATTATTGAACGCATTGAAAATTACAGCGGCGTGCAACTGGCAGACGCTTTTGCCCGTCCAGAGTTGCAAACCGAAATCAAATGGCATTGTAAATACGCTCGTCAGAACGGCATTCATATATCCCCAACCTTTATGGTTAATGGGCTGGTGCAGGCCGATCTTGGCAGTGGTGATGACATCAGCGTCTGGGCGCAGCGCATCCTTGCCTGAACCCACGACCACTTATGCTCACTTAACCTGAACTTCAACATATCAACGAAAAGGCGGACCAAAATGTCAGACAACTATCAGCCACCGAAGGTCTGGACGTGGGATAAATTCGGCGGCGGCGCTTTCGCTAATATCAACCGCCCGGTTTCCGGCCCGACGCACGATAAAACACTGCCGGTGGGCAAACACCCGCTCCAGCTCTATTCGCTCGGCACGCCGAATGGTCAGAAAGTCACGATCATGCTGGAAGAACTGCTGGCAAAAGGGGTTAGCGAGGCGGAGTACGACGCCTGGTTGATTCGTATCGGCGAAGGGGATCAATTCTCCAGCGGTTTTGTCGAAGTCAACCCGAACTCCAAAATCCCGGCGCTGCGCGATCACAGCACTACGCCGCCGACGCGTGTGTTTGAATCCGGCGCAATCCTGCTGTATCTGGCAGAGAAATTCGGCCACTTCCTGCCAAAAGATCTGCCAGGACGCACGGAAACGCTGAACTGGCTGTTCTGGTTACAGGGCTCTGCGCCGTTCCTCGGCGGCGGCTTTGGCCATTTCTACAACTATGCGCCAGTTAAAATAGAGTACGCAATCAACCGCTTTACCATGGAAGCCAAACGCCAGTTAGACGTGCTGGATAAACAACTGGCCAACCATAAATTCATCGCGGGTGATGAGTACACCATTGCCGATATGGCGATTTGGCCATGGTACGGTAATGTGGTGCTTGGCAATGTCTATGACGCCGCCGAATTCCTCGATGCGGGCAGCTACAAAAATGTGCAGCGCTGGGCACAGGAGATTTTCGCCCGCCCGGCAGTGAAACGTGGTCGCATCGTTAACCGTACGTTCGGCGCGCCGAATGAGCAGTTGCACGAGCGCCATGACGCCAGCGATTTCGATACGCAGACCGAAGATAAACGCAACGCCTAATCTTCCTCACCGGGCGGAATGCCGCCCGGTTTCTTATACCGCTCCCGCAACCTTCTGCTGTTTTTTCACGATAAACACAACAAGAGGCTTAGATACCGACGATTGGCCAGACGCGACTTTCGCTGTTGCACCGCCCGGAACACATCCCCTAACGCGCCAGCTCGTCGCTCTCCATTTGTCGAAGCGCCGCGAGCGTCGCCAGCGCCTCCTGTTCGTCAATAATGCTCATAGCAAAGCCAACATGCACCAGTACCCACTGTCCGAGCAACTGGCGCGGCGACTCTTCGCACACCAGCGCGATATTGACGTCACGGCGCACACCACATACATCGACCTGCGCCAGTTGATGAAAATCTTCGCCAACGGCCACCACCTGGCCCGGTACGCCTATACACATCGTTGCCTTACTCCACTTCAATACTTTTGATCTGCACGCCGTCGCTGTGCTCAATATGCAACGTCGGGCAGTGACAGCGCGGACATTCGTCGTGCCGGGTGATCTCTACCGACGCACTACAGTTCCAGCACCACGCTTGCGCGGGTTTATGGATGATATGCAGCGCGCAACCCTGTGCCAGCGTATCGCGACAGGCAATATCGAAACCAAAACGCAGGGCACTCTCTTCGATACAGGCCAGTGCGCCGATTTCCAGCCAGACGCCGGTCACGCGCTGCGCGCCGTGCTGCTTCGCCTGCTGTTCGATAATTTCCACCGCATTCTGGCACAGCGATAACTCATGCATGCTGCGCGCCTCGCTGGCCGAACAGCAACGCGCGGCGGCTTACGCTCGCATCCGTAACCGGTAGCGAGAGCACCATCTTCAGGCAGTTATCCGCCAGTTGTACGCCCTGATGCGGACTGAGATCGGGCGTTAGTGGCGACATCAAGGAGCAACTCAGGTACTGCCCCAGCACCGGTAATTCACCCACGGTAAAGGTCATCTCGCCGTAGGGTAATTGTAACCCCAACCGCTCGCTGACGCGCCGCACCGGCCAGCATTGCTGCGGGCCAGGATAGATTTGCAAACTCAGCATCCACGGCGTCAACACACAGCCAAGCCACTGGTTTTCAAACAGAGTAAACGGCGTGGCGTACACTTCCATTTGCGGATGCACAAACGGCAGCCCCTGCATTTCATGGGCGGCAATCGTCTTAAAAGCATTCTGAACTTCGCGATGCGGCGAAACGTCAAATCCTGGCAATTCATCATTGTGCATAAGCAGCCTCCCGTGGCGTCAGCACAACACCGGATTCAGCCAACGCATCAACCACTGCCGCCAGCGCGCTATCAAGGCTGGCTTCCACCACCGGCGTCATGCCGATATGCGGCTCCAGCGATGCTGGCGTAACGCCAATCAGCGTGAGTTTCGCCGGAAACTCACCGGTAAAACGCAGTGCTGACAGTACGTCCGCCAGCCCCAACTGGTGCGGAGAAATTTTATTGCTGAACAGCGTCGGCACTTCGTCGTCGCGCAGAATAATGACCCTTCCTGGCTCGCTTTTCCGGCTGACGATCGCGTCGGCAATAATCAGGTGATCGCGGTTAGCCATCGCGTCGAGCAGTTCCATTCCGGCGGTACCGCCATCCAGCACCTCAACGTCTTCCGGCAGATGGAAACGCTGCGCCAGCGCCTCCACAACCCGTACGCCAATCGCTTCGTCAGTCAATAAAATGTTGCCAACGCCCAGTACTAAAATCGACATCACAGCACCTTCACCGACACAACATCGTTGCCGTCCGCATCCAGCACATGCACCGCGCAGGACATGCAGGGATCGAACGAATGCACGGTGCGCACCACTTCCAGCGGTTTTTGCACGTCCGCAACCGGCGTGCCCACCAGCGACAATTCGTAGGGCCCGGCGTCATCATTAAAGTTGCGCGGCCCGGCATTCCAGGTCGATGGCACCACCGCCTGATAGTTCGCGATTTTACCGTCTTTGATCACCACCCAGTGGGAGAGCATGCCGCGCGGCGCTTCCAGAAAGCCGACGCCTTTAAATTCGCCACTCTGCGGAATGTCGGTTTTCGCATAGGTCTGCATGTCGCCTTTGCCGATATTATCGAGCAGCGCCTGATACTGATTTTGCAATACGCCGTGTAGTTCGCAGGCGTGAACGGTGCGTCCAATAATACGTCCCAGCGTTGAATGTAACTGCGCCACGCCGATCGTTTTGCCAGTCAGTTTCTGGTAGATAGCGACAATATCATTCAGCTTAGTCGCCGTGGTTTCGTGCTTCGCCGCCAGTTTGCAGAGCATATTAGCCAGCGGACCGACTTCCACCGTTTTGCCGTAAAAAGTGGGCGATTTCACCCAGGAATATTTGCCCTCTTCCTGCCAGCCGGTGTACTGCGGCAATGTCGTGCCCTGCCACGGTGCCTGCGGTGCCTCATCTTTGTACCATGCGTGTTTCGCGCTCTCCTGGATCCCTTTCACCATAAAGGGATCGTCACCCGTAGTGATCGCCCGGAAGGTAGTGAGATCGGCATTTTCGATATACCCGCCGGGGAACAGGAAGCTGCCGTTGTTGGCATCGGTGGGAAATTCCGGCGTACTGAGGTAATTCACCGCGCCTTTGCCGAGTGACAACCACTCGGGATAGAACGCGGCAATGACAGCGGTATCGACTTTATAAACCTGCTCAATAAAGCCCTCGAGGCGATCGATAAACGACTTCAGGTACATCAGGCGTTCAAGGTTCAGCACTTCAATGCCATCAAGGTTGATCGGGTTGGCGACACCGCCGACCGCCAGGTTCTGGATATGCGGCGACTTGCCGCCGAGCAGCGCCACGATGCGGTTAGCATCGCGCTGGCACTCCAGCGCTTGCAGGTAGTGTGCGACGGCTATCAGGTTCACTTCCGGCGGTAACTTCATTGCCGGATGTCCCCAGTAACCGTTGGCAAAAATACCCAACTGACCGCTGGCGACCAGCGCTTTGATCTTATCCTGCACCGCTTTGAACTCGCCTTCACTGTTCAGCGGCCAGTCGGAGATCCCTTTCAGCAGCGCGGCGACTTTTGCCGGATCGGCCTGCAACGCCGAGGTGATATCCACCCAGTCGAGCGCCGAGAGCTGATAAAAATGGACGATGTGATCGTGGATCGAGTGTGCGGCAAGAATGATGTTGCGGATGTACTGCGCATTCAGCGGCACATTGACCTTCAGCGCACTTTCAACTGCCCGCACCGAGGCGATAGCGTGAATGGTGGTACAAACGCCACAAATACGCTGCATGATGATCCAGGCATCGCGCGGATCGCGATCCTTCACAATCTCTTCCATTCCGCGCCACATGGTTCCCGATGACCAGGCCTTTGATACGACGCCGTTTTCAATTTCGCAATCAATGCGTAAATGACCCTCAATGCGGGTCACCGGATCGATGGTGATACGTTGACTCATGCTTCACTCGCCTCATGTCGCGCAGGTGTTTTTAACGGAGGAATAATCGGCAACAGACGTATGAGTAAGATGTATGCACAGACTTCAATTGCCACAAAACCAATAGAGATCAACAGCTCTTCCCAAGTCGGGAAGTAGCCGTATCCGTTGCCGGGATTGAAGGCCAGCAGCGAATAGGAGAGCCGCCACAGCGCGCAGCCTAACAGCATACTGAGAGCGGCCAGGAACAGAACGCGGGAATCATTGCGCCAGCGGGAAACGCGCAGCGCCAGTAGCGGGAAGGCCAGCAGTGCCAGCTCCAGCCAGAATATCAGGCTGTAAAAATCCCCGGCGAACGCGTAATGCCACTTACCGCGCCAGCTGATTTCACCGACGCGCAGCAGCAGGAACAGCGTCAGCAGGACGCTTAGCACGCCCATCAGTTTATTGAACAGGCGCTTCTCATCCGGGCCGTTACCCCGCAGGCTGGCCTGCATTAAGGAACCTTCAAAGATAACGATCGAAAAACCCATAATAAAAGCGGTCAGCAGTGAAAAGAGCGGCAGCATTTCGTAGCTTTGCCACAGCGGATACACTTTGTATCCGGCGGTAATCATCAGCGATCCCATAGATGACTGGTGCATCGTCGGCAACAGTGCGCCAAGGGCGATGATAAAAAACATCACCTTATTCAGACGGCGCAGCGAAACCTTCCAGCCCAGTCTTTCCAGCAGTGCAGGCGCAAATTCCAGCGCCATTACGCCGATATAGATGGTCATACAGACGGCCGTTTCGAACAGCACCGAATTGACGTTGAAGTATCCGGGAATATAGAAATACGGCAGATTCCAGTAACGGCCAACGTCAATAGTGATGGATAACCCGCCCAACGAGTAACCAAACAGGCTACATAGCAGCGCCGGACGCACCAGCGGATGATAATCGCCGCGATTGAAGACATAGACCGCCCACGCCAGCGCCCAGCCGCCGCAGGCGAAACCGGTGCCGATCAGCAGGTCGAAAGCGATCCAGATCCCCCACGGATATCCGCCGTTCAGATCGGAGACCGATCCCAGACCGAAGATCAGACGCTTGAGAATAAAGATCGCGCACAGCACGACCAACGGGGCGAACAGAAGCACGGGTTTGCTCAGCAGCTTACCGCCCATGGCTTGTGGATCATGACTCATGGTCATCCTCCTCGTGGTGCTCCCTTGTATTACGCCGTACCAGCGCCGTCAGACCTACCAGCACCGCCAGCGGCAACATCATGCCTTTGTACACCGTATGCTGAACGTGTTCGGATCGCGCACCGGTAGACAGAGGGTCCAGTGTTGGCAAACCAAGATCCGTGTAAGGTACGCCTGTCAGTACCAGCACCTGCGTGCCACCGCCCTCTTTCTCGCCGTACAAATGCGGGTAGTAGTGCGGGACATCGTGAAGGTAAACATCATCGGCGTGCAGCGTCTGGCGGGGATAGCGATATTCGGAACCCGGCTTCAGCGTGAGGCGTTTTTTGGCTTCGGCCAGTAACTCCTCGCGGGTGCCGTAAATCACCGCCCCTGCCGGACAAACTTCCACGCAACCGGGAAGCTCGCCTTTATCAAGACGCTCGACGCCTTTCTGATTGCAGAGCTGGCATTTGTGGATCTGGCCGAACGGGTTGTCGTAATCATATTTCGGCACGTCGAAAGGACAAGCAACCATACAGTAGCGGCAGCCGGTGCAGACATCCGGGTTGTAGTGAACAATGCCAGTAACGGCGTCTTTCGTCAGCGCCTGTACCGGGCAGACAGATACACAGTTGGCATCCACGCAGTGCATACACTGCTTTTTGATGTAGGCATAGCCATTTTCAGCCTGATCTTTGTTTTGCCCGTTACCGCTGTGCCAGACCTGAATAATGTTGTTGGTATACGGAGAGAGTTTGTCGTTGTTCGACCAGGTTTGTTCACCCTGCGGATTAGGCACCGGCGAGTTGATCGCCTGGCAGCGTGAGACGCAGGCCTGGCAGCCGACACAGAGCGTAGAGTCATATAACATGCCCAGCGCTCCTGGGATCGGCGGCCGGTTTTGCGCAGCGGCAAAACTGGTGGACGATCCCCCCATCAGCAGCGCCCCGCCGGACGCCACTTTGAGAAAATCACGTCTGTTCACGGCTATTCTCCCTGCGAATCAGCGTCGTTTTTCTTCTGTTGCCGTCCCAGCTCGCGCACCGTCATCACGCCAACGCCCGCCACCAGACCGACTACGCCACCCAACAGGCCGACGGCCGTTGCCGACACCGTGCCGCCCTCTTTCAGTTGTACGTCGGGTTTTTCTGCGCGCGGCGTCGGGTTTTCGACATGGGCAAGCTGAAAAATACCTTTATGAAAGCCAACGCCTTCTTCATTACAGCCGTAACAAGGATGGCCAATAGCAACTGGCCATGCGCCGCCGACATCGCAGAATTGTAACGTAGAGCAGTTGCCCCAGGTTTCCGGGCCTTTACAACCGAGGTGATAAAGACACCAGCCCTGCCGATGCCCGGCATCGCCGAACTCTTTCGCAAAACGCCCGGCATCGAAGTGCGGACGGCGCTCGCAGTTTTCGTGAATCAAGCGCCCGTAGGCAAAAGAAGGTCGGTTTTTGCTATCCAGCGCCGGGGGTTTGCCAAAGGTGATGAGATGCGCCACGGTGGCGAGGAAATTTTGTGGGTTCGGCGGACAGCCAGGAATATTAATCACAGTTTTCCCTGGCAACACCGCCTGCAAACTAACCGCTCCAGTGGGATTCACCCCTGCCGCCGCCACACCGCCCCAGGCGGCGCAGGAACCGATCGCGATAATGGCGGCTGCGTTTTCAGCCGCCTTACGAATATGGTCAACAATAGGCTCGCCGGCCACCATGCAGTAAATGCCGCCATCTTTCATCGGAATGGAGCCGTCAACCACCAGCACGTACTGGCCTTTATACTGCTCCAGCGCATGATGTTTGTTCTCTTCGGCCTGATGCCCGAACGCGGCGGAAAGCACTTCGTGGTACTCCAGCGAAATGGTTTCCAGCACAAGGTTTTCAACGGTGGGATGAGTAGCGCGAAGCAGCGATTCGGTACATCCAGTGCACTCCTGTGCACCAATCCAGATAACTGGAGGACGTTGCGGATGGCTGATGGCTTCAGCCATCTCTGCGGCCGCCTTGCCGCTCAGCCCCATCGTGGCCGCCAACGCGGCACACAGCTTCATAAAGTCACGACGACTCACACCCTGCGATGCTAAATGTAAATTATCTCCTGCCATTTATTTTTTATTCCTCAGCCCGAACTAAGAATATTCTCCATCCAACAGGAAGAAGAGTGCTGCGATCGCTCCGACAATTAAGCACATAAAAATCAGGGGCATTATGCAAAAATGAGACGGAGATTACATTACACGGAATGAGTGTAGGGTTATTAGGGCACAAATGAACAAAAAAATGAAAGTCACCCTCGACAAAAGTGACCTTCACAAAAGAGAACTACATATTGAGCGAAGCGTATTGTTATGTCTCGAGGCGGTATCCCGCCATAAAAAATCGGATCACCGTACTGGAGTGACTCTCACGAAAGAAGTCCATCACCATCTCTTTATCCAGCCCGTAGCGGCGAGTGAGAATGCCTGCTTCCCACGCGCTGAGTTGTCGATCGCCTGTCTTTTCAAACATGCGGTGCGAAAATCCAAGGACAAAACCCCGCTTATAGTCCGGGCAGAAATGCGCCACATTGCTGGCGCTATCCGCCTGCGCCGCATTCAACCCGGCCATTAAACCTTTACCAAAATGGTTTTCCATCGTTATCATCCCCAATCGATATATAAAAAATTATATAGCGATATATTGCGGGGGTGATAGCGCAGATTAAAACGCCACCCATTCGTCCGGCGATGCGGCAGATTTAGGGGTGGTTTTACGCGACAAATCCGGTTTCACCAGCGCGGCCGTTGCTGGGGTATTCTGCTCGTTACTGGAAAGACGGAACTGCTGAACAGAGCGTTGCAGCTCTTCTGTCTGGCGCTCCAGTGCCTCCGCTGCCGCAGAGATCTGCTCTACCAACGAGGCGTTCTGCTGCGTGACGCTATCCATCTGGCTAATCGCGACGCCCACCTGAGAGATACCTTTACTCTGCTCTGCAGAGGCCGAGGCAATTTCTTTCATAATGGTGGTTACTTCGGTCACGGCCCGCAGGATACTTTCCATGGTGGTGCCGGTGTCATTAACCAGTCGCGCCCCTTTCTCAACGCGGCTGACTGAATCGGCGATCAGCGTTTCGATTTCTTTTGCCGCGCCGGCACTACGGCTGGCAAGATTACGAACTTCCCCGGCGACGACGGCAAAGCCACGCCCTTGCTCACCCGCTCGCGCCGCTTCAACCGCAGCGTTCAACGCCAGAATGTTCGTCTGGAAAGCAATGCTGTTAATCACAGTGGTGATCTCAGCAATTTTCTTCGAGCTACCGGAAATACCATCCATCGTGCTGATGACGTCTTTAACCAGTGCGCCGCCTTTGCTGGCAGTGGCTGAAGCCACTTCCGCCAGTTGGCTGGCCTGGCTGGCATTATCAGCATTCAGTTTGACCGTTGAAGTCAGTTCTTCCATGCTGGCTGCCGTCTGCTCCAGTGCAGCGGCCTGCTCTTCGGTACGGGAAGAGAGATCATTATTGCCAGAAGAGATCTCACTCGCCCCGCGCCAGATATTTTCACTGCCGTGACGGATACTGCTAACCGCTTCACGCAGGCTATCCTGCATTGCCAGCAGCAGCGGCACGACTTTGCCGACGCAGTTACGACCAAAATCTTCCAGCGGCTGACTGAGATCGCCCTGCGCCATCAGCATGAAATGCGCGCGGATACGCTCCAGCGGGCGCACCAGCATGGCGACCAGATAGCGATCGGTAAAGAGCAGGATAAACAGGCCAATCACCATCGCTGCAATAATTGCCACGCGGGTACTTTTCGTCCGGCTATCGACGACAATGCGAGTCTGATCGAGCATATCGCCCGCAGCTTTATTAAAGCTTTCGGCTGATGCGCCAAAGTTGCGGCTTAAACCCGGCGTGACATTATTTGCTTGCTGGCGATAAGCATCTGGCGTTCCCTGCTGAGCCAGTTGAAATTGCGGCGTGATCCCCTGCTCCAGCAGCGCCTGCCAGTTATTGATCACTTGCTCAGAGATTTTAGCATCTATCGGCCCTGGAGAAATCGCTTTAAACGCCGCCAGATAACGGGTCATGTTGTCCAGCGCCTGTTGAACCGGTGCCATATCCGGCGAGCCACCCGCAGCTTTGGCTTCCATTACGCGACTGAGACGCGTCACAAACCGAAAGTACTGATCATTGCCCTGACTAAGCAGAGTCATCTGTGACACCAATTGGCGATCCACCTCATTGCCATCGGCCACTTTTGACAGAGAAAAAACGCTATACAAGCCAACGCCTGACCACAGCACGCCGAAAATCCCGAGGATCGCCAGCATAACTGCTCGTATAGTAAAGTTACGAAGCATACTCATAATATTATCCTTGCGGTGAAGGTACATTCTCGCCTGCGGGCAAGACTTATCTTCGTTATCGGCATGAACAAGAAAATTCTGCATAGTAAATCTAAAAAAAATGATAAAAAAATTTCATCCTTATGTTTTTTCGTCAGTCTGCTCCGTGGCCGTACAGAATGTTATTCTGCCTCATTGTTGGGTTATTAATTATCATTACCATCATTGTACTTACTTACAATAGACAAACATAACTCATTGTTTATTAAGCAGATAACAAAGAAAGGTTAATCTGCTAGTTATTTCAACCGTTAATGTTTTAAAAACTCATGATAAATAATGTGAAAAAAAACCACCACCTGGATAATATATAGAAAAGAAAAAATTAAATGTTGCAAAAACTTAAAATAATAATTTTAAAAAAGTTAAAATGCGAATTAAAAAACACAAACAAAGAACGCTTTAGTGAAAGTATAATGTTTTTTATAACAAATAAAAATTATGTTTAAGATATATTGAAATTTATTTTAAACATAGTTAACTGATGATCTATTACTCTGACCACTACGATGTTTTTTCGCACTTACTGGCGCGGAAATATCGCCGTAAGCTGCATAAACACTGGCCTGCAGCGATACAGCAGCGAACTTGTGAACTCTCTTATACGCCCGGTTACAGCCGCAGTGAGAAGAAAGACTTATATTCAGCGCTGCATCCGTTCTATTTCCGATCTTTCACTGGCGTTTCGCTCGAAAGATTTTTCGCGGACGTTTATCCAGGAGTTTTCGCAGAAGAATGGAAACACCTAACGTAAATTAATAGTGCAGTTTTACTTGCGAACGGATAATAAAAATTCGCCATTATCTATACAGAATCTGTTTTCCGTCACCTGATAGCATATAAATCTGAAATGATTAATTTTTATGTGAATAAAAATCAACAAGTTATTATTAACAATACATTCCGCTACTGGCGATTTTCTGCTCTTTTTCGGGAACGATCCACTCAATACAGATATTTTTCAAATCATCCTGGAGGGCGTTACCTGGCCAGCTCCGCCGCCGCCGTAACAAACGCTGGTGATCAGTGGCATCCGGATGCTTTTGCAGAAACTCAATGGCGGCAAAGAAGAGTCATTCATCAGTTTTGTGGGATCGATTTTTCGTTGCAACTGACGCCCTTTTGATACGCAGAAAACGGACGTAAGATAAAAACGCTGTTTCGATTTTCATATAAAAACCAGATAAGAGAGGAGACATCATGCCCGGTTTCGCCAATCCGAATCGCTACAAACAGATGCAGTATCGATACTGCGGTAAAAGCGGCCTGCAACTGCCCGCACTTTCCCTCGGTTTGTGGCACAGTTTTGGTCATGGGCAGGCGCGGGATTCACAACGCGCTCTGCTGCGTAAAGCGTTTGACCTTGGCATTACCCACTTTGATTTAGCCAACAACTACGGGCCGCCGGCGGGCAGTGCGGAAGAGAATTTTGGTCGCCTGTTGCGCGATGACTTCGCGGCTTATCGCGACGAAATCATTATCTCCACCAAGGCTGGTTACGATATGTGGCCCGGCCCGTATGGTTCTGGCGGATCGCGTAAGTATCTGCTGGCCAGCCTCGATCAGAGCCTGAAGCGCATGGGCGTTGCGTACGTGGATATTTTTTATTCACACCGTGTAGATGAAAAAACGCCGATGGAAGAGACCGCAGCAGCGCTCGCCCAGGCGGTGAAAAGCGGTAAAGCGCTGTATGTCGGCATCTCTTCTTACTCCACGGAACGTACGCAACAGATGGCTGCGTTGCTGCGCGAGTGGAAGATCCCGCTGCTTATCCATCAGCCTTCGTACAACCTGCTGAACCGTTGGGTCGACAAAACTGGCCTGCTCGATACGCTGGAAGATAACGGCGTGGGATGTATCGCCTTTACTCCGCTGGCGCAGGGGCTGCTGACCGGCAAATACCTGAGTGGCATTCCGGAAGGTTCCCGTATGCAGCGTGAAAGCAAGAAAGTGCGCGGTTTAACGGAGAAAATGCTGACGGAGAACAATCTCAACAGCCTGCGGTTGCTCAACGAGATGGCGCAACATCGCGGGCAGTCGATGGCGCAAATGGCATTGAGCTGGCTATTGAAAGATCAGCGCGTTACCTCAGCGCTGATTGGCGCAAGCCGTCCGGAGCAGATCGAAGAGAACGTACTGGCGCTGAATAACCTGACGTTCAGTGAAAAAGAACTGGCGCAAATCGATAAGTATGTTGCCGACGGTGAGCTGAATCTTTGGCAGGCATCATCAGATAAGTAACAAAAAAGCCGGGTAGCGCTGCTTGCCCGGCTTTCAGCCCTCTTGAGGCTTTCCCTCTCTGAATCAGTGATACAGCCAGCCGGGGTTACACATCCTCCGGGTTCACCCACGGCCGCTGATTCTCAGGCCAGACCAACACCACCAGCGCCGGATAGGCTTCCATACTGAACTCGCGAAAACACTGGCGCAGATTGAGGACATCCAGATCGGAGTGCGCGACTTTTTCACCGTTGACACAGCGTTTTTTTATGTTGTCGTAATACTTATACACCGCTGAGTTGAGATCGCTACAGCGACGCTGTGCTTCAAATAAACCTGGCGTACTATTTAATTCCGCCATGTTCATACGTTTAATTGTCGCATGAAGAAAATCAATATATTCATGGTTGACGCGCCAGTACCATACCGGAGTAATCGCATTCATTAATACCGAAAAATGGTCTTCGCCTTCCTCTTTCGACAATGGCTGATACTGCGGAGGGCGATTGTCAATTTCACTAAGGGGAGTTTTTTTATTGTGCTCACGCATCAATAAAAGTACGCCGCCCGTCAGCAGCAATATAGCAATAACAGAATAAAAAATACTGTTCATGAGCAGGCTCCTTTTTTTTGATTTTAAAAGTGCGCCGTGATATTGTCAACGAGCCTCACGCCTGCGCCCCCTCTTCCTTGTTGATATTAAAGGATATTAGAAATGCTTCCCGAGAATCTTGTCCCGGCACAATTTCATATTTCTACTGCTGAAACCAGCCCTGGAGAAGAAGGAACAGAAGCTAATTTAGCTCAGGGGAAAACAACCCTCGTCGATCATGCCAACGATATATTAGCTAATGCCAGCCGTGGTGGACAGTCAAGAAATATGTTACTTGAAGAGCACGATCGCCATATAAAAGATCGTCTGTTGCGGGTGGTAAAAATCGAGACATTCGCTCGTCTGCTTAATGACTTACAGGAAGAGGACGAGATTGAACCTCAAACATTAAGTCAAATAATTACCGAAAAAACGCAGCAAATTAATGAAAACGGGAATGTGATTTGGCTTAATCTGATTACTCGCGAAAAGGACGGGCCACTATTTTATAAGCTTGGGGATGAATAACGTGAGTGATGTCGATAATAATGTTTATTTAACTTTAACCGACAAAAATAGCGATGAATTTATCTTAGAGCACAATAAAAAGGCTCTGATACTCAGTAAAAATGAAACCATCGCCCGTATTGCCCATGAGCTGGTTTCCATTCCTGCAGCGCTTGTGCGCCTGAAATGGCAGAACCGCCGTGAAATCTACCCGTTACAGGTGAAAGAGGAAATTTACGGCGCGGTGATCAATGCCATCATCGAACTAAAGCCGGAACTGCGCGACAAAATCATGGGGCGGCTGGAGGCTAACTACCAGCATCTGCTGACGCGGGAAACCGCGACACTGCGCCTGAGCCGCAAACTCAGCGACGGCGAATACCATACAACGACGGTTTCCACCGTCGCGTCTGAGCCGGAAAACCAAAAAGCCGCGCCGGAGAAGCGAGAAAAAACCGTAGACACAAAATTAAAGTAAGCGAGCCGCTTTTTATACTGCTAATGGCTCAGACGTAAAAAAGCTGGCGTTTGCCAGCTTTTCAGCTTTCATCACTTATCAGCACCGCAGTTAGTGTGCTTTAACCGTCTCTTCGCCCACCAGTCCGATTTTGAGATAGCCCGCCTGATGCAGGGTATCCATCACTTTCATCATCGTCTCGTAATCCACGGTTTTATCCGCACGGAAGAAGATCGTAGTGTCCTTTTTACCTTCCGTCACGGCATTGAGCTGGTTAACCATCGTCTCGTCGGTTACCGGATCGTTGCCGATAAACATGGTGTTATCCGCTTTCACCGACAGGTAGATCGGTTTTTCCGGGCGCGGCTGTGGCTGGCTGGTAGAGGCGGGAAGATTCACTTTTACATCAACGGTAGCAAGCGGCGCGGCCACCATAAAGATAATCAGCAGCACCAACATAACGTCGATAAACGGCGTCACGTTGATTTCATGCATTTCGCCGTTATCATCCAGGTTTTCATTAAGACGCATTGCCATGGAGCATCAACCTAAACGTAATTTCGAAGCGGTACGAACCGGCTGCGCATTGCTGGCGGCCAGGTCAAGATCGCGGCTTTGCAGCAGCAGAACCTGCGCAGCAACGTCGCCAAGCGTGGCTTTGTAACTGCCAATCATGCGGGCAAAGAGGTTATAAATCACCACCGCAGGAATTGCCGCGACCAGGCCGATAGCCGTTGCCAGCAGCGCTTCTGCGATGCCCGGCGCCACAACTGCAAGGTTAGTGGTCTGCGTCTGCGCAATACCAATAAAGCTGTTCATGATGCCCCAGACCGTACCAAACAGTCCGATAAACGGTGAAATCGCGCCAATCGTCGCAAGATAGCCATTACCGCGCCCCATATGGCGACCTGTCGCCGCAACACGGCGTTCAAGGCGGAAACCGGTACGCTCTTTAATGCCTTCGTTGTCTTTACTGCCTGCGGATAGCTCCAGTTCATTCTGGGCTTCATTAATTAATGACAGACTCAGACTTCTGGCGTGGAAAGAAGAGGCAATTTCGCTGGCCTGATCCAAAGAACGCGCTTCTGCCAGTTTTTGCTGCTCGCGCTTAAGACGGCGCTTCTGCGAGATCATCTCCGCGCTTTTACTGAAGAACAGCGCCCATGTAACGACTGACGCGAGAATCAGGCCGATCATCACAATCTTTACGACGATGTCAGCATGGTGATACATACCCCACACGGATAGATCCGTCTGCATCAAATTATTACCCACTGTGTATCTCCGAGATGCAAATCACAAAATCTGCGCGTAATAATATCAAAACGCCACCGAATTGATAGTGGTTCTCATTATTATTTACTTGGTACCGTAAAGAGAGGCCTGTTTCTTTGCGCTAACTCAGTAAACCGCCGCACAAGACACGGAATGCGAAAAAATTAACGCTCTGCCGCCAACATGGCGATATATCAACGCGCAATCATGGTAGTCTGGACATCCAGACGTATAAAAACAGGTTGAGCAACAATGACAGCAAAGCATATAGATACCGCTCTGGTAAACGCAGGGCGCAGTAAAAAATACACGCAGGGTTCGGTGAACAGCGTTATCCAGCGCGCGTCTTCACTGGTATTCGACACGGTTGAAGCCAAAAAATATGCCACACGCAATCGCGCCAATGGCGAATTGTTTTACGGCCGCCGCGGTACGCTGACGCACTTCTCATTACAGGAAGCGATGTGCGAACTTGAAGGCGGTGCTGGCTGTGCGCTCTTCCCCTGCGGAGCGGCGGCAGTGGCCAATACCATTCTGGCGTTTGTCGAACAGGGCGATCATGTGTTGATGACCAACACGGCCTACGAGCCAAGCCAGGATTTCTGCACCAAAATTCTCGCCAAACTGGGCGTTACCACCAGTTGGTTTGACCCGCTGATCGGCGCCAGTATCGTCAAGCTGATCCAGCCCAACACCAAAGTGGTGTTTCTCGAATCTCCCGGCTCAATCACCATGGAAGTCCATGACGTTCCGGCCATTGTTCAGGCGGTAAGAAGCGTCGCGCCAGAGGCAATTATCATGATCGATAACACCTGGGCTGCGGGGATCCTGTTTAAGGCGCTGGAATTCGATATTGATATCTCTATTCAGGCCGCCACAAAATACCTGATTGGCCACTCAGACGGCATGATCGGTACGGCGGTATCCAATGCACGTTGTTGGGAACAGTTGCGTGAAAATGCCTACCTGATGGGACAAATGGTTGATGCCGACACCGCCTATATGACCAGCCGGGGCCTGCGCACGCTGGGCGTCCGTTTGCGTCAGCATCATGAAAGCAGCCTGAAGATTGCCGAATGGCTGGCAACGCATCCGCAAGTGGCGCGTGTTAACCACCCCGCACTGCCTGGCAGTAAAGGGCATGAATACTGGAAACGCGATTTTACAGGTAGCAGCGGTCTGTTCTCGTTTGTGCTGAATAAACGACTGAGCAACGAAGAGCTATCGCAGTATCTCGACCACTTCAAGCTGTTCAGCATGGCCTATTCATGGGGCGGCTATGAATCCTTGATTCTGGCAAACCAGCCAGAGCAGCTCGCTGCGATTCGCCCGGATGGCGGCGTCGATTTCAGCGGAACATTAATCCGCCTGCATATCGGTTTAGAGAATGTCGATGATCTGATTGAAGATTTAGTAGCAGGCTTCCAGCGCATCGTGTAAACCTGACGTCCGGGGCAGCAAGGCAGGAAATTTCTTATTTCTTGCGCCCCGGATCAAGGTGTTTCAGGCGAGTTGGAGTATAATAGCCTCCTCTACGCAGTACCACAGGAAAGTCCATGGCTGTTATTCAAGATATTATTGCTGCGCTCTGGCATCACGACTTTGCTGCGCTAGCAGACCCACATGTTGTCGGTGTCGTTTATTTAGTGATGTTTGCCACGTTGTTTTTAGAAAATGGCCTGCTTCCTGCCTCATTTTTACCGGGCGACAGCCTTTTACTGCTCGCTGGCGCACTGGTTGCGCGCGGCTGCATGGACTTCATCTCCACCCTGGCGATCCTCACCACTGCTGCCAGCCTCGGTTGCTGGCTGAGTTATTTGCAAGGAAAATGGCTCGGCAATACGCGGGTGGTAAAGAGCTGGCTGTCGCATCTGCCGGTGAAGTATCACGAACGGGCGACTTATATGTTTGACCGTCATGGTCTGCTGGCGCTGCTGGCCGGTCGCTTTCTTGCGTTTGTGCGCACGCTGCTGCCAACCATGGCAGGCATTTCCGGTCTGTCGAACCGCCGCTTCCAGTTGTTTAACTGGCTGAGCGCGCTGCTGTGGGTTGGCGTGGTGATGTCGCTGGGCTATGCCATCAGCATGATCCCTTTCGTCAAACGTCATGAAGATCAGGTGATGACCTTCCTGATGCTGCTGCCGCTGTTCCTGCTGGTGATTGGTCTTGTCGGTGCGGTCACCGTAGTGCTGAAGAAAAAGTATTGTAGCGCCTGATTATCCCCTCTCCGCTCCAGGAGAGGGAAAATTACGCGCCCTGTATCAGACGGATCCTTGCCACATCTTCACCCGGCGTCAGGCCGAAATAACGCTTAAATTCGCGGCTGAATTGCGACGGGCTTTCATACCCTACGCGTATTGCCGCCGTGCTGGCTTTCATCCCGTCATGCACCATCAGCATCCGCGCTTTGTGCAGGCGGAACGTTTTCAAATACTGCAACGGCGACGTGCTGGTAACTGACTTAAAGTTGTGGTGAAACGCAGAGACGCTCATATTGGCTTCCGCCGCCAACTGATCCACGCTGAGATTTTCCGTGTACTGGCTTTCAATACGTTTCAGCACGCGGCTGATCAGGCTGAAATGCGTCTGACGGCTGACCAGCGCCAGCAGCGCTTCGCCGCGCGGCCCGGTCAGTACGTGGTACAGCATTTCGCGGATAATCTGCTTACCGAGAATACGGGCGTCCAGCGGATGCTCCATCACATCCAGTAAACGTTCAGCCGCGCAGAGGATCTCTTCTGACAGTACCGCCGAGTTGATACCGCTGGCCGCAGCGCCAGGATGGAAATATTCGTCTTCACCAATATCCATCAGCAACTCCTGCAATTGCAGGATATCGACATTTAAGCGCAACCCCGCCAACGGAACTTCCGGAGTAGCAAACGTTTCGCACTCAAACGGCAGCGGAACCGTCAGCAGCAAATATTCATTGGTGTCATAACGGAACACCCTTTCATTAATATAACCAATTTTATGGCCGGAAAAGAGAAAAACGATCCCTGGCTGGTACATCACCGGCGTGCGGGTTCCCGGCTGAGTACCGTACAACAGGCGAATATCTGGCAACAACTCATTCAGATACTTTTCTTTAATTTTCAATTGCTTAATTTTTTCTGTCAGTTGCAGGCAAATCTCTTCACGCTTCATTCTACGCTACTCCGGCAAGACATTTTGACGAGCACAGTGTGCAGGGTTTTGTGCCTTTTCTCCAGTCGCATGGAGAAACAGGCAAGACATCGGCAGGAATGTGCATTGAGAGAATAGATGCACACGACCACAATAACCGTCATCAGGCAGTCCGCTGCCTCCTTTTTCTTTCACCTCTAGTTAGAAGGGAACGAGCAATGAACAATTTCAATCTGTATACCCCGACCCGCATTCTGTTTGGTAAAGGCGCGATTGCCGACCTGCGCGAACAAATCCCGGCTGGCGCACGCGTGCTGATCACTTACGGTGGCGGCAGCGTGAAGAAAAACGGCGTACTGGATCAGGTTTACAGCGCGCTTGAAGGGCTGGACATTCTTGAATTCAGCGGTATCGAGCCAAACCCGACGTACGAAACCCTGATGAAAGCAGTGAAAATCGTCCGCGAACAAAACGTCACCTTCCTGCTGGCCGTGGGCGGGGGTTCTGTGCTGGACGGCAGCAAATTTATCGCAGCTGCAGCAAACTATGCTGACGGCATCGATCCGTGGCACATCCTGCAAACCCGTGGTAGCGAAATTAAACGCGCGATTCCGATGGGTTCCGTGCTGACACTGCCCGCTACCGGCTCTGAATCCAATGCCGGTGCCGTGGTTTCACGTAAAGCCACAGGTGACAAGCAGGCATTCCACTCGCCGTTCGTCCAGCCAGTATTTGCCGTGCTGGATCCGGTTTATACCTACACTCTGCCGCCGCGCCAGGTTGCGAATGGTGTGGTCGATGCGTTCGTGCACACCGTTGAGCAGTACGTCACCTGGCCGGTGAACGGCAAAATTCAGGATCGTTTCGCTGAAGGCATTCTGCTGACGCTTATCGAAGAAGGCCCGAAAGCCTTGCAGGAACCGGAAAACTACGATGTTCGCGCCAATGTGATGTGGGCAGCGACACAGGCGCTGAACGGTCTGATTGGCGCGGGCGTACCGCAGGACTGGGCAACCCATATGCTGGGCCATGAACTGACCGCAATGCACGGGCTGGATCACGCGCAAACACTGGCGATTGTACTGCCCGCGCTGTGGAATGAAAAACGTGAAACTAAACGCGAAAAACTGCTGCAATATGCAGAACGCGTATGGAATATCACTGAGGGTTCCGAAAATGAGCGCATTGATGCAGCAATCGAAGCCACCCGCAACTTCTTCGAACGCATGGGCGTACCGACGCATCTTTCTGGCTACGGCCTTGACGGTAGCTCCATCCCGGCGCTACTGGCAAAACTGGAAGAACACGGCATGACACAGCTTGGCGAACATCACGATATTACGCTGGATGTCAGCCGTCGTATCTACGAAGCGGCGCGCTAAGCACTGAAAAGCCCGGCTTTCGTTTTTGGGTTTTTCGACCACACTTAATGCAAACCACCTTACCGGGCCTGTCCCGGTAAGCCTATTGAAAGGAGAAATGCATGACACATCCCACCGTGATTAAGCTTTCCGATGGCAGCCTGATGCCGCAGCTCGGCCTTGGCGTGTGGAAAGCAAGCAACGAGGAAGTGGTCACCGCCATTCATAAAGCGCTGGAAGTGGGCTATCGTTCTATCGATACCGCGACGGCCTACAAAAATGAAGACGGCGTTGGCAAAGCATTAGCCAGTGCAGGCGTGGCGCGCGATGAACTCTTTATCACCACCAAACTGTGGAACGACGATCAGAAACGACCGGCAGAAGCCTTGCAGGAGAGCCTTAAAAAACTCCAGCTCGACTATATCGATCTCTGGCTGATGCACTGGCCGGTTCCGGCAATCGATCATTATGTGGACGCCTGGAAGGGTATGATCGAACTGCAAAAACAAGGGCTGGTGAAGAGCATCGGCGTGTGCAATTTCCAGGTTCATCATCTGCAAAAGATCATCGATGAAACCGGTGTGGCGCCGGTGATCAATCAGATCGAGCTGCATCCGCTGATGCAGCAGCGCCAGTTACATGCCTGGAATGCCACGCACAGGATCCAGACTGAATCCTGGAGCCCGCTGGCACAGGGCGGCGAAGGTGTGTTTGATCAGAAAATTATCCGCGATCTGGCGGATAAATACGGCAAAACACCGGCGCAGGTGGTGATCCGCTGGCATCTCGACAACGGGCTGATTGTGATCCCGAAATCAGTCACTCCGGCGCGTATTGCCGAGAACTTCAATGTCTGGGATTTCCGTCTGGACAAAGATGAGCTGGCGGAAATCGCCAAACTGGAACAGGGTAAACGGCTGGGGCCGGATCCGGATCAGTTTGGCGGTTAACGTCTTTTTCGGTTACTGATAAACAAAACCCGGCGTATTTTGCCGGGTTTTGCTATTGCGTTAACGAACGCGCGGCGCGCGCTTTTTCGCCGGAGCCACAGCGGCGTTCTTGCCGTTGCTGCGCTGGTGCACAATCGGTGTATGTTTGGTCAGGGCCGGGCGCGACTGGCGATTCTGGCGGCGTGCTTCACGCATCTCGTCCAGCGTCGGCGCAGGCACCAGGCAATCACGGCGTGAACCGATCAGATGCTTCTTGCCCATTGCTTCCAGCGCTTCGCGCAGCAGTGGCCAGTTCGCCGGATCATGGTAACGCAGCAGCGCTTTATGCAGACGACGCTGTTTATCCCCTCTCGGCACAACCACTTCCTCGCTCTTGTAGTCGATTTTAGACAGCGGGTTTTTGCCGGTGTAATACATGGTGGTTGAGTTAGCCAGCGGCGAAGGATAGAAGTTCTGCACCTGGTCGAGACGGAAACGGTGGCGTTTCAGCCACAGCGCCAGATTCACCATATCCTCGTCACGCGTGCCAGGGTGCGCCGAGATAAAATACGGGATCAGATACTGTTCTTTACCCGCCTCTTTCGAGTAGGTATCGAACAACTGTTTAAAGCGATCGTAGCTGCCCATGCCTGGCTTCATCATTTTCGACAGTGGCCCCTCTTCGGTATGCTCAGGAGCGATCTTTAGGTAACCACCAACGTGGTGCGTCGCCAGTTCCTTCACATAACGCGGATCCTCCACCGCCAGATCGTAACGCACACCAGAGGCAATCAGGATCTTCTTGATGCCTTTCAGGCTGCGTGCACGGCGATAGAGATCGATGGTCGGCTGATGGTTGGTGTCCATGTGCGGGCAGATATCCGGATAGACACAGGAGAGACGACGGCAGGTTTGCTCCGCACGCGGCGATTTGCAGCGCAGCATATACATGTTGGCCGTCGGGCCGCCCAGATCGGAAATCACGCCGGTAAAGCCCGGCACTGAATCACGGATCGCTTCGATTTCATTGATGATCGAATCTTCAGAGCGACTCTGAATAATGCGCCCTTCATGTTCGGTAATGGAGCAGAAAGAGCATCCGCCAAAACAGCCGCGCATGATGTTGATCGAAAAACGGATCATCTCGTACGCCGGAATACGGCTCTTACCGTATGACGGATGCGGCACGCGCTGGTACGGCAGCGCAAAAACGCTGTCCATCTCTTCGGTGGAAAGTGGGATCGCTGGCGGGTTGATCCAGATATAACGATCGCCATGCTTTTGTAACAACGCACGGGCGCAACCGGGGTTAGTTTCATGGTGCAAAATACGCGACGCATGCGCGTAGAGCACCTTGTCGCTTTTTACCTTCTCGTAGGAAGGCAACAGCACATAGGTTTTCTCCCACGGTTTCGGACGCGGCGGTTGAACGGTGACGTGCTTCACTTCCTGCGCCTGCGGTGCGACCGGTTTATTATCCGCGCACGGCAGATCTTCACCATAAGGATGCGGGATCGGATCGATTTTTCCCGGTGTATCCAGACGGGTAGAGTCTACTCCGCTCCAGCCTGGCAACGCTTCCTTAACAATGATCGCTGTGTTGCGAACATCACGGATCTCCGCGATCGGCTCCCCGGCAGCAAGACGGTGCGCCACTTCAACCAGCGGCCGTTCACCGTTGCCGAACATCAGCATATCCGCTTTGGCATCAATCAATACCGAGCGGCGCACGGTATCGGACCAGTAATCGTAATGCGCGGTACGGCGCAGGCTGGCTTCAATGCCGCCAAGGATCACCGGCACATCTTTCCATGCCTCTTTGCAGCGCTGGGTATAAACCAGCGTGGCGCGATCCGGACGTTTACCGGCAACGTTATCCGCCGTGTAGGCATCGTCGTGGCGCAGCTTACGATCGGCGGTATAGCGGTTGATCATCGAGTCCATGTTCCCGGCGGTTACGCCGAAGAACAGGTTCGGTTTGCCCAGACGCATAAAATCGTCTTTGCTGTTCCAGTCCGGCTGGGAAATGATGCCGACACGGAAACCCTGCGCTTCCAGCATACGCCCGCAAATCGCCATGCCGAAGCTCGGGTGATCGACATACGCATCGCCGGTAACCAGAATAATGTCGCAGCTATCCCAGCCAAGTTGATCCATCTCTTCGCGTGTCATCGGCAAAAAAGGCGCAGGGCCGAAGCAGGCTGCCCAGTACTGGGGCCAGGAGAAAAGGTCTCGATCCGGCTGGATCAGGGATATTGCGCTCATTTTGCTTCCAAAATTGGTAAAAAAATAATCAAAGGCCGGCGATTATACGCCGGATTGTAGCGGGAAATGAAGGAGTATTACGCGCTTGTTTCCCTTGCCCGAAAAGCACAAGAAACATAAGCCTGGTATATATGTTATCAAGCTGTGGAACTTACGCCGATGGGTTGACCAGCAGTTGCCCCACCGAGCCGCGATCGGCCATTTCCAGCGTCTGGCTCTGGAACTGAAAAGGAAAGTGCGGCCATGAAGGCTGACCGAACCACACCAGTAGCTCAACCTGCCCGTCGATCCACACCGTGTCTTTCCAGCCACGATCTTCCGGGAACGGCAACGCGCCGTTCACGTTGCGCACGAGGAGCATTACGCCTTCAATGTGAAACGATTGTGGCATTTCTGCGCGCACGGTCCATCGTTCCCATGTTCCTTGCTGAGCAGTGATATCAATACGCTGCGTGTCCCACAATTGGCCGTTAATGCCCGGATCGCTGCCCAACGTAATATCGCGGCTGCGCGTCGGCGTGCCGGCCATGACATCGGACGGCAGCAAGCGCATCGGCAGCGTATCAGTCACCAGCGGCAGCAGCCCGGTCGGACGCAGCGTCAGCACCAACGTGGAGATTAAAATGCTGGACGGCTCAAAAATGCCGCGCAGCCTGTCCATCAAACTCGCCGCCTCGCCGCAGGTGATCGACACTTCATCCCCGTTGGTCATATTCACCAGCACTTCGCGACGCTCGCCGGGCGCCAGCGACAGTTGTTTCACGGTAACGGGCGCAGGTAAAAAACCCTGATCGCCCGCAATCACATGCAGCGCGCGGCCATCGCTCATTTGCAACTGATAGCGGCGAGAGTTGGAGGCATTCAGTAAACGCAGGCGTACCCACCCGCGCGAGACCTCAACATACGGGCTTTGCGCGCCGTTCACCATCAGGGTATCGCCGACAAATCCCCCGCTCCCCGGCTCGCTGTACTCCGGCGTACCGAAGTTATCCAGCCTTTTATCCTGAATAATGATCGGAAAATCATCCACGCCGTAGTGGTTCGGCACTGGCAGCGATTTGCTGATTTCGTCTTCCACCAGCCACATACCGGCAAGGCCGCTGTAGACCTGTTGAGCGCTGCGATTTGGCGTGTTGGCGTGATACCACAGCGTTGCCGCGCTCTGGCGGATCGGCAGCACCGGCGCCCAGTCGTTGTTCGCCGTCATCATCCGCGCGGCACCGCCCATCAGCGGGCCAGGCACCTGCAAACCGCTGACGGTCATGGCGACTTTTTCCGCCAGTCGGTTACTGTAGATCAGCTTAACGTCGTCACCGTTCCAGACGCGAACAGTCGGCCCCAGGTAACGCCCGTTAATACCGGAGACCTGCGCGCGAGTACCGGTAGCAAATGACCAGTGCGCACGTTGCAGCGTCATAAACAGCGGCTGGCCGCGTCGCGATTCCAGCAGAGGAGGAACCGGCAGCGGAGGTTGCTGCCCGGCAGCATTTACCCTCAGCGGCACCGCGCCTGCACAAAGCGCAACTCCTGATGCCTGAAGAAACTGACGCCGACTGAGTGACATATTTGCTCCGTATAAAACTAACTCAATACGCCGAAAGCGATACCGCCGCCGGACTTACTTTGTGACGAAAGATTAAACCCGACCAGTTGCTTCGCGTTCGGCAACTTCTTTATCAAGCTCTTCAATCTTTTTTGCCATCAGATCATGGCAGTGCGTCGCCAGTTGGCGAACCTGATCTTTACCAAACTGCGCCACATCAATAGGCGGCAGCATCTCGACAATCGCCAGCCCATTACGCAAGCGGTTAAGGTTGATTTTGTTAGAAGTAGTGGAAACACAAACCGGGATAATCGGCACGCCCGCCGCAATCGCCGCGTGAAATGCGCCAGTTTTAAACGGCAGCAGACCGCGGCCACGGCTGCGAGTGCCTTCCGGGAACATCCAGATGGAAATATTGCGTTTCTGGATCTGTTTCACCACCTGAGCAATGGTCCCGTGTGCTTTCGCGCGGTTATCACGGTCGATCAGCAAGTTGCCTGTCAGCCAGTAAAGCTGGCCGAAAAATGGGATCCACAGCAGGCTCTTTTTGCCCACTGTCACCGTTGGCGGCAACACAATACTGGACGCCGTAACCATATCGTAGTTGTTCTGGTGGTTGGCGATGTAAATAGCGTTACCGAATTTCTCAGCGCCCGGCGGCAGGCGGGTTTCCACTTTCAGCCCAAGCACCGGCGCAAGGCGACCAAACATATGGCCGAACGTGGCGACATGCTTAGGATTACGCGGACTGAACAGACAGTAGATTGACCCGAATATGGACACCAGAATGGAGTAAATAACAACGATGATTACACGAAAAATGAATAGCATAGCGACCTCTGAAGCCCATACCTTTGAGCATAATATCCATGCCTGCAATGACGCCAAAACAGGCTGTACCACCGATGACCATTACCTGGTCTGGGCTTTTGTGTTATGCGGCCTTTAAAACAACGTATTGTTAATCGCAATGCACGAATAAACAACGCTTTTACGGGAAATTTTACGTGTACATGCGCCCCTCAAGAAAGGAGAGGCGCACACTTTAGGAAGATTATTCTTCGCTATCGCCAGCCGTCGGACGGGAAGGTGCATCAATCTCCACGCGGTCGATTTTCTGCAAGCCGCGCATCAGCGTACCGCGGCGTCCGCGCTCGCCCTGCACTTTCTGCAACTCTTCCGGACGCAGTTTGATTTTACGTTTGCCGACATGAATGGTCAGCGTGCTGAGCGGCGGCAGCAAATAAAGATGCGCCAGGCCATCAACACCTTTCGCCGCATCCGCCGACGGAATACCGATGATCTTGTTGCCTTTGCCTTTCGACAACTGCGGCAGATCGCTCACCGGGAACATCAGCATGCGCCCTGCGGTGGTGATGGCCAGCAGCATATCGTCATCGTTGTCGATCGCCAGCGGCGGCATCACTTTCGCCCCGTCCGGCAAGCTGATCAGCGTTTTCCCGGCCCGGTTACGCGCCACTAAATCATTGAAGGTGCAGACAAAACCGTAACCGGCATCGGAAGCCATCAGCAGCTTCTGATCATCGTTACTCATGAGCATATGCTCAACCGTCGCGCCCGGCGGCAGCGTCAGCTTACCGGTTAACGGCTCGCCCTGGCCGCGTGCAGATGGCAACGTAATCGGATCGATAGCGTAGCTGCGCCCGGTGGTATCAACAAACACCACGGGCTGGCTGCTCTTACCTTTCACCGACGCCTTCCAACTGTCTCCGGCTTTGAAGCTCAGGCCCTGCGCATCAATGTCATGCCCTTTGGCGCTGCGCACCCAGCCCATTTGCGACAGCACGATGGTGACCGGCTCAGACGGCTGCATGTCATGCTCGCTCATCGCTTTCGCTTCTTCACGCTCATGCAGCGGCGAACGGCGATCGTCGCCAAATGCCGCGGCATCAGCCTGCAACTCTTTCTTCAGCAGATTGTCCATCTTGCGCTCGGAAGCCAGGATCGCCTGCAACTGATCGCGCTCTTTTTCCAGCTCGTTCTGCTCACCGCGAATTTTCATCTCTTCCAGTTTGGCGAGATGACGCAGTTTTAACTCAAGGATCGCTTCCGCCTGCGTTTCACTGATGCCAAAACGCGACATCAACGCCGGTTTCGGATCATCTTCAGTACGGATAATTTCGATCACTTCGTCGATATTAAGAAACGCCACCAGCAAACCTTCAAGGATATGCAGGCGCTTAAGTACTTTCTCCAGACGATGGTTCAGACGGCGGCGTACGGTATCGCGGCGGAACGCCAGCCATTCGGTAAGGATCTCCAGCAGGTTTTTCACCGCCGGACGACCATCCAGACCGATCATGTTCAGGTTGATGCGGTAGCTCTTTTCCAGATCGGTGGTTGCAAACAGGTGATTCATCACCTGCTCCATATCCACGCGATTAGAGCGCGGCACAATCACCAGACGCGTCGGGTTTTCATGATCCGACTCGTCACGCAGATCGTCGACCATCGGCAGCTTTTTATTGCGCATCTGGGCGGCAATCTGCTCCAGCACGCGCGCGCCGGAAACCTGATGCGGCAGCGCCGTGATCACCACTGCGCCATCCTCTTTTTTCCATACCGCGCGCATACGCACCGAGCCGCGACCGTTCTGGTAGATTTTGCGGATTTCAGCGCGTGGGGTGATGATCTCTGCTTCGGTCGGATAATCTGGCCCTTGCACGATATCCAACAGTTGATCAAGCGTGGTTTTCGGCTGTTCAATCAGGGCGATGGCAGCATTCGCCACTTCACGCAGGTTGTGCGGAGGAATGTCTGTCGCCATCCCGACTGCAATACCGGTGGTGCCGTTCAGTAGGATGTTCGGCAACCGCGCTGGCAGCATTTTCGGCTCCTGCAACGTACCGTCAAAGTTCGGCAGCCAGTCAACGGTGCCCTGACCCAGTTCACTGAGCAGCAGTTCGGCGTATTTCGACAGGCGGGATTCGGTATAACGCATGGCTGCAAAGGACTTCGGATCGTCCGGCGCGCCCCAGTTGCCCTGGCCATCCACCAGCGGATAACGGTAGGAGAACGGCTGCGCCATCAGCACCATCGCTTCGTAACAGGCGCTGTCGCCGTGCGGATGATATTTACCCAATACATCGCCGACCGTACGGGCGGATTTTTTAAACTTCGCGCTGGCGTTCAAACCCAGCTCTGACATTGCGTAAACGATGCGGCGCTGAACCGGTTTCAGGCCATCACCGATAAACGGTAACGCACGATCCATGATGACGTACATGGAGTAGTTCAGGTATGCGTTTTCCGTAAATTCATGCAGCGCAAGGCGCTCTGCCATATCGCTCATTAATCGAGATTCCTCAACGTATGCGACCGCCTGTGCGACGGCAATATTGCCGCAGATACTACCTTATCTGCGGCAAAGAGTCATAACGATGAGCGATTTTTCACGCGCAACAGGCGCTTACTGAGTGACTTTACGAATCTCTTTGACGTCGACTTCCACCGAATTCCAGTCCTTATCGACTTCTCCCTGGATCTCGACCACATCCTGTGGCCCGACCGTCACGCCATTCCAGCGCTTACGGTTGATATCGACATTGATGGTGCCAGTAGCATCCTTAAATAAATAAGTATGGTCAGAGAGGCGCTCGACAATATTGCCACGCAGCGTAACCCAGGCATCGTCACGCAGCGACTTAGCGCTTTCGACGGTCGCTTTGCTGCTGTCCGGGCCGGTGAATCCACCGCTCTGCTGCGCAGATCCCGGACCGGTAAAGCCCCCCTGATTCGCCGCGAAAGCGGGGGCGGAACACAGTGCAATAGCGGCGATAATTGCAGAAATCTTCTTCATCTTTTCTCTTCCTTTTCCTGTGGTTTCCGCTCATTTAACCTGTAACTTCTTAACAACTTCTTAAGGGGAGAAAAGAAAATTTTCCACTGTACATTACCTGTCGCAAGCGGTTTAACTGCATGAAAGTCGCGGGAGAAAGGAGGCCATGTGCGCATTTTATTGATTGAAGATGACACGCTCATCGGCGACGGCATCAAAGCCGGGCTGAGCAAAAAAGGATTTAGCATTGACTGGTTCACCGATGGCAATCAGGGTCAGGCCGCGTTGTTTACCGCGCCTTACGATGCGGTGATCCTGGATTTGACGCTGCCAGCCATTGACGGGCTGGATATTCTTCGCCACTGGCGCAGCCAAAAACGCAGCGAACCGGTATTGATCCTCACCGCCCGTGATGCCATTGATCAGCGTGTCGAAGGTTTGCGCCTGGGCGGGGATGATTATCTGTGCAAACCTTTTGCGCTGGTCGAAGTCGCCGCCCGGCTGGAAGTGTTGATCCGCCGCACCCACGGGCAAACGCAAAGCGTGTTGCGACACGGCCCGGTAACTCTTGACCCGGCCAGCCTGATTGCCACACTGGAGGGCGAAACGCTAGTGTTAAAGCCGAAAGAGTTTGCCCTGCTGGAGCTGTTGCTGCGCAACGCCGGGCGCGTGTTGCCGCGTAAATTAATCGAAGAGAAACTCTATAACTGGGACGATGAACTCTCCAGCAATGCGGTCGAAGTGCATGTCCACCACTTGCGGCGCAAGCTCGGTAGCGCGTTTATCCGCACCGTTCATGGCATCGGTTATACGCTGGGAGACGCATGAAAATCACCCATCCACTGAGTCTGCGTCTGCGCCTGACCATACTCTTCTTTCTGCTGGCTATGGCGGCCTGGCTGTGTGCCAGCCTGGTGGCCTGGGATCAGACGCGTTCAAAGCTCGATAAATTGTTCGATACGCAGCAAATGTTATTTGCCAAACGCTTAAGCGTGATGGAATTTGAACAGCTTAAAAATCCCGCGCCGCAGATCGCCAGCAAGAAGATCAAACACGGTCATCTGGACGATGACGCGCTGGCATTCGCCATCTATTCAACCGACGGCAAAATGCTGCTGCACGACGGTGATAACGGCAAAGAGATCCCTTACAGCTATCGGCGCGAAGGTTTTGATAATGGTCATTTGCGTGATGATGACGAACGCTGGCGTTTTCTCTGGCTGACTGCACCGGACAATACCTTCCGCATTGTGGTCGGCCAGGAGTGGGAATATCGCCAGCAGATGGCGCTGGAAATTATTACCTCCCAGCTCACGCCCTGGCTGGTTGCCCTGCCATTAATGCTGATCTTACTGGTCGTGCTGCTGAGCGTTGAATTGCGACCGCTGAAAAAACTGGCGCTGGCGCTGCGGTATCGCGCGCCGGCTCTCGCTCAACCATTAAATACGCAAGGCGTGCCCAGCGAGGTACGGCCACTGGTCGATGCACTGAATCAGCTTTTTGCCCGCACGCATACCATGATGCTGCGCGAGCGGCGTTTCACCTCTGATGCCGCGCATGAACTGCGTAGCCCGCTGGCGGCGCTGAAAGTACAAACCGAAGTGGCGCAGCTTTCCAATGATGACCCCGAAGCGCTGCAAAAAGCGCTCTCCCAGCTGCATCGCGGTATTGATCGCGCCACACGCCTGGTCGATCAGTTACTCACTTTATCAAGGCTGGATTCGCTGGATAATCTGGCGGATATCGAAACCGTTGCGCTGGAGAACGTGCTGCAATCGGCCATCATGGATATCTACCACCCGGCGCAACAGGCGGGTATTGAAGTGCGTTTACATCTGAATACGCCCTCCGTCAGCCGCGAAGGCCAGCCGCTGTTGCTCAGCCTGATGATACGCAATCTGCTGGATAATGCGATCCGCTACAGTCCGCCGGGAAGCACGGTGGATGTCACGCTGGATAGCCATTCACTGACCGTGCGGGATAACGGCACCGGCATGAGCGATGAGATGAAAAAGCGCGCCGGTGAGCGTTTCTACCGCCCACCAGGGCAAAGCGCCACCGGCAGCGGGCTCGGTTTGTCGATTGTTAAACGCATCGCCAGGCTGCATCGCATGTCGGTTTCCTTCAGCAATCATCCTGAGGGAGGCTTTGTCGCGCAGATGACGTGGTAGCGAGATTATTGCACCCAACGTAAAAGTCTTTGCACTTTTTGCCAATTTTTCCGTCCCGATGTTCAGGGTAATATTGCCGCCATTCGATTTTGATTAAGGACATCCCATGAGCAATATTTTGATTATCAACGGTGCGAAAAAATTCTCGCACTCTAATGGCCAACTGAACAACACTCTGACCGAAGCTGCGGAAAGCTATCTGCGCGACCTCGGACATGATGTTAAAACCGTGCGTACCGACGGGGATTACGACATCAAAGCGGAAGTGCAGAACTTTCTGTGGGCCGACACCGTTATCTGGCAGATGCCGGGCTGGTGGATGGGCGCGCCGTGGACTGTGAAGAAATATATGGACGACGTGTTCACCGAAGGTCACGGCTCACTGTACGCCAGCGATGGCCGCACCCGTTCCGATGCCGCCAAAAAATACGGTTCCGGCGGTCTGATTCAGGGCAAAACCTATATGCTGTCGCTGACCTGGAATGCGCCGCTGGAAGCGTTCACCGAGAAAGAGCAGTTCTTCCACGGTGTCGGCGTTGATGGTGTTTACCTGCCGTTCCACAAAGCGAATCAGTTCCTCGGTATGGAAGCGCTGCCGACTTTTATCACCAATGACGTGATTAAAATGCCGGACGTACCGCGTTATATCGCAGAATATCGCAAGCATCTGGCGGAGATTTTTGCTTAACTGTGTAGCTGGACTTAGAAGGAGTTAGCCAATTATGTTGACAGTTATTGCCGAAATCCGTACCCGTCCCGGGCAGCATCATCGCCAGGCTGTACTCGATCAGTTCGCGAAAATCGTTCCTGTTGTGTTGCAGGAAGAGGGGTGCCACGGCTATGAGCCACTGGTCGATCACGCTGCCGGCGTTAGCTTCCAGGCTACTGCGCCGGATTCCATTATGATGGTGGAGCAGTGGGAAAGCGTGGCGCATCTTGAAGCTCACCTGCAAACGCCGCATATGAAAGCGTGGAGCGAAGCGGTCAAAGGCGACGTGCTGGAAACGCATATCCGCATCCTGCAAGCGGGTCTTTGAGAACGCGCCCCTCACCGCACGGCGAGGGGAAGTGACGAAAGCCGGATAAGCACAGCCGCTATCCGGCGTTTTTATTTCTACCAGTACAGTTTCCAGCTCTGCGAAAAGCGCGCCAGCGCCTCCACATAGAAGTAATCCCCCCAGCTACAACACTCATCCACCCCTTTATTGCCCGACAGATGATAGACCGAATGTTTCAGTAGCCCGGTCGTGGCTTCATTTTTTCCGGCCAGGTAGTGCTTACCCAGCGACGACATAATGCGCATCACCCACTGTTGATAACGCGCGCGATCGGGGTCAGTCACCGGTAGATGTTTAATCAGTTCCAGCAAGCCGCACACCGCAATCGCCGCCGAAGAGGAGTCGCGCAATGCATCGCTGCCCACCAGCGCCAGATCCCAGTGGCACACCGCATCTTCCGGTAAACGGTTGAGGAAGTAATTTGCCAGCCGTTTCGACAGCGCCACCATCTCTTTATCGCCAGTGTAGATAAAGCTCAGCAGGAAACCGTAAATCCCCCACGCCTGGCCGCGTGACCAGCAGGAGTCATCGGCATACCCCTGCTGCGTGTTGCCATAGCGCGGCGCACCGGTTTGCACGTCCATATAATAAGTGTGAAAGGTGGAAGCATCTTCGCGGATCAGGTATTTCGCCGCCTGCTGTACATGTACCTGCGCGGCCCGGGCAAAGCGCCGATCCCCGGTCTGCTCACTGGCCCAGTAGAGCAGCGGCAGGTTCATATTGCAGTCGATAATCATGCGACCGGCCTGATCGGAGTCCTGTAAATCGCCCCAGGCCTGAATGATTTGCGCTTTCTCGTGAAAGCGTTCCAGCAGCGCTTCGGCAGCCAGCAAGGCAAACCCGCGCGCCTCATGATTGCCGGTCAGACGCCAGGCGGCCACGCAGGAGAGCGTATATAAGAAACCCAAATCGTGCGTATTGGTATCGTGACGCCCGGCAATGCGCAGACCAAAAGAGCGCACATGGCGCTCAGCCATCGCGCGAAAAACGTCATCGCCGCTCATCTCCCACGCCAACCACAATTGCCCGGTCCAGAAGCTGGTGGTCCACTCAACATTTTCGGTCAGCGGGTAATACCCCTGGACGCAGGTTTCGGCGGGGAATTTATCACCGAAATCCGTTAAATGACGGCGAATCAGTTCAAGGGTATGCGCACGCGCGGAATCCAGTTCATCTTTAAACGACTGCACATCTATCGGCGTGCCCGGATAATCGCGTAACGTTTCCTCAGCGATTTTACTTAACATATTTCGATTCCTTGTTATTACAGAAAATAAGATCAGCGAGCTGCATTATCGCGGGCAATATCTAATGCTTGATGCTGTCGCCATTTGCTCTGACAGGCAGACAAGGTAAATAACGAAATAAAGGTAAAGCTCAGCGCAATACAGCCCATAATGATGTAGGTATTTTCAAAGCCGATACGGTCATACAATATTCCGGCCGGAGAAGAGACCACCACATTACCAACATACAGCATCGCCTGATAACCCAATAAATACATGGTGGCGTTAACTCGTTTATCGAAATGCTCGGCGATATATTTAAATACCGATACCAGCAGCAGGCAGATTTCCAGGCCGTACAGCGGTTTTAATACCGAAATCAGCAGATGCGATTCGCACAACCCGGAAATAATCAGCCGCGCGCCCACCACCAGCCCGACGATCAGTAACCCGCGTTTTGCTCCGATAAAATTCACGAACAGCGGGATCACCATATACATGACAAATTCCATGCCGGACTGCACCGTGCCCAGGTAACCAAACACCGCGTTGCCCTGGTGGATATCCGTAAAGAAGGTGACAAAGTAGCGGGAGAACTGCTGTTCGGCGATAAACATCATCCACGCCACGCCTGCGACATACAGGCAGAAAGCCCAGAACTTACGGTTACGTAACAGCGCGTAAACATCCGCCGGCACGATTTTCTCGTTCGTCAGCACGTCGCTGGCGTGGGCGGAGTGGATATTCACTTTCAGGCTCAGTAGCACCACCAGCATGATCAGCGAGGCAACAGAACCCATAATGAAGTTATAAGCCGGAGAGAGGTTAAACAGCAGGCCGGAAAATGACGACGCGACAGCCCAACCGAGCGATCCCCACATGCGGATTTGTCCGAACTCCATGCCGTTTAAGCGGCTGTAACGATCGGTATAGGATTCGCAGGCAGCGACGCCAGCATACCAGGCAAAACTTAAATAAATCGCGCCAACAATAATACCCACTAAGGTATTGGAAATAAGCAGCGGTTGATACACGTAAATAAAAAACGGGGCCATCAGCGCAGACATCAGCACAACAAAATAGAGCAAATATTTGCTCATGCCGATTTTATCCAGGATATAACCATATATCGGTTTCAGGATCACAGAAAATATCCCATTAATAGCAAATACAGTACCAATTATCGTTCCACTAAGATTGGCTTTTTGCCCCAACCAGATAGCCAACAAACCAATACTGGCGGACCAGGTAAAAAAGTAGAGGAATATAAATCCGCTGATTTTGTAATACTCTGTTTTATTATTAATAGCTATTCTTTCCATACTATCCTCGACGAAAGCATGTAGGGCTCAGAGATATATACCCGGCCGCAACCGGGCGTTTAATTAAAATGTAATAACGATTTTTTCCTGCGCGGGCGAGTAGATCACCAGCGCATGTTCTTCTATGAATAATTGCGGTAAGCGCGGGTGAAACGCCGGTTCTGTCACAGCCGCCTGTACCGCGCAGGCCAGCCATTGCCGGCCCGGCGTTATCGTGCCGCGCAGCACGGGAATGGAGGCGCAGGAGGCAAACATAATGCTGCTGTTCGGCGGCGTTACCACGCTGTCAGCTTCCCGCGGATTGTCAGCCAGCAGTTCGAAAATACCGCTGACGCCATTTTCCGCCACCACCAGACTGCCGTTTTGCTCATGACGATGCGAGGCTTTCAGCACGGCAAAACCGCCCTCGACGCTCTGTAAATGACGTGCAGAATCAATGCAATGCACGCGAATATGCCAGTCGTTGCAGGGAATAAGCCAGCTCGCGATCAGCACGTCATGCCACGGCGACCAGCGGGAGAAAATCGCCTGTGGGCTGACCACGACCTCGTCACACTCGCGGCGGCCACGGAAGTAGTTATCACCTTCACTGAGTAACAGCATCGAATCACAGGCGGCATGCTTGATACCATAGCGCCCACGTTCAATGGTGAAACCGAACCGGCTGGAGTAGGCAAATTTGGTGTATTTCGCCTCGGTATTGACGTAGTTGTTCAGTTCCAGCTGGCCGGACGTCAGCATCCAGACATGCCGTGACTGATCGGTATGCACGAGGATCTGCCCCGCAGGCGGAATAACGCGCTGTGGAGCCAACACGGGCAGCGGCAGCTCTTCCGCCCGCCAGAATAGGTGAGATTCCGGCAGCGCAAGGATCAAGAAGACTTTCAGCGCCCAGTAGGGCGAGCCCGGCGAGTTGTAGTCTTCACACATCGTCAGGTTCGGATAAGCAAAACCGAGCGTCAGGATGCCATCGCGATCGAAAATCGGCTGCCGTAGCCACCAGCGCAGATGGCGCAGGATCAGACCTTTCACCACGCCGGGCGAAAAAACCTCCAGCCCGGAGAACGCCACCGCACTCCAGAAAGCCACCATCGCAAAACGGTAGGTCAGGCTGCGGCCAAACGGCACCGACTCTCCTTCTGCCGCCGACATATAGATAAAGTCCTGTGCAAACAGGCTGGCTCGCTGGCGGATAATAGCCGCGCGTTCGGCATCCTCTTCCCCATTCAGCGTGGCGTAGATCAGGCCATAGAAATGGAACGCCATCGAAATGTAGTAATCCTTTGGTCGGCCAGGACCATCGGAATACCAGCCGTCGCCAAGGTAATAGGCATCCATCAGGTGAAAACGGTGCGCGATAGCTGCAGGCTCCCAGGGTAATCCGGCGCGTTTAAACCCCAGTTGCACCATGATGGCGAAGAAATTCCAGTTGCTATCGGGCATCTCAGCATCGGTGATTTGATTAAGCCACTGATGCAGGTTATGGGTCCCGGCCTCGCTGAATTTCACCGTCAGCTTCTCGCCGAGTAACGCCAGCCCCAGACCGTAGGTGGCCATCTCCACCAGCCGCTGATCGTACGGCCCGGTTTCTCCCCAGTAACCGGCACTTTGTGGATCGGTGCCGCGCTTAATGGCCGTCAGATATTTATCGCTGAACGTTTCCACATCGCCGCCCGCCATCAACGGAAACAGCCCCCACAACGCGCGGGATAGCCCCTCCATTTCGGCAATATCTACGCTGTAATGCGCGCTGGTTGCTCCCAGCGAAAATCGCGCTGCGCCCTGTGGAAACTGCTTATCCAGCGCGTCCAGCATCTGCGTCAACGCGCAGGCTACCTCCGCGCGGGATGACAATGGATTTGAGGTTTTCACTTCCGCCGCCTGCATAGGTTTCTCTCCCGTATCGTGTGGCAGAAGCATAGTGAATCGCCAGGAAGGGGAAATGTTAGCTCTGTCACACCGCTAAGCTTTAGCTGAACCCATTATTGAGGAAATTTAAAACTGTGGTTTATAAATAGCGTCACCGGGGAAAAAGTTGAGTTTGGTTGCACTATGGCAGACAACTGGCAAACAGAGAGACTGGAACTGATCACCCTCAACGATGCGGTTGCATCGTTCAGCCGCCTGTTTGCCAATACGGTGCGCTATCACCACTGGCATCAGTGCCTGGAAGTGCTGTACGTCGAGGAGGGATTTGGCGTGGTGATCGTCGATAATCGCCAGTACACCATGCGCCCTGGGCGGCTGTTTTTCTTTCCGCCGCTGACCATCCATAAAGTGATGGTCGATGAGCAGGCGCAGGCGAGTTATCGCCGCACTATCATTCATGTTGATCACCACGCTATCCTCCATTATTTCCGCGATTTCCCGCACAATCACCGACGTTTACAACGACTTTCTCAGCGCGGCGGCGCGGCGGTGGTGATAGATGCGGCAACCATTCATCCCCATATCGACCATCTGTTCAGCGGCTACGCCAGGCTGGCTGCCAGCACGAAACTGAACGGCGAACAGGTCGCTTGCCTGTTGTTGAATCTGCTGAGTATGTTGCCGGAAGAGAGTGAGAAATTACCAGAAGAAGGTTGCGGGATTGCCACGCCGGTTATGTTCTGGCTGGAAGAGAACTACCAGCAAAAATTCAGCCTGGGAAAGCTGGCGCAAGAGCTGGGGAAATCGCGCAGCTACATCTCGCGCCGCTTCCATGAAGAAACCGGCGAGCTGATTAACCACTATCTCAACACCATTCGCCTGCGCAAAGCCTGCGACTATCTGCTGCACAGCCCGCACAGCATTCGCGATATCGCCGCACGGGTAGGATTTTCTGACGTCACCTGGTTTATTAGCGCTTTCAGGAAAGGTATCGGTGAAACGCCGCTGCAATACCGTAAAAACCACGCATCGCAACGGCGCTGACTATTGCCCGTGGCGCACTTTTGTTATGGTGAGGAACTGATAATTCTGCGGAAAAAGACGTATGGAACGGCTGGATTGCGATCGCATGTTTGTGGCGGTGATGGAAACGGGCAGCTTTACCGGCGCGGCGCGGCGCTGCGGCACCAGCCACGGCCAGGCGTCGAAACTCATCTCCCGCCTGGAACAGGAGTTGGGCGTTAATCTGCTGCGACGCAGCACCCGCTCGCTGACGCCAACCGAAGTGGGGCTGGCCTATTATGACCGTATCCGCCAGTTGCTGATTGATTACGATGCGCTTAACGATGCAGTGCGCAACATTGCCAATGCACCCTCCGGCTTGTTGCGCATCTCTGCACCCGTCACGTTTGGGACTTCCCAGCTCACGCCCCATCTGGTGGCGTTTGCCCGCCTCTATCCAGAAATCGAACTGGATGTCAGCTTTGCTGACCGACTGGTCAACGTAGTGGATGAAGGGTTTGATGTTGCCCTGCGCATCGGCGCACTTTCCGACAGCAGCCTGGTGGCTCGCCGCCTGTGCGCGATCCGCAATGTGGTGGTCGCCTCGCCGGATTACCTTGCCCGGCAGGGTGAACCCACGCACTGGCAGCAGCTTGAGCAGCACAGCCTGATTGTTGATACCAATTTCCGCGATCCCTGGCACTGGCCTTTCCTCGATGAGCACAAACAACTGCATCTTCAGCCGGTGCGCGGACATAGTAAATTTTCCAACGCTGAAGTGTGCCTCGAAGCCGCCTGCGCCGGACTGGGCGTAGCGCGCATCCCGGTGTTTGTCGCCGGTAAGGCATTGAGAGAGCGGCGCATAAAACCGGTGCTCACGGCCTATGAAGCCCCACCGCTGGCGCTGTTCGCCGTTTATCCGCCCGCCCGCTACCTGGCGCAGAAATCCCGCGTGCTGATCGATTTTCTGGTGGACGCTTTCTCGCTGCAGCCGGAATGGGAACAGGGGTGGTGATAATTTCCAAAATGGAAATAAACATCCCTGTTTTACGCAGATAATTTTCCAGATGGAAAGACTATACACTCCTCTCATCAACTGACTGAGAGGAACACCACCATGTTTGACCAACGCACTACCCCGTATGCCGCACTGATTATGCGCCTGGCGCTCGGTATTCTGTTTCTGGCGCACTTTGGTCTGAAATTTTTCGCCTTCACCCCGGCGGGCACTGCGAAGTTCTTCGCCTCACTCGGTCTGCCAGGCTGGCTGGCGTATATCACCATGGCGGTTGAACTGGTAGGGGCGATTGCCCTGATCCTCGGTGTTTACGCACGTATTGTGGCGATTGTGCTGATCCCAATTCTGCTCGGTGCGATCTTCACCGTTCACGGCCCGGCCGGTTTCTTCTTTACTAACCCGAACGGCGGTTGGGAATTCCCGGCCTTCTGGATTGTTGGTCTGTTAACACTGGCGCTGACGGGCGACGGCAAATTTGCCCTGAAACCCACCCCGGTAAAAGGCTAACGGAGGCGGCATGCTGATTGAGGGTAAATGGACGGCCGACTGGCACCCGGTTCAGGCCACCGACGAGAAAGGCGGTTTTGTTCGCCAGACCTCCAGCTTTCGCCACTGGGTGACCCCGGACGGAGCGCCCGGTATCACCGGCGAAGGCGGATTTATCGCCGAACCTGGCCGCTACCATCTGTATGTGGCGCTCATTTGCCCCTGGGCCTCGCGCACGCTGATTGCCCGCAAGCTGAAAGGGCTGGAACCGGTGATCAGCGTGTCAGTGGTTGAACCGTGGCTGCTGGATGAAGGCTGGCACTTTGGCGACTACCCAGGCGCCAACCGTGACACACTGAATCAGGCCGAATGGCTGCACCAGCTCTATACCCGCGCCGACCCGCGCTTTACCGGGCGCGCAACGGTGCCGGTGCTGTGGGATAAGCAAACCCACACCATCGTCAATAACGAGTCGGCCGACATTGTTCGCATGCTGAACAGCGGCTTTGGTTCGCTGGCAAACAACGCGGTCGATCTCTATCCGGCGCACCTGCGCGATGAGATCGACCAGTTGAATGCGGAGATCTACCCGAACCTCAATAACGGGGTTTATCGCGCCGGTTTTGCCACCACTCAGTTGAGTTACGAAGAAGCAGTGAACGATGTGTTCAGCCAGCTTGATAAGCTGGAAAACCACCTCGCCCAGCGCACGTTCCTGTGCGGCACGCAACTTACCGAGGCAGATATTCGCCTGTTCGTTACGCTGATTCGCTTCGATGCGGCTTACCACGGATTGTTTAAATGCAATCTTCGTAAGCTGGCGGAGTACCCGCATCTGGATCGCTATCTGCGCGAGATGCTGGCGGTTCCTGGTATTCGCGAGACGGTGAATATTGACCATATCAAGCAGGGTTATTACTCGATTAAAGCCCTCAACCCCAATGGTATTGTTCCGCAAGGGCCGGATTTACGCGCTTACGGGCTGTGACAGGAAGCGATAATGAAAAAATTGATTGTGCTGTTGCATGGCGTCGGTAGCCGTGGCTCGGATTTGCAAGGTCTGGGGAAATACTGGTCGCAAACTCTCGACGATGTGATTATCGCCACGCCGGACGGGCCGTCGCCTTTTGATATGGGGCCGGGTTTCCAGTGGTTCAGCGTTAACGGTATCACCGATGAAACGCGCGCCGCGCGGATTGCCGAAGCCCGCAGCACCTTTAATGCCACCATCAATGGCCTGCTGGAGAAACACGATGTGCAGCCCGGACGAGACAAGCTGGTGCTGAGCGGTTTTTCGCAAGGGGCGATTATGTCGCTGGATGCACTGGTCAACGCCCGGTGTCCGCTGGCAGCTGTGGTGGCGTTTTCCGGTCGTCTGGCCTCGGCACAGCCATGGCAGCCTGCGCCGCACACGCCAGTGCTGCTGGTGCACGGTGTGAGCGATCCGGTGATTCACTATCAGCAGAGCCAGCACGCTGCCGAACTGCTTGGCGCGGCGGGTGTCGATGTTGATACCTATTTTGAGCCCGGCGTGCCACACACCATTACGGCGAACGGCGCGATGAAAGCAGCGAACTTCCTGCTGCCGCTGCTTAACCGCGTAGATTAAGAGACAAAAAGGGATGCCGCCCGGCATCCCTTGTCTTACGCCACCAGTTGCTGCATGACTTTGATAAACGCGGCTGTCACCTGCTCTTCCTGCGCGTGATGCCCCGCTTCAATCACCCAGCGTCCTCCGGTCATCACCCTTTTTATCGGGTTCGTCGAACAGGCGAAAATCCAGCGATTCAGACGTTCACGATCGCCTGCGGCAGCAAGGAAAGGATCGCGGCTGTCGAGCAACAGCATATCCGCGCGATGGCCGGTCGCCAGTTGACCAATCGCCTGCCCCAGCGCGCGGCGTCCGCCCTGCAATGCGCCCTGATACAGCACATTGCCGATATAAGGTTCATCCGGCAGATGGAGCAAGTTGCGCCGCCGTTTGTTTAACCGTTGCCCGTACTCAAACCAGCGCAAATCCTCGCTGACGCTGACGCTGATATGGCTGTCGGAGCCAATCCCCCAACGCCCGTGTTGCGCAAGATAGTCCGGCCCTGGGAAAATACCGTCACCAAGATTGGCTTCAGTGGTCAGGCACAGGCCCGCCACTGCGCCTGAAGCAGCAATTTGTTGGGTTTCCTGCGGCGTAAGGTGCGTGGCGTGAATCAGACACCACTGCTCATCCACCGGCATATGCTGGTAAAGCCACTCCACTGGACGCAGCCCGGACCAGGCTACGCAGTCATCGACCTCTTTTTGCTGCTCGGCAATATGAATATGTACCGGCTGCGATTGCGGACAGGCTTTGAGCACATTCTGCATCTGCTCCGACGTAACGGCCCGTAGCGAGTGGAAGCACAGCCCGGTACGCTGCATCGGCTCAGCGGCAAGCTGCGACGTCAGCGCCTCATGCAGCGCCAGATAGCCTTCCGTATCGTGAATAAAGCGGCGCTGCCCGGTGGTCGCTGGCTGCCCGCCAAAACCGGCGAAGCTGTAAAGCACTGGCAGCAATGTCAGGCCAATGCCCGCTGTTTTCGCCGCTTGCGAAATACGCAACGCCAGCTCGGCTGGCCGCGCATAAGGTTTTCCGCCGCGATCGTGGTGCAAATAGTGAAACTCGGCAACCGAGGTATAACCGGCCTTCAGCATTTCGATGTACAGATAGCTGGCGATGGTTTCCAGCTGTTCGGGGGTGATTTTATCCACCAGCCGGTACATCAAATCGCGCCATGTCCAGAAGCTGTCTGCCGAATCGCCCACCACTTCGGTCAGCCCGGCCATTGCGCGCTGAAACGCATGCGAATGCAGGTTTGGCATGCCCGGCACCAGGAAACCGTCCAGGCGAATCGTGTTATCGTCTGGCTGACTACCACTTTCCAGCGCGGTGATAATACCCTGTGCGGAAACCGTAATGCGGACATTCTCCGCCCAGCCCTGCGGCAACAATGCTTTCGCCGCGAAATATACCGTCATATTGCCTCTCACCGCCTGCCGCTACCGAAGATGTATATACATGTTTATATATATACATCCAATTGTGCGTAGAGTAAACTTCAACGGTCATCCGGCCGAGGAAAGGGTTAATGGAGCAAAGCGAAATTTTTAAAGCAGCCGCAGGCGAGACGCATCTCGATCAGCCCGCCCCTTTCTATGAAAGGGTGAAGAGCATGATCAAAACCAATATCCACAGCGGCGCCTGGCCAGTGAATTACCGCGTGCCGTCCGAAAGCGAGCTGGTCAGTCAGTTTGGCTACAGCCGGATGACCATTAACCGTGCGCTGCGTGAACTGACCGCCGAAGGGCTGCTGGTGCGCATGCAGGGCGTTGGCACCTTTGTCGCCGAAGTTCGCGGGCAGTCGGCGCTGCTGGAAATCAACAACATTGCCGATGAGATTGCCAGCCGCGGCCATCGCCATCACGCCAGAGTGCTGGAACTGACCCAACTGCATGCAGATGCCCAGCAAGCGCTGTCCTTTAATTTACCGAAAGGTAGCCGCCTGTTTCATTCGCTGATTTGTCATTATGAAAACGGCGTTCCGGTGATGCTTGAAGACAGGCTGGTGAATGCGCTGATTGTGCCGGACTATCTGCAACAGGATTTCACCCGCATCACCCCAAATGCCTATCTTTCTTCCATCGCGCCGATTGTCGAGGGCGAGCATATTATCGAAGCCGTGAACGTGCCCCGCAGCGAGTGCGTTTATCTGGAAATCGATGAGCACACCCCTTGCCTGCAAGTGAACCGCCGCACCTGGACCGGTCGTCAGGACAAGAAAATCGTCACCACCGTGCGCCTGGTCTATCCGGGTTCGCGCTACCGCCTGGAAGGAAGCATGCGCAAATGAGGCAACTGCCTTATAGCGGATACGCTGAGATGCGCTGGAAAAATGGCCTGGGTGTCACCCATGAGGTGTGCCGTTTCCCCGCCAGTGAACAGTATGACTGGCGCATATCGGTTGCGACGATCCGCGAAGACGGCGCGTTCTCACGTTTCTCCGGTTACCTGCGAAATATCAGCGTGCTGGAAGGCGAAGGCATGTTTCTGACGGTTGATGACCAGCGCAGCGCGTTAATTCCACTGTTTCAGGCGACGGATTTTAGCGGAGACAGCGCGGTGTTTTGCGAGGTTGTCGGCGGGCCGTTACTCGATTTCAACGTGATTTATCGCCGTGAAACCACCCAGGCAACAGTGCGCTGGCTGCACGATGGCGCATGGCGACATCAACAGGGAACGATGCTGCTGTTCAACGCCGGAAATTTGCTTGATGTTACCGTCGAAGGTGAACGCCATACCCTGCAACATTACGACAGCCTGCGAATCGATAACCCGGCGACGGTTACCGTCCACGCAGACAGCGACACGCTTTTCGCCTGCGTGACGCTGACATCCCGCTAACGCGCGGTAAACTGCGGCGTCTGCCTGTTCTGAAACGCCGGTAAGCTGCTGAGATGCACGTTAGTGATACGATCAGAACGTACCTGTAATGCCGTGCTCAGTTGCGCGATAGCCAGCGCCAGCGGCGTACCGTTGCCGTTGCCGTTGCCGTTGCCGTTGCCGTTGCCGTTGCCACCAGGCAAAATTACCAGCGCATAGTCTTCAATTAAAAACACCGGGTTGTCGGTCACCTAATTGAGTTCGATGGTGACGATATGACGGCGATGTAAAAATACCTCATGTGCATTCTTGTATGTACAACTAAAAAATCATGAGCCATAACGTAACCGCAACATACATCCATAAAAAATACATTAAAAAAACAATAAAATAGCAATATAAAATTAGCTTAATCAGGCAGATTAAGCCTGCTGATTAGCCCTGCCCACTCGCCACAAAACGGCAAACAAATGCACTTAAAACGATCATTTTTCTGCCGTCAGGCACAATAACAGCGCAACAAAGCGCGCTAAAATCCTTTCCTTCAGCGCAACACAAAAGACCATTAACAACAACTAACTGTTTTACATGAAAAATAAATAAATAGATCAAAACGGCACCATATGTGCTTATCATGTATATACAAGACGTGTACAACAGCATTGCAACGTCAGTAAGCATTTATTCTGCTATCAAACAAAGAAGGTAAACCGCATGAGTAGTGAATTTTCCCGTTATCGTGATGTTGAGATCAGAGCGCCGCGCGGCACGACATTGAATGCGAAAAGCTGGCTGACCGAAGCGCCGCTACGCATGCTGATGAACAACCTTGATCCCGAAGTCGCGGAAAACCCGAAAGAGCTGGTGGTTTACGGGGGGATTGGACGGGCAGTGCGTAACTGGGAGTGCTTTGACAAAATGGTGGAAGCGCTGAAGCAGCTTAACGATGACGAAACGCTGCTGGTGCAGTCCGGCAAACCGGTCGGCGTGTTTAAAACCCACAGTAATGCGCCGCGCGTACTGATCGCAAACTCCAACCTGGTTCCCCACTGGGCTAACTGGGAGCACTTCAACGAACTGGACGCCAAAGGGCTGGCGATGTACGGCCAGATGACCGCAGGCTCCTGGATCTATATCGGCAGCCAGGGGATCGTTCAGGGCACGTATGAAACCTTCGTCGAAGCGGGTCGCCAGCACTATGACGGTTCATTGGTTGGCCGCTGGGTGCTGACTGCTGGTCTGGGCGGTATGGGCGGCGCACAGCCGCTGGCCGCTACGCTGGCGGGCGCCTGCTCGCTGAACATTGAGTGTCAGCAATCCCGCATCGACTTCCGCCTGCATACCGGTTATGTGGATGAGCAGGCAACGGATCTGGACGATGCGCTGGTGCGTATTGCACGCTACACCCGTGAAGGCAAAGCTATCTCTGTTGCGCTGCACGGTAATGCGGCGGAAATCTTACCTGAACTGGTTAAACGTGGTGTTCGTCCGGATATCGTGACCGATCAAACCAGCGCCCACGATCCGCTGAACGGCTATCTGCCGATTGGCTGGCAGTGGGAAGAGTATCGCGAACGAGCGAAGGCGGAGCCAGCGGTAGTGATTCAGGCGGCGAAAGCTTCAATGGCGGAGCACGTTAAAGCGATGCTCGCCTTCCAGCAGCAAGGCATTCCAACCTTCGATTATGGCAACAATATTCGCCAGATGGCGAAAGAGATGGGCGTCAGCAACGCCTTCGATTTCCCGGGTTTTGTGCCCGCCTATATTCGTCCGCTGTTCTGCCGCGGTATCGGGCCGTTCCGCTGGGCCGCACTCTCCGGCGATCCGGAAGATATCTATCGCACCGATGAAAAGGTGAAAGAGTTGATCGTGGATGATACACATCTGCACCGCTGGCTGGATATGGCGAAAGAGCGCATCAGTTTCCAGGGCCTGCCAGCACGTATTTGCTGGGTTGGTCTGGGACAGCGCGCGCGTCTGGGGCTGGCGTTTAACGAAATGGTGCGGCGCGGCGAAGTCTCGGCACCGATTGTCATTGGCCGCGATCACCTGGACTCCGGCTCCGTTGCCAGCCCGAACCGCGAAACCGAAGCGATGAAAGATGGCTCCGATGCGGTTTCCGACTGGCCGCTGCTGAACGCATTACTTAATACTGCCAGCGGCGCAACCTGGGTTTCCCTGCACCACGGCGGCGGCGTCGGCATGGGCTTCTCACAGCATTCGGGGATGGTTATCGTCTGCGATGGCACGGATGAAGCGGCAGAACGTATCGCCCGCGTACTGCATAACGATCCGGCTACGGGCGTGATGCGCCATGCCGATGCAGGCTATGATTCCGCTGTCGCCTGTGCCAAAGAGCACGGCCTCAACCTGCCGATGATTGCAAAGTAAAACCGGCGGCGCGGTGATTGCCGCGCCGAACCATGACGGGAGAACGCGGATGCGCATTTTATGGCGTCACTGCCAGATTGCCACCATGGAAGCGGGCAAATACAACCTGATCCCGCACGCGGCGATGATCACTGATGGCCCGCGCATTGTATGGCTGGGCGAAGAGGGAACGCAGCCGGACGATGCGATTGATCGTGAAGTGGATCTGCACGGACGGCTGGTTACGCCAGGGCTGATCGATTGCCATAGCCATAGCGTGTTTGGCGGCGATCGCAGCCAGGAGTTTGAGATGCGGCTCAACGGCGCGAGTTACGCGGAGATCGCCGCAACAGGCGGCGGCATTATCAGTACCGTGAATGCCACCCGTAACGCCAGCCAGCAACAACTGCTGGAAAGTGCCCGCAAGCGCATTCACGCGCTGCGCAAAGACGGCGTTACCACGCTTGAGATCAAATCCGGCTACGGCCTTAGCTTCACCGATGAAGGCAAAATGTTGCAGGTGATCCGCGCGCTTGGCGCAGAGATGCCGCTCACTATCTTCAGCACCTGTCTCGCGGCGCATGCATTGCCTGGCGAGTATCAGGGACGCGCCGACGAATACATTGACGAAATTTGCCAACGCTGGCTGCCCATCTGGCACGCACAAGGGCTGGTCGATGCGGTCGATGCTTTTTGTGAACATCTGGCCTTTTCACCGCAACAAGTGGAGCGGGTCTTCCACAAAGCACAGCAGCTTGGCTTACCGGTAAAACTGCATGCCGAACAGCTTTCACTGCTGCACGGCGCAGGCCTGGCTGCCCGCTACAACGCACTTTCCGCCGATCACCTGGAGTATTTGTGTGAAGAGGATATCGCGCTGATGTCGCAGCACGGCACCACTGCCGTTCTGCTGCCGGGCGCCTTTTACTTTTTGCGCGAAAGCCAGCAGCCGCCCGTGGCGCTGCTGCGTCAGCACCAGGTGCCGATGGCCATTTCCAGCGATCTGAACCCGGGCACATCACCGGTATTGTCTCTGCGACTGATGATGAATATGGCCTGCACGTTGTTCCGTCTGACACCTGAAGAAGCGCTGGCGGGAGTGACCTGTCATGCCGCCCGCGCATTAGGTATCAACGATCGCTGCGGTACGCTACAGGCGGGTAAAGAGGCCAGTTTTATCGCGTGGGATGTCGCTCATCCGGCAGAACTCAGCTACTGGCTGGGTGGAGCTCTGTCGAAACAGGTTATTTATCAGGGGGAGGAAGTGTGGCATGACTAACGAATTCGAATTACATCAGGGTCGGCTGCCGCTGCTGGTCAGCATGCCCCATCCCGGCACGCAATTGACACCGGAGATCGCTGGCGCTCTTACCGCGCGGGCGCAGCGCCTGGAGGATACGGACTGGCATATTCCGCTGCTGTATCAGCCGATTCGCGAGCTTGGCGCCAGCGTGCTGAGCGCCAATTATTCCCGCTATGTAGTGGATTTAAACCGCCCGGCGAATGACAAACCGCTATACAGCACAGCGACCACCGGCCTGTTCCCGGGGACTTTTTTTGACGGCGAGCCGCTGTTCGAAGCGGGCAAAGCGCCGGATGACGCCACGAAAGCCGCCATTTTGCACAACATATGGCAGCCTTATCACCAGGCGCTGGCGCAGGAGCTGGCGAGGTTGCGCGACACCTTCGGCTACGTGTTGCTGTGGGATGCGCACTCCATCAAATCGGTGGTTCCGCGTTTGTTTGAGGGCAAACTGCCGGATCTGAATTTCGGCACTGCCGATGGGGCAAGCTGCGCGCCGGAGCTGAGCCGCGCATTGCTGGACTGCTGCGACGCGTTTCCGCGCTACACCAAAGTGCTCAACGGCCGCTTTAAAGGAGGGTATATCACCCGCCATTACGGTGCACCGCAACAAAACATCCATGCGGTGCAACTGGAAGTGGCGCAGTGCTGCTACATGGATGAGGTGAGCTTTGCATTCTCCGAAGAGAAGAGCGAACGCTTTCGCGAACTGCTGAGTGCCCTGATAAACACGGCGCTTGCATGGGGCGACCAAAACCTGAGCCGTTAAGTAAAAAGGGATGCGCTAAGCATCCCTGTTTCGTGATGGGATTTATCAGGCTTCGATATTGGCCATGTCGCCTTTTTCTTGCAGCCAGTTGCGGCGATCTTCCGAACGCTTTTTGGCAAGCAGCATATCCATCATGGCGGTGGTTTGCTGCTCATCTTCATCGCTGATGATCAGTTGCACCAGACGGCGGGTGTTCGGATCGAGCGTGGTTTCACGAAGCTGCATCGGGTTCATTTCACCCAGCCCTTTAAAGCGCTGCACGTTCGGTTTGCCTTTCTTACGCTTCAACTGCTCCAGCACCCCGGTTTTCTCTTCTTCCGTCAGTGCGTAATATACCTCTTTGCCGAGGTCGATACGGTACAGCGGCGGTAGCGCCACGTAAACATGACCATGCTTTACCAGCGCGCGGAAGTGACGCACGAACAGCGCGCACAGCAGCGTGGCAATGTGCAGACCATCGGAATCTGCATCGGCGAGGATACAGATCTTGCCATAGCGCAGCTGACTGAGATCGTCGCTGTCCGGATCGATACCGATCGCCACGGAAATGTCGTGCACTTCCTGTGAGGCCAGCACTTCGTCCGAAGAGACTTCCCAGGTGTTCAGGATCTTACCTTTCAGCGGCATGATCGCCTGATATTCGCGATCGCGCGCCTGCTTGGCGGAGCCGCCCGCCGAATCCCCTTCAACGAGAAACAGCTCGGTACGGTTCAGATCCTGAGCGGTGCAGTCCGCCAGTTTTCCCGGCAGCGCCGGACCGCTGGTCAGCTTTTTACGCACCACTTTTTTGGCGGCGCGCATGCGGCGCTGGGCGCTGGAAATCGCCATTTCGGCCAGCAGTTCAGCAATCTGAATATTCTGATTCAGCCACAGGCTGAAGGCATCTTTCACCACACCGGAGACAAACGCGGCGCACTGACGGGAGGAAAGGCGCTCTTTAGTCTGCCCGGCAAACTGCGGATCCTGCATTTTTACCGACAACACATACGCGCAACGTTCCCAGATATCTTCCGCCGAAAGCTTCACACCGCGCGGCAGAATATTGCGGTATTCGCAGAACTCTCGCATGGCATCCAGCAGCCCCTGGCGCAGGCCGTTAACGTGCGTTCCGCCCTGCGGGGTCGGGATCAGGTTAACGTAGCTTTCCGTCAGCAGCTCGCCGCCTTCTGGCAGCCACAGCAGCGCCCAGTCCGCCGCTTCGGTTTCAGCAGAGAAATTGCCAATAAACGGTTTTTCTGGCAGCGTCGGCAGGCCGTTGACCGCTTCGCACAGGTAGTCGTTCAGGCCATCCTGATAACACCAGCGCTGCTCGGCGTTGTTCACTTCATCTTTGAAGAGAATTTCCACGCCGGGGCAGAGTACGGCTTTTGCTTTCAGCAGATGCGTCAAACGGGAAACCGAGAAACGCGGGCTGTCAAAGAAGGACTCATCCGGCCAGAAATGGACGCTGGTTCCGGTATTGCGTTTGCCGCAAGTACCGATAATGTGCAAATCTTCGGCCTTTTCACCATTTTCAAACGCAATGCTGTGAATTTGTCCGTCACGTTTTACCTGCACTTCCACGCGACGCGACAGGGCGTTCACCACGGAAATGCCCACGCCATGCAAGCCACCGGAGAACTGATAGTTCTTATTTGAGAATTTACCGCCCGCGTGCAGACGGCATAGGATCAGCTCAACGGCCGGAACACCCTCTTCCGGGTGAATGTCCACCGGCATGCCGCGCCCGTCGTCGATAACTTCCAGCGATTGGTCGGCGTGCAGGATCACCTCCACGCGTTTGGCGTGCCCGGCCAGCGCCTCATCGACACTGTTATCAATGACTTCCTGCCCGAGGTGGTTTGGGCGCGTGGTATCGGTGTACATCCCCGGACGGCGGCGAACCGGCTCAAGCCCGGTGAGTACCTCTATGGCATCAGCGTTATAGGATTGCGTCATGGTTTGTTCGTAGATAGTGACCGCATCGTTTCCCTGTCGGCTCAATGCAGCCCAAGGAAATCGATAATCTGTGTGAAATGATTCTCAAAGCCTACAAAGGCATGATTCCCGCCCTCTTCTACAGTCTGGCGACAGGCATCGTAATAGGCCACCGCCTGGCGGTAATCGAGCACTTCATCCCCGGTTTGTTGCAGCAGCCAGATAAGGTCCGGCGCGTCAAGCGGGTCAACTTGCATCACTTTGAGCTCGTAAATATGGCGAGACTCTAGCACATATTGCTCCCCAGTGTAGGGATTCTCGTTATTGCCGAGGTAATCGGCCAGTAACTCAAACGGACGCACCGCCGGATTGATCACCACCGCTGGCAACATAAAGCATTGCGAGAGCCAGGTTGCGTAGTAACCGCCCAGCGACGATCCGACGACGCCAAGCTGACGCCCGCCTTGTTCAAGCACCAGCGACTCCAGCAATTCGGCAGCGGCGGCGGGATAAGGCGGCAACTGCGGCACCAGCACTTCGATGTCGGGATAGTGCTGCGACAACCATTGCGACAACTGTGTGGCCTTCGCCGAACGCGGCGAACTGTTAAAGCCATGCAGATAGAGAAGAGTGGACATTAGTAGCCTTCTGAAGCCGTATCGGGGCGGAACTGCGTGCTCTCCAGCCGGCAGACTTCAGTATGTAGCGTTCCGTCATCGTAGAGATCCAGCCAGCGCCAGCCCGGTGCAATGGTATCGAGCGTAAAGTTGGCGCAGTGCGGTTTGAACTGCACGCAGGTTGACGGCGTCGCCAGCAGGCGGCGGCCATTCCAGTCGAGATCCAGATCCTGGTGAATATGCCCGCACAGCAGGTGGCGCACTTTTGGGAAGCGCTGAAGCACATTATTCAGTTCGCCCGCGTTACGCAGGCTGTGCTGATCGAGCCAGCTACAACCGGATGGCAGCGGATGATGGTGAAGCAACAGCAAGGTGTGCCGCTCCGGGCTGTCGGAGAGTTTATTCTCCAGCCACTCAAGCTGAAATTCACTCAATTCACCATGCGGGACGCCAAATACCTGGCTGTCCAGCAGCAGAATTTGCCAGCGTTCACCGATAAATACGCGTTTTGCAGGGGATATTCCCGCATCCTGCAATGCGCTGTACATGGCGGGCTGGAAATCGTGATTACCCGGTAACCAGACGCAAGGCGCAGTGAATCTTGCGATGCCTTCAGCAAAATGCTGATAAGCCGCAGCAGAGTGATCCTGTGCCAGGTCACCGGTGGCGACGATCAGATCGCAAGGGCACTGCTGGGCCTGGATAGCCTCCAGTACCGCCTGATAACTTTCCCAGGTATTAACCCCTAACAGCGTCTCGTGCTTTTCGGCAAACAGGTGAGAATCAGTAATTTGTAAGACCCTGACTCTGGACTCACCGGCCAGAGAGAGGTTTAACAGGCTTTCCAAATGGTGTCCTTAGGTTTCATGACGCTAACAAACCGGAATCGCCATTGCTCCATGTGCTAAACAGTAACGTAGCCAATCGGCCAGAAACTGATTAATTTGATGCTTTTCGTCGCGTTGATGCAACTTTTTATTAGGATAATCATAACGCGCTTTGAAACGAAAGATCTGCTGACTTGAACACACTTCAGCGACCATCGCGTCGTGGTACAAGCGTACCGTCATGGACGGCAGGCTCCAGTAACTCACGGCAGGCACCGTCTGTTCAATTTCCACCAACGTCGTATAACGCGTCGCTTCTACTATTGTTAACCGGTATTGCGCGTTAGTCACCTGATAGCTCACCGTTTGGCCCGCTTCATCATTACGCGGCAACAGACGACGCAACTGAGCGAAATTGGTTTCGCACAGGCGCATCATTTCAGGGAAGTCAGGTGTATAGCGCTTCATTTTTTCCACTCGTTTCGTAAGTTCTCATGATGCAGTTGCAGCCATTGCAGGGCGATGACAGATGCTGCGTTATCGATTCTCCCCTCTTCTACCCACTGGTAAGCCTGCTCCCGACTCACCACATGAACCCGAATATCTTCGTTTTCATCCACCAGACCATGAACACCTTCGGCCTGGGTGGCATCCACTTCACCGACAAAGACGGCGGAACGCTCGCTGGTGCCGCCTGGACTTGCCAGATAGCTCAATACTTTTTTTGCGCGCCCAACGGTTAACCCCGCTTCTTCGACAACTTCACGGCGCACAACGTCTTCTTCGCTTTCACCCTCTTCAATCATACCGGCGACCATCTCCAGCAACCACGGGCTTTCGCTGGTATCGAATGCCGCAATACGGATCTGTTCGATCAGCACAACTTCGTCGCGTACTGGGTCAAAGGGTAGCAAGACTGCTGCGTGGCCGCGTTCAAAAATTTCACGGCGCACTTCGCCGCTCATTTCACCATTAAATAAACGGTGGCGAAAACGGTAAAGATCGAGCGAAAAAAAACCGCTGTACAGCGTTTCTCGTGCAATAATTTCTACATCGTTTTTTGTGAAAGTCACTGGGGATATTACTGGCTTATTCATTGGCGGCATCTCATTCGAAATAATGACAAAACTGTAGATTTCAAGCCTGTTTAATTATCGTTTCAAGCGCTATGTGATAGATTGGTGCAAATTTACGCCAATGGCACGTAACGCCAAGCTTAAGCGGTGTCCGTTTCTGCTAGAATCGGCGATTATTTTTTCCCAATTTAGACCAGCGCTAATACTGCTTCACAACAAGGAATGCAAATGAAGAAATTGCTCCCCCTCCTTATCGGTCTGAGCCTGACGGGTTTCAGCACCATGAGCCAGGCAGAAAACCTGCTGCAGGTTTATCAGCAGGCACGCTTAAGTAACCCGGACCTGCGTAAATCCGCAGCGGACCGCGACGCTGCTTTCGAGAAAATTAACGAAGCGCGCAGCCCGTTACTGCCTCAGCTCGGTTTGGGTGCAGATTACGATTATGCCAACGGCTACCGTGACAGCAAAGGCGTGAACTCCAACGCTACCAGCGCTTCTCTGCAATTGACGCAGACCATTTTTGATATGTCAAAATGGCGTGCGCTGACGTTACAGGAAAAAACCGCAGGTATTCAGGATGTGACCTGGCAGGCCGACCAGCAAACGTTGATTCTTAACACCGCGACGGCCTACTTCAACGTACTGAGTGCGATCGACGCCCTTTCCTACACCGAAGCGCAGAAACAGGCGATCTATCGCCAGTTGGATCAAACCACTCAGCGTTTCAATGTCGGCCTGGTCGCCATTACCGACGTACAGAACGCTCGTTCACAGTATGATACCGTACTGGCGAATGAAGTCACCGCGCGTAATAACCTCGACAACGCGGTGGAAGCACTGCGTCAGGTTACCGGCAACTACTATCCGGAACTGGCGTCGCTGAATGTCGACAATTTCAAAACGAACAAGCCGCAGGCGGTTAATGCGCTGCTGAAGGAAGCGGAAAACCGTAACCTGACGCTGCTGCAGGCGCGTTTGAGCCAGGATCTGGCCCGCGAGCAAATCCGCCAGGCGCAGGATGGCCATCTCCCGACCCTGAACCTGACTGCCTCCACGGGTGTATCTAACACGTCCTACAGCGGTTCAAAAACCAATACGTCGCAATATGATGATGTGAATGCCGGTCAGAACAAAGTCGGCCTGAGCTTCTCACTCCCCCTGTATCAGGGCGGTCAGGTGAATTCGCAGGTGAAACAGGCGCAGTACAACTTTGTTGGCGCAAGTGAACAACTGGAAAGCGCGCATCGCAGCGTCGTACAGAACGTGCGCTCCTCTTTCAACAACGTGAACGCGTCTATCAGCAGCATCAACGCCTACAAACAAGCAGTTGTTTCTGCCCAAAGCTCTCTGGATGCGATGGAAGCAGGTTACTCCGTGGGTACGCGTACCATTGTTGATGTGCTGGATGCGACAACCACGTTGTATAACGCCAAGCAACAGCTCTCAAGCGCACGTTACAACTACCTGATTAATCAGCTGAATATCAAATCAGCATTGGGTACGCTGAACGAACAGGATCTGCTGGCGCTGAACAATACGCTGGGTAAAAACATCTCTACCACGCCGGAAAGCGTGGCACCGGAGAACACGCAGCAGGACGCCAGCGTTGATAACTTCAACGGCAACGTACAGCCTGCCGTAGCACGTACCAAAGCTAAACGCTAATCAGCACCGATCCGCAGCGGGGGCAATTTAGCCCCCGTTTTTACGTAAGGCAACGTAAAGGCCTACCCTCCTCGCTTTAATTTCAACCACTCATCCTCTATCCTGAGCGTTTTACATATGCCTTTGGGATCCAGGAAGATAACAATGAAACGGACAAAAAACATTCAACACGCGACGTTCCGCAAAAGCTGGAGCGCACGTCATTTAACGCCTGTTGCACTGGCGGTGACTGCCGTTTTCATGCTGGCGGGCTGTGAAAAAAGCGACGAAACGGTTTCCCTGTACCAGAATGCGGACGATTGTTCGTCAGCAAACCCGGGGAAAAGCGCGGAGTGTAAAACCGCTTACAACAACGCGCGGAAAGAAGCTGAGCGTACGGCACCGAAGTACGCAACGCGCGAAGACTGTGTTGCTGAATTTGGTGAAGGCCAGTGTCAGCAGACCCCTGTTCAGGCAGGCACGGCACCGGAAAATCAGGCACAGGCACAATCCGGCGGCAGCTTTTGGATGCCGCTGATGGCGGGCTATATGATGGGCCGCCTGATGGGCGGTGGCGCAGGTTTTGCCCAGCAACCGCTGTTCAGCTCGCGTAATCCGGCAAGCCCTGCTTATGGTCAGTACACCGATGCATCCGGTAAAGGCTATGGCGCAGCACAGCCAGGCCGCACCATGACCGTACCGAAAACGGCCATGGCGCCAAAACCGGCGACCACAACTACGGTGACCCGTGGCGGCTTCGGTGAGTCTGTCGCGAAACAGAACACGATGCAGCGTCGCGTAAGCGGTACGCCAACCCGCTCAATGGGCGGTTAATGATCATGGAAAGAATCGCAATTACCGAGCGCCCGGACTGGCGCGAAAAAGCCACTGAATATGGTTTTAATTTTCACACCATGTATGGAGAACCGTATTGGTGTGAAGAAGCGTACTACAAGCTGACGCTTGCTCAGGTCGAGAAGCTGGAAGAAGTGACTGCCGAGCTGCACCAGATGTGCCTGAAAGTGGTGGAAAAAGTGGTTGCCAGCGACGAGCTGATGGCCAAATTCCGCATGCCAAAACACACCTGGGGCTTTGTACGCCAGTCCTGGGCAACGCAGCAACCCTCGCTCTACTCGCGTCTCGATCTCGCCTGGGATGGAGTGGGCGAACCCAAATTGCTGGAGAATAATGCAGATACGCCGACATCTCTGTATGAAGCTGCTTTTTTCCAGTGGATCTGGTTGGAAGACCAGCTTAACGCCGGAAACCTACCAGCGGGTAGCGATCAATTCAACAGCCTGCAAGAGCAGCTCATTGCGCGTTTCGCCGAGCTTCGCGAGCAGCACGGTTTCCAGTTGCTGCACTTCACTTGCTGCCGGGATACCGTTGAAGATCGCGGTACCGTGCAGTATTTGCAGGATTGCGCGGCAGAAGCGGAACTGGCATCGGAGTTCCTCTATATCGAGGATATCGGCCTTGGCGAGAAAGGCCAGTTTACCGACCTTCAGGATCAGGTGATTGGCAACCTATTCAAGCTTTATCCGTGGGAATACATGCTGCGCGAAATATTCTCCACCAAGCTGGAAGATGCCGGTGTGCGCTGGCTGGAACCCGCCTGGAAGAGCATTATTTCCAATAAAGCGCTGTTGCCGTTGCTGTGGGAAATGTTCCCCAATCACCCCAATCTGCTGCCTGCTTACTTTGCCGAAGACGATTATCCGCAAATGGAAAAGTACGTCGTGAAACCGATTTTCTCCCGTGAAGGCGCAAATGTATCGATCGTTGAGAACGGAAAAACGGTTGAGGCCGTTGAAGGACCATACGGCGAAGAGGGCATGATTGTGCAGCAGTTCCACCCGCTGCCAAAATTCGGCGACAGTTATACGCTGATCGGCAGCTGGCTGATCAATGATCAGCCAGCAGGAATCGGCATTCGTGAAGATCGCGCGCTGATCACCCAGGATCTGTCACGTTTCTATCCGCATATTTTTACCGAATAACGTAAAAACCATCGCCGTGATGACAATGAAGCTCCATGTCGGTTTGTCTTCTTTTACTTGTGGTGAGTAAGCAGAGATATTCCGGCATGGCATTCTTCAGGCTATAGCCTTATAGGATCCATCACCACCTCCCCAGCAGTGGGTTTAGGGGTGATCAGGAATGACAATGGAAAGGGTGGCTGCCAGAGCCCTCCTTTGTTTTAACCAACCTGAACCGAAAGCATACTCAGCGAACCCATCTCAATACCGTCCACCGGGATAGTGATAGCCTCAGTGCCGTTCCATGTGCCCAGCACATACAGCAGCGGCAGGTAGTGATCCGGCGTTGGACTAGACAACGATCCGCCTTCATGATCGAGGTAATTTACCAGCGGATGCTGCTCAACCGGCCCCTGCCAGGTGAGGTTCGCTTTCACATAATCGTTGAACGATGTCGCCCACGGATACGGCGTATTTTCACCATGCCAGCGCGCGGTACGCAGGTTATGCACCACGTTGCCGCTGGCCACCAGCATAACGCCCTCATCACGCAGCGTCGCCAGCTTGCGACCCATCTCGAAATGCCATGCCGCTGGCTTCGTGCTGTCGATACTGAGCTGTACCATCGGGATGTCGGCATTCGGGTACATTTTAATCAGCACGCCCCAGGAGCCGTGGTCAAAACCCCAGGCTTCCTTATCAAGTACAACGGGTACAGGTGCCAGTAAATCAACCAGGTGCTGAGCCAGTTCCGGCGATCCCGGTGCCGGGTAATGAGTATCGTACAGCGCCTGTGGGAAACCACCGAAATCATGGATGGTTTTCGGCGCTTCCATCGCGGTAACGCCAGTGCCACGGGTAAACCAGTGGGCGGATACCACCACAATCGCTTTCGGGCGCGGCAGCGTCTCGCCTAACATTCCCCAGGCGCGGGTATAAACGTTATCTTCCAGAACATTCATTGGGCTACCGTGGCCCAGGAACAGTGCTGGCATACGAGGGGCAGACATGGTGATATCCTTACTTAGGGTGTCAATTTGATAACAACACATTACGCCTTTTCATGGTGTGAAGAACTCAGATAACCATGATGAAGATCATCAGTAATTTTGAATGTAAGCATCAAGTAAAGATAAGGCTCCGGCCTCGCTTTTACGTTAACGAACTCTTACATTAATGAGAATGATTATCATAAAGGAGTAATTCATGTCAGTACCGTTGATTCTGACCATCCTGGCTGGCGCAGCGACCTTTATTGGCGCGATTCTTGGCGTATTAGGCCAGAAACCATCAAACCGCGTACTAGCATTCTCGCTCGGCTTTGCTGCGGGAATCATGTTACTGATTTCGTTAATGGAGATGTTGCCCGCTGCGCTGGCGACGGAAAATATGTCACCGATGCTCGGTTATGGCATGTTTGTCGTGGGCCTGCTGGGGTATTTCGCATTGGATCGCATTTTACCCCATGCGCATCCACAGGATTTAATGCAGGGTACGCAGCAAACATTTTCGCGCGGTCTGCGCCGTACCGCCATTTTGCTGACGCTGGGTATCAGCCTCCACAACTTTCCGGAAGGCATCGCCACCTATGTCACCGCCAGTAACGACCTGGAATTAGGCCTCGGTATCGCCTTTGCGGTCGCATTGCACAATATTCCTGAAGGACTTGCGGTTGCCGGGCCGGTTTACGCGGCTACAGGTTCAAAACGCAGCGCGGTATTCTGGGCGGGGATCTCAGGGCTGGCAGAGATCCTCGGCGGCGTCCTGGCGTGGTTGATCCTCGGCAGCCTGGTCTCTCCAGTGGTGATGGCCGCCATTATGGCAACCGTCGCCGGGATTATGGTGGCATTGTCGGTGGATGAACTGATGCCGCTGGCGAAAGAGATCGATCCCAACAACAACCCCAGCTACGGCGTACTGTGCGGTATGTCGGTGATGGGCTTAAGCCTGGTAGCGTTGCAGGCGATGGGGTTTAGCGGCTGAGGCTTGGGGCGCTCTTGCTGAGCGCTGACGCGTCTTATTCACCCTGCCCGACGCGGCGAGTTTTCTTCAGCTCTTCGAGCACTCGTTGATAGGCTTTATAGATCGCTTCACGATCGTGGCGGCAGGCTTTGCAATGACGTTTAAGTACGTGGACATAGCCGAAAACGACGATGACAATCGCCAGAAGCCAGTACCATGAGATAAACATATTTCCTCCCTTATTTGCGGCAAACATTGGTTAACAAACCAATGACAAAATAGCATTAACTTAATGACTTATAAGGTTTTAAAACCGCTTTCCATACCCGTAGTGCAAGTACCACTTTATAAGTAGCACCGTGAAATTTCAATGCGTGAATATTATAAACGCGACAAACATTGACGCAGGACAGGCAAAAAAAATCCGCAGCTTTCGGCTGTAATGCTTGTCAGTTAAGCTTTTGATGGAAACCGTAACGCGTAGCGTTGCGGTTTCTTTTTTACTGCCCTTGGATAATGTCTCACCCTCCGCGC
>JAGTSE010000063.1 GCA_018261615.1 Pseudomonadota bacterium | reverse complement strand
CGGGGATTCTCATCCCCCCTGTACCTGTGCAACATGCGAAAAAAAAGCCCGCATTTACATGCGAGCTCTTCTTTGAAGAATGGCGGTGAGGGGGGGATTCGAACCCCCGATACGTTGCCGTATACACACTTTCCAGGCGTGCTCCTTCAGCCACTCGGACACCTCACCACATTGTCTTCCCGATGTCATCGGAACGGGCGCTAATGTAGGGAAAAGCCATTGCGGCGTCAATCTTCTTTTTCAATAAATTAGCCTGTTTAGGCAAACTTCAAACAACCTGCTTCGTAAACGTTCTGAAATCGCTTTTTTTCTCGTCACGGTACTTTCTCCGCGGCGTACAGGAGAAATTTGTTATGCTGATCACCCTTTTAAAAATCATCAACAGAACCGGAAATTATCCGGATACATCACAACGAGTTCTGGAGTTGGTATGGACATTATTTTTTATCACCCTTCCTTTAATAGCGATTCCTGGATTAACGCACTGCGTAAGGCAATGCCGCAGGTACATGTTCGTGCATGGACGGTAGGCGATAATGCCCCGGCGGATTACGCCCTGGTGTGGCATCCACCTGTCGAAATGCTTAAAGGGCGTAAACTGAAAGGGGTATTTGCTCTGGGCGCCGGGGTGGATGCCATTCTCGGCCAGCTCAGCGCCAACCCAGGGATGCTGGCTGATGATATTCCGCTCTTCCGCCTGGAAGACACCGGGATGGGATCGCAAATGCAAGAGTATGCGGTAAGTCAGGTGTTGCACTGGTTCCGCCGTTTTGATGATTATCAGGCGTTAAAACAGCAGTCCAGATGGCAGCAACTGGAAGAGTATGCGCACAGCGATTTCACTGTTGGTATTCTTGGCGCGGGCGTGCTGGGTTCAAAAGTCGCGGAAAGCCTGCTGCCGTGGGGATTTCCGGTTCGTTGCTGGAGTCGCAGTCGTAAGTCGCTGCCCGGTATACAAAGTTTTGCTGGTCCTGAAGAATTGGGCGATTTTTTACAGGGCACACGCGTGCTGATCAACTTGCTGCCCAATACGCCGGAAACGGTGGGTCTTATTAATCAGTCGCTGCTTAACCAACTCGCCGAACACAGTTACGTGATGAACCTGGCGCGCGGTGTCCACGTTGTGGAAGCCGATCTGCTGGCGGCGCTGGAGAGCGGGAAGGTGAAGGGCGCGATGCTTGATGTGTTTAGCCGCGAGCCGCTCCCTGCCGATAATCCGCTGTGGGCGCATCCGCGTGTAGCAATGACTCCACATATTGCGGCATTCACCAGACCGACCGAAGCTATTGAGTTTATCAGCCACACTATTGGCAAACTGGAGCGCGGAGAAACCGTCAGCGGGCGCGTTGACAGAGTTCGGGGATATTAATGAAAGCCCGGCCCGGCCGGGTTTTGTCATTAAAATCGACACCGATAACTGCTATCCTTGCAAGAAATAATGACAGGAGTGAGCCATGTACCCCGTTGACCTGCATATGCATACCGTCGCCAGCACCCATGCTTATAGCACGCTTCATGATTATATTGCCGAAGCAAAAATCAAAGGCATCAAACTGTTTGCCATTACTGACCACGGCCCGGATATGGCGGATGCGCCGCATTACTGGCACTTCGTCAATATGCGCATCTGGCCGCGCCTGGTGGATGGCGTGGGGATTTTGCGCGGTATTGAGGCCAACATTAAAAACACTGATGGTGAGATCGACTGCACTGGCCCGATGCTGACATCACTCGATCTGATCATTGCAGGTTTCCATGAACCAGTCTTTCCGCCGCAGGATAAAGCCGCACATACACAGGCGATGATTGCCACGATGGCCAGCGGCAACGTGCATATTATCAGCCATCCTGGCAACCCGAAATTTGAGGTTGATATTCCTGCAATCGCGGAAGCTGCCGCAAAATATCAGGTAGCGCTGGAAATTAACAACTCTTCCTTTATGCACTCACGCATAGGCAGTGAAGCTAACTGCCGTGCGGTTGCCGCCGCGGTGCGTGATGCCGGCGGCTGGGTCGCGCTGGGATCGGATTCTCACACCGCGTTTACGCTGGGTGATTTCACTGAATGCCGTAAGGTACTTGATGATGTCGGTTTCCCGGAAGAACGTATTCTGAATGTCTCACCGTATCGCCTGCTGAGTTTCCTTGAGTCACGCGGCATGGCGCCGATCGCTGAATTTGCTGAACTTTAATACTGACTGGAACAACTGAATGAATGAATTTTCTATCCTCTGCCGCGTGCTTGGCTCGCTGTTTTACCGTCAACCGCAGGATCCGCTGCTGGTGCCGCTGTACACCATGATCCGCGAGGGGAAACTGGCGGAAAGCTGGCCTCTGGAACAGGATGAACTGCTGGAGCGTCTGCAAAAAAACTGCGATGCGCAGGCGCTGGCGGCCGATTACAACGCGCTGTTTGTCGGTGAAGAGTGCCGTGTGTCGCCGTTTCGCAGCGCCTGGGTGGATGGTGCTACAGAAGCCGAAGTGCGTTCATTTTTGTCGAGCCGTGGCATGCCGTTAACCGATGCGCCAGCCGATCATATTGGTACATTGCTGCTGGCTGCCTCCTGGCTGGAAGACCAGTCAACTGAGGATGAAAGCGAAGCACTGGAAACTCTGTTCGCTGACTACCTGTTGCCGTGGTGTGGCACGTTCTTCGGTAAGGTTGAAGCCCACGCTACTACGCCGTTCTGGCGTACAATGGCGCCGCTTGCGCGCGATGCGATTGCAGCAATGTGGGATGAATTGCAGGAAGAATCCGCCGAATAATGTGATTAACATCACTAATTAAATGTAACGTATAATTCATCGTTTCAATTAATGTGTTTGTAGTCACATAACCCAAGTGCGCATCTGCTATGATGCGCGCCATGAATATTCTCCTTTCTATTGCACTGACGACGGGTATCCTCTCTGGCCTTTGGGGTTGGGTAGCTGTTTCCCTCGGCTTGATTAGCTGGGCGGGCTTTCTAGGATGTACGGCCTATTTCGCCTGCCCGCAGGGCGGGTTGAAAGGGCTGCTTATCTCCGCCTGTACCGTTATGAGTGGTGTTGTCTGGGCGCAAGTGATTATTCACGGTGCAGCGCTGGTGCCGCATTTGGCGATCGTCGGTTATATGATGACCGGCGTGGTGGCATTCCTGATGTGTTTGCAGGCCAAAAGTTTTCTGTTCTCTTTTGTGCCGGGCACGTTTATGGGGGCCTGTGCGACATTTGCCGGGCAGAGTGAGTGGCGGATGATTGTGCCTTCTCTCGCCGTCGGGCTGTTATTCGGCTACGCCATGAAAAATAGTGGACTGTGGATCGCTGCTCGCCGCGCGCAGCCTTTGCTAAATGAGCAAGAAAAAATATAATTCACAACAATAAATCTTATAAAAACAGCCCGATAGTCAGCAATAGCCTGTTTTGTGTGCTAACACTATTAAAGTGATTCATTAAAAATGCCGATGAGTCAGATATGTGAAATATCTGATTCCCACCATCAAGGATGAGCAATCTGTGAGGTGTTTATGCGGCTTTTCATGGTGTTACTGTTTCCTCTGATTATCCTTTTATCTCCCACTTCCGCCAGTGCTGCGACGACGGGCGGGATCATTCACTTCCAGGGCGCGATTGTTGAGGGTGGCTGCGATTATCGTTTTCACTCGCAGCAACTGCAGCTCTCTTGTCCGCAGGGGCAAAAGGTCGAAACGCGGCAATTTTCGCTTCATGACATTGCCGGGCAGTCTTTTGCATCGCTGGCGAAAATTGAGATGCGCTATCTCAATCCAGAGCACTCAAGGGCCATTGTCGTTATCAGTTATCGCTGATTATGACTGCATGTTGCCCCCCGCCCAGGATACACTTATCGGAAAGACGGTTGGTTGACCGGAAAGGGGGCAAAAATGCAGCCACGTATGCAGGTACTTCAGGGGGATATCACTACTCTTGAGGTTGATGTTATTGTGAATGCCGCAAACTCGTCGCTACTTGGCGGCGGCGGTGTTGATGGTGCTATTCATCGTGCGGCAGGGCCGGAATTGTTGAAGGCGTGCCAGCAGGTGCGCCAGCAGCAGGGGGAATGCCCTCCAGGGCATTCGGTGATCACCACGGCAGGAAATTTGCGCGCCAAAGCGGTGATTCACACAGTTGGACCGGTGTGGCGCGGCGGCGGTGAACACGAAGCTCGTCTACTGGAGGATGCATACCGTAACAGTCTGTTGCTCGCTGAAGCTAACGGCTACACCACGATTGCTTTCCCGGCGATAAGCACTGGCGTATATGGCTATCCGAAACCGGCGGCGGCAGAGATCGCGGTCAACACGGTTTCTGCGCATCTGATCCGGCGGCCTCAGCTACAGCAGGTTTTGTTTGTCTGCTTTGATGCGGAAACGGCGCATCTTTACCAGCATTTATTAACTCAGCAGGGCGAAGAGCCTGCAAAATAGGGGAAACGCAGGCTGCTCGCCATGAGCCACCTGCGAAATCAACGGGCGGTAGCGTGCGTTTTTAGCTCTTTCTCCTGCGGTTTACCGGAGAAGAGAAAACGCAGTAGCGGAATGCGCAAGTGAATTTCATACAGCAAAACTGCAATCCCAATGACGAATATCAGCCCGGTGACAAAACCTAACGCGTTGGACTGAATATGTGGGGTGATCCATGCGCCGAAGAGCAGTGTCAGCGGATGGTGTACCAGATAAATAAACAGCGACGCATTGACAAAATAACTCACCCGCGGCGACTGAAAATTAAGCAACCGATGCCCCAGCGAGAACACCACATTCACCATCCACAGCCCCAGCAGCATAGTAATTACCGCTTCAGTTTCATACATCCAGGCATCGCCGCTGCCATAGCGCTGGTTAAGCAGATAAGCAACAAACGCCAGTGCTGAGCCAACCATGCACCACGGTGACGTCGTGGTAAAAAGTGATTTTAGCCGTGGATTTATGAAAGTCAGCGCACCAAGGATAAAGAATGGCATGTAAAACAGCGACTGCATGACGGCGAAATTAAACAGTGCATCGCGCAATATATCGGGATACAACAGAAAAATAATGCGCCGAAATGCGGCCCAGACAATGCCCAGCAGCAGGAAGCAGAGGGAAAACGTACCGAGTGAAATAGAACCAAGCAGACGATCGGCATTGTTTTTTATTTTTTTAAACAACCACATGCCAACCGTTGTTAATATGACAAGTACCAACAGGAACCATAAATGAGATATCAACTCCCACGACAGCGTATTGAATTTGTCATACGCCGATAAGGTGCGCCATTCTTCGGTATTGTTATTCACATATTGCAACATAATAAATTGCGGCAATGTGAGTAACGGAATTGCGGTGAGCATCGGTATACCGACGCGCTCAACGCGCACCATCCACCAGCGTTTCAGCGGGTAACGCAGATATAGCATGTATGAAAAATAACCGGATATGACAAAAAACACCTGCATGCGAAACGCATGAATAGCGTCATTAAACAGGGTTAGCCACCAGGAAGGATAGGTACTGTTAACGTGCCACATATGGCTGGAATAAATCAGCGAGATGTGGAACGGGATCCCAAGTAGCATTAACCACGCGCGGATGGAATCGAGGAAATATTCTCGTTGTGTGGGTACTCTGACCATATAACTCCGGGCATTCTAAGACTTTTCGCCTTATCCATAAGACAAATAATGGTTACATTCGAAACTAACCCTACACTATGTCCGATAACCTGTCTCCAGGATAAGCCTGTAAAATGATAAAGGTGGGTTTCTTTGTCTGGTCAATGAGTCAGCGGGCAGAACAATACAGGGATTCAGTTGTCGGATTGGCTGAATTTCCATTAAAATGGATCGGATCGATTTAAGCACACAAAGGGGGAAGTGCTTAGTTATTATGAAACCTAAATTACAAATGATGAAAATGCGTTGGGTAGGCGCTGCGGTTCTGTTGTCACTTTATACGTCATCAGGCTGGGCTTTTTCTATTGACGATGTCGCAAAACAGGCTCAATCCCTGGCTGGCAAAGGCTATGAAGCACCCAAGAGCAATCTGCCCTCTGCGTTCCGTGATATGAAATACGCGGACTATCAGCAGATTCAGTTCAACCACGACAAAGCCTACTGGAACGCGACTAACACCCCGTTTAAGCTTGAGTTTTATCATCAGGGCATGTATTTCGATACGCCGGTGACCATCAACGAAGTGACCGCCACCGCCGTTCGCCAAATTAAATACAGCCCGGACTACTTTAATTTCGGTAACGTTCAGCACGATAAAGACACTGTAAAAGATCTTGGTTTTGCTGGTTTCAAAGTTCTTTACCCCATCAATAATAAAGATAAAAACGATGAAATCGTCAGCATGCTGGGTGCAAGCTACTTCCGCGTGATTGGTGCCGGTCAGGTTTATGGGCTCTCCGCGCGCGGTCTGGCGATTGATACTGCGCTCCCCTCCGGCGAAGAGTTCCCGCGTTTTCGCGAATTCTGGATCGAGCGTCCCAAGCCTGGCGATAAACGCCTGACGATTTACGCATTGCTGGATTCACCGCGCGCCACGGGTGCCTATCGCTTCGTTATTATTCCTGGTCGCGATACCGTGGTGGATGTGCAGTCCAAAGTTTACCTGCGCGATAAAGTGGGCAAACTGGGCATCGCGCCGCTGACCAGTATGTTCCTGTTCGGTCCTGCTCAGCCCTCTCAGGCGACCAACTACCGCCCGGAACTGCATGATTCTAACGGTCTGTCGATACTTGCCGGCAACGGCGAGTGGATCTGGCGCCCGCTGAACAACCCGAAACACCTGGCTGTCAGCAGCTATGCGATGGAAAACCCGCAGGGCTTTGGCCTGTTGCAGCGTGGCCGTCAGTTCTCCCGTTTTGAAGACATTGATGACCGCTACGATCTGCGTCCAAGCGCATGGGTCACGCCGAAAGGCGAGTGGGGTAAAGGGAAGGTTGAGCTGGTTGAAATTCCGACCAATGACGAGACCAACGACAACATCGTTGCCTACTGGACGCCGGATCAACTACCGGAACCAGGCAAGGAGATGAACTTTAAATACACCATCACCTTTAGTCGCGACGAAGATAAATTGCATGCGCCAGACAACGCCTGGGTACTGCAGACCCGTCGTTCGACCGGCGATGTAAAACAGTCGAACCTGATTCGTCAGCCTGACGGAACGATCGCGTTTGTCGTCGATTTTACCGGCCAGGATATGAAAAAAATGCCGCAGGGCACCCCAGTCACCGCGCAAGCCAGCATTGGCGATAACGGCGAAATCGTGGAAAACACCGTTCGCTATAATCCAGTGACGCAAGGTTGGCGTTTGATGTTGCGCGTGAAAGTTAAAGATCCGAAGAAAACGACGGATATGCGTGCGGCCCTGGTTAATGCCGACCAGACCCTGAGTGAAACCTGGAGCTATCAGCTACCTGCCAATGAATAAGACAACTGAGTATATCGACGCGCTGCCGCTTACAGATGCGGAGAAAGCAGTGCTGCCGGCAGAGAGTATTCTGAGCGTCCATCAGGCGCTGGATGCTGAGCACACGGACTGGAAACGTGAAGACGATACGCCGTTGGGTTCTGTGACGGCTCGCTTGCAGCACAGCTGGCCGGATTCACTGGGCAAAGAGCAGCTTATTAAGGATGAAGAAGGGCGTGTGCAACTTCAGGCGATGCCGAAAGCGAAGCGCTCTTCCATGTTTCCCGATCCGTGGCGTACCAACCCTATCGGACGTTTTTGGGATCGCCTTCGTGGGCGGGAAGTGGCGCCGCGTTATCTTTCTCGTCTGACGAAAGAAGAGCAGGCACACGAACAGAAATGGCGTACTGTCGGCTCAATCCGCCGTTATATTTTACTGCTGCTGACGCTGGCGCAGACGGTGGTGGCGACCTGGTATATGAAAACCATCCTGCCTTATCAGGGCTGGGCGCTGATCAACCCGACTGATATGGCGGGCCAGAATCTGTGGGTTTCCTTTATGCAGTTGCTGCCGTACGTGCTGCAAACCGGCATTCTGATTCTGTTCGCCGTTTTGTTCTGCTGGGTATCAGCCGGTTTCTGGACGGCGCTGATGGGCTTCCTGCAACTGCTGATCGGCCGCGACAAGTATAGTATTTCGCACTCAACGGTTGGTGATGAGCCGCTTAATCCGGAACATCGTACCGCGTTAATTATGCCTATCTGTAATGAAGACGTGGATCGCGTTTTTGCGGGGTTGCGTGCGACCTGGGAATCAGTTAAAGCCACCGGGCAGCAACAGCATTTTGACGTCTATATCCTCAGCGACAGTTATAACCCGGATATTTGCGTTGCTGAGCAGAAAGCGTGGATGGAGCTGATCGCGGAAGTGCAGGGTGAAGGGCAGATCTTCTATCGTCGTCGTCGTCGCCGTGTGAAACGTAAAAGCGGCAACATCGATGACTTCTGCCGTCGCTGGGGCAGCCAGTACAGCTACATGGTCGTGCTGGACGCAGACTCTGTGATGAGCGGTGAATGTCTGACCGGTCTGGTGCGTCTGATGGAAGCTAACCCGAATGCCGGGATCATCCAGTCGTCGCCGAAAGCGTCCGGTATGGATACGCTGTACGCGCGCTGCCAGCAGTTTGCCACCCGCGTTTACGGGCCGCTGTTTACTGCGGGGCTGCACTTCTGGCAGTTGGGGGAATCCCACTACTGGGGGCATAATGCAATTATCCGCGTGAAGCCATTTATCGAACACTGCGCGCTGGCGCCGCTGCCGGGTGAAGGCTCTTTTGCGGGCTCCATTTTGTCGCATGACTTCGTGGAAGCAGCGCTGATGCGTCGTGCGGGTTGGGGCGTCTGGATCGCCTATGACCTGCCGGGTTCGTATGAAGAGCTGCCGCCGAACCTGCTCGATGAACTGAAACGCGACCGTCGCTGGTGCCATGGCAACCTGATGAACTTCCGGCTGTTCCTGGTAAAAGGTATGCACCCGGTACACCGCGCAGTGTTCCTGACTGGCGTAATGTCCTACCTTTCCGCACCGCTGTGGTTTATGTTCCTTGCGCTCTCCACGGCGTTGCAGGTGGTGCATGCCCTGACGGAGCCGCAGTACTTCCTGCAACCGCGTCAGTTGTTCCCGGTATGGCCGCAGTGGCGTCCGGAGTTGGCTATTGCGCTGTTTGCCTCGACGATGGTGCTGCTGTTTCTGCCGAAGCTGCTAAGTATCATTCTGGTATGGTGTAAAGGGCCGAAAGAGTATGGCGGCTTTTTCCGCGTAACAATCTCGTTACTGCTGGAAGTGCTGTTCTCGGTTCTGCTGGCACCTGTGCGCATGCTTTTCCACACTGTATTTGTTGTCAGCGCCTTCCTCGGCTGGGAAGTGGTGTGGAATTCGCCGCAGCGTGATGATGACTCCACGCCATGGGGCGAAGCCTTTATGCGTCACGGCTCGCAGTTACTGCTGGGGCTGGTGTGGGCCGTGGGAATGGCGTGGCTGGATCTGCGATTCCTGTTCTGGCTGGCGCCGATTGTGTTCTCGCTGATCCTGTCGCCATTTGTCTCAGTGATCTCCAGTCGCTCCACGGTAGGTCTGCGTACGAAACGCTGGAAGCTGTTCCTCATTCCGGAAGAATATTCGCCGCCGCAGGTGCTGGTGGATACCGATAACTATCTGGAATTGAACCGCACCCGTTCGCTGGAGGATGGTTTTATGCACGCGGTGTTTAATCCTTCTTTCAACGCGCTGGCAACAGCAATGGCAACTGCGCGTCACCGCTCCAGCAGTCGCATGCTGGAAATTGCCCGCGACCGTCACGTTGAGCAGGCGCTGAACGAAACGCCTGAGAAGCTGAACCGCGATCGTCGCCTGGTGCTGTTAAGCGATCCAGTGACACTTTCACGACTGCACTATCGCGTATGGTCCGCGCCGGAGAGATACCTCTCCTGGGTAAACCATTACGAAGAGCTGAAGCTAAACCCGCTGGCGTTGAAGGCGAAGTAAGCCGACATTAAGGAAAATACCGGCCACTGTGCCGGTATTTTTTTACTCTGCAAACAGCAAGATGAGGTCAGGTGTGAGAGTTATTCTGATTGTCGTAATGGCCTGTATATTGAGCGGCTGCGGCAGCATTATCAGTCGGACTATCCCGGGGCAGGGCCACGGAAATCAGTACTATCCCGGCGTGCAATGGGATGTTCGTGATTCGGCGTGGCGCTATATTACTGTGCTCGATCTGCCTTTTTCACTGGTGTTTGACACTTTACTGTTGCCACTTGATGCACACCACGGCCCCTATGAGTGATCAGCGCTCATCCCATTCGTCTGCGGCGGCCTGACCCTCTTCGGTATCGAGCGGCGGTTCAAGTTGAAATTCGCCCTCGTCCCATTCGTGCAGTGTGTTCTCTTCCTGCCACTCCTGGCTTATTTCGGTCTCGTCGAAATCACCGTCAAATACGCTTTGCGCGGCTTCGCCACTAAGCATCGGCAGACACTCTCCTGGCTCCTCATCATCGGCAAAGAACTCAGCCTGCCAGGCGATATCACCATCCTGAAGAACATACTTTTGCACATTAAATTGCTGCACACTGACCTCGTCTTCATCAATATCGGGATTATTGTCAAGAAAAATTTCCCGTGCGGCATCAATTGCTTCAGACAGTGTTGAGTAATACTCCAGTTCGGATTCAGCCATGTAAAAACTCCTCAAGTAGCAGAAAAAGTACCTGCAAAAATCTATAGTCGCTGGTTTCGCCAGCGTCAAATGATGGCTGAGGTAATCAGATATTTAACAGAGATTGATCATTATGAAAAAGCGACAGAGCAGGGGGAACCCGCTCTGTAGCCGATCACTCTTTACTGCTGACAGCAGATGCGGTGGCGGTAGGCGTTTCAACATGAAAGCGTGCAGGGCGCTGTAAGCTAAACCAGGAATAGACGGCATTAAATAGCACCACGCCAGCGGTTACGCAAAAGACCGCGCGGAACCCGTAGCTGGCGGAAACCGCTGCACCAATAAGCGGCCCGGTAACGTTGCCAATATCACGGAATGACTGGTTATAACTGAAGATGCGCCCGGCAATCTGGCTGGTCGAGTTATACACCAGCAATGTCTGCACCGCCGGCAGTAATGCGCCATCGGCGGCACCGAGCAGGAAGCGCAGAAGCGCCAGTTGCCAGGGTGCTTGTACTAACGACATGGGTACCAGCAACAGCACGGATATCACCAGCGCGGCCACCAGGATCTTCTCCGGGCCGATGCGATCGCCCAGTTTTCCCAGACGAGGAGCGCTCATCAGTGCCGCTACGCCTGGCACCGACGCGATCATGCCGCTGATAAACGCGATATTACTGACGTTACCCGTCAGTTCGCGCACATATAGCGTCAGAATCGGCGCAATGGAGCCTGTTGCCACTTGAATAATCATGGTGGTGATAAACAGGCTCAGTACCAGTTTTGGATTTTTCAGCGAAGCAAAAACCTCTTTGAAGTGCAGCATTTCGCGTTTTGCCACCGGGACAAAACTCTCCCGGATACAGAACAGTGTCAGCAGGAAACAGAGGAACAGTACTGACGCGGTGATAAAGAAGACCATCCGCAAACCCCAGTTATCGGCGAGCAAACCGCCTGCCAGCGGCCCAAGCAGCGCGCCGCCGACGCCGCCGGTGGAAAGGGTACCGAGCGCCCAGCCGCTTTTATTCCGCGGTATTTGTGTCGCGATCAAGGCATTCGCGTTCGGGATAAAGCCACCCAATAAGCCCAAAAGCGCGCGTAAGGCTAAAAATTGCCAGACGTTTTGCGCCATCCCCATCAGCGCCATGACAATCGCCATGCCCAGCGCCGAACGCAGCAACATAATTTTGCGCCCTTTACGGTCGGCAAGCCCGCCCCAGAACGGCGAGGCGATGGCAGAAAACAGAAAGGTAATACTGAACACCAGCCCGGACCACATATTCAGCGCGCCAGCATCGGTTACGCCGAGTTGCTCTACATACAGCGGCAGGAAGGGCATGACCAGGCTGAAGGCTGCGCCAGTAAGAAAACAACCAAACCAGGCAATGGTAAGATTACGTTGCCAGTTTATTGGGGCATCAGAAGATGACATAACCATCCGTACAGCGTTGCTGCAACGCGCGCATAAGGGAAATTGATAAGCATGCTAATTATGCGCTCAGGTAATGGTTGCTGCAATGCGTGGGACGTTTTGTAGGGTGAAAAAAGCCCGCAAATGCGTAAATGCGGGCTTTATAGATGCTCAGTAGCGGGAAGGAACGCCTTCCGGGCGGGTCTTAAAGCGGCGATGTAACCACATATACTGTTCGGGAGCCAGCATGATGCAACGCTCCACGACTTTGTTCATCCAGGCGGCTGTCGTTTCTGCATCGTCAAGCGGTGGGGAGTACTCCGGTTCCAGCATGATCAACTCATAGCCCTTCGCATCCGGCTTACGGCGCGGAACAAAGGGTACAATAGCAGCCTGCGACATCCGCGCCAGCATCCAGGTGCCAGAAGTGGACGCCGCCTGTTCAACGGCAAAGAAGGGCGCAAAAACGCTGGCTCGTGGGCCGTAATCGTGGTCCGGCGCGTACCAGACAACCTCGCCCGCTTTCAGCGCGCGGATCATACCTTTAAGATCTTTTCGATCGAGCATGCTTTTGTTGGAACGCATGCGGCCCCAGGTCTGCACCAGATCAATAACCGGATTATCATTCGGTCTGTAGACACCAATCCCCGGCTCATTCATACCGAACATACGAGCGCCCATTTCCAGAGTGAGAAAATGCACGCCAATCAGCAAAATACCGCGCCTTTGCGCTTGTACGTCGCGAACATATTCAAAACCGGATACATCCATCCAGCGGGCCATTCGGCGATCTGACCAGAACCAGGCCATGCCCGTTTCCATTAAGCCCATGCCGACTGACTCAAAATTTTTGGCAACCATACGCTGGCGTTCTTCGGCGCACATCTGCGGGAAACAGAGTTCAAGATTGCGCTCGGCGATTTTTACGCGGCGCTTCATTACATATTTAGCCAGATGGCCAATGCCATACCCCAGGCGATAAATGACCGGATAGGGGAGCTGAACGACCAGCCACAGCAAACCCACACCAAACCAGGTGGGCCAAAAACGAGGGTGTAAAAGTGAGGCTGAAAATTTAGGTAAAAGCGTCATGACTGTCCTGTATTAAGCAATAATTCCCTGTATTCTCGCATTTTTTCGGAGTTTACCAAAATCCGTGCGCACTGAATGGCTGTTTCTCCGGCGATTTGTTATACCGCGATGAGCAGATTGAGATGAAATGTAGCGTAAAATGTGTGGATGTAAATTATCAGTATTTGCTTTATGATGCCGCCGTTTTTTCACTCTCTACTTTGCAGGATACGTACACCATGCCAGTGTTACACAACCGCATCGCCAACGATGAATTAAAAGCGCGCATGCTTGCGGAAACCGAGCCGCGTATTACGGTCTCGTTTTATAAATATTTTTCTATTATGAATCCGCAGGCAACGCGCGATGCCCTTTACCAGGCGTTTACCGCACTGAAGGTATTTGGTCGGATTTATCTTGCCCATGAAGGGATTAATGCCCAGGTCAGTGTACCGCAAAGCCAGTTCCCGGCTTTTCGCGATGCTCTTTATGCCTTCGATCCGGCGCTGGATGGCCTGCGTATGAACATCGCCATTGACGATGACGGCAAATCATTCTGGGTGCTGCGCATGAAAGTGCGCGAACGCATTGTTGCAGACGGTATTGAAGATGAGAGTTTTGACGCCAGCGATGTCGGCGATTACCTGAAAGCGGCGGAAGTGAACGCTATGCTCGACGATCCGGAAGCGATTTTTATCGATATGCGCAACCACTATGAATATGAAGTGGGGCATTTTGACGGCGCGCTGGAGATCCCGTCCGATACCTTCCGCGAGCAGTTACCTAAAGCCGTTGAGATGATGCAGGCGCATAAAGACAAGAAAATTGTGATGTATTGCACCGGTGGTATTCGTTGTGAAAAGGCGAGCGCCTGGATGAAGCACAACGGTTTTAATAAAGTGTGGCATATCGAAGGCGGCATCATTGAGTATGCGCGTCGCGCTCGTGAACAGGGTTTGCCTGTTCGCTTTGTCGGGAAGAATTTCGTTTTTGATGAGCGAATGGGGGAACGCATTTCCGACGACGTGATTGCCCATTGCCACCAGTGCGGTGCGCCGTGCGACTCGCATACCAACTGCCTCAATGACGGTTGCCATTTGCTGTTTATTCAGTGCCCGACTTGTGCAGAGAAATATGAGGGCTGTTGCAGCGAATTGTGTCAGGAAGAGAGCAAGTTGCCGGAAGAGCAGCAGCGCAAACGCCGCGCCGGACGTGAGAATGGCAATAAAATCTTCAACAAATCCCGTGGACGTCTGAACACTAAACTGGGTATTCCGGATCCGGAATAACGCAAACAGGAGAGCAGATGTGTTTAAAGTCAACGGGTTTTAGTTTTTACCAGTATTTATGGTCAGAACCATACAATATAAATAAGGTCTATACCCTAAATAATTCGAGTTGCAGGAAGGCGGCGACGCAGTGACAAATTCGTCGGGAACGAATTTGCCCAACCGAAGGTTGGCCTCCGGTGAGAGA
>JAGTSE010000012.1 GCA_018261615.1 Pseudomonadota bacterium | reverse complement strand
TGACAGGCCGGTGTGTTTGCCGTTGTGCCGTGTCAGTGGAGGCGCATTATAGGGAGATAATTCCGGCTGACAAGCATAAAATTCAAAAAAATTATCGTTCGCTCATTTTTCAGGCTCAGCGCCCATTAAACGCCCAATTTGCTGTTTAACTGAGCTATTTCACGGGCAAACTTCGCCACCTGCTGCCAGTCGGTATAGACAACTTCTTTACGTCTATCCGTTTCACCTCCCGTCATCTTCATAATCAGTTGGATCATCAGTCGATCATACCATCGGTAGTGCGGGTAACGCAGCGCACCGGCAAATACAGCGCAGCGATCCGGCTGCCAGGGCGACGACAGCAAAAACTTACGCGTATAGTTGTTCGTTTGCGGCGAGCTTTTCTCCGGTTTGCGCGCGACCAGGTTGACGGAGAAGAAGGCCCCCGGCAGCTCGTTTAATTGTGAGAGGTGTTTTTTCACAAAATTGGCCAACGCCGGATGAAAGTGCCCATAGCGGATGGACGCACCAATGACCACCCGCTCATATTTACTCCAGTCAATCTCTTGTGTGCGATTCAGGTTAACCACATCCGCGCAGACACCAAGCTCGTTAAGCTCGGAAGACAGATAAGAAGCAATCTCCCGCGTTTGCCCATCCCGGGTCGAGAAAAGAATTAATGTTTTCACGTCACACTCCATTATTCGCGCCAGAAGGTTGGGGTAAACAGTACCAGCAGCGTGAAGACCTCCAGACGACCAAACAGCATATTTGCGATGAGCACCCACTTGGCGACCGGATTCATGCTGGCAAAATTATCCGCTACCACGCCCAGCCCCGGTCCAAGGTTATTGAGTGTCGCAACCACAGAGGCAAATGCAGAAAAATCATCAACCCCCGTGGCGATGATTGCCAGCATACTGACGATAAATACCAGCGCATAAGCGGAGAAGAAGCCCCATACAGCTTCAAGAATACGTTCCGGCAATGCACGATTCCCCAACTTAATGCTGTACACCGCATTCGGATGCACCAGTCTTTTCAGTTCGCGGTTGCCTTGCTTAAACAGCAGCAGAATGCGGATCACCTTCAGACCACCGCCCGTAGAACCAGCGCAGCCGCCGATAAAAGCAGAACAGAGCAACAATACCGGCAAGAAAAGCGGCCAGCGGGAGATACTGTCGGTCGTAAACCCGGCCGTGGTCGCCATAGAGACCACCTGGAAGAAAGCCTGATTAATCGTTGTCAACGCCGAGCTGTAGATATTATGGAACCACAGCACCACAGTGCAGATGACCACCAGCGTCAGTTGTACGCCGATGAACATTCTGAATTCCGGATCGCGCCAGTAAACTTTCAGGCTACGCCCGCTCAGCAACGAGAAGTGCAGACCGTAGTTACACCCGGAAATCAGCAAGAAGACAGCAATGATGGTATTGATAGTGGAACTGTTGAAATAGCCAATGCTGGCATCATGCGTGGAAAAACCACCAATCGCGATGGTGGAAAAGCTATGTCCAATGGCGTCAAAAGCTGGCATTCCGGCAAACCATAGCGCCAGCGCGCAGGCGACCGTAAGCAACACATAAATAAGCCACAGGGTTTTCGCCGTCTCAGCAATACGCGGGCGCATTTTGTTATCTTTCAGCGGTCCCGGCATCTCGGCGCGATAGAGCTGCATCCCCCCCACACCCAGAATTGGCAGGATGGCCACCGCCAGCACGATGATTCCCATCCCGCCGAACCATTGCAACATCTGGCGATAGAAGAGAATCGCGTGCGGCAATGAATCCAGCCCAACCAACGTGGTCGCCCCGGTCGTTGTCAGGCCTGAAAAGGATTCAAAAAAAGCATCCGTCACCGTCAGATTCGGGCTTTCGGCAAAGACGAAAGGCAGCGCACCCACGCTCCCCAACACCGTCCAGAACAGCACGACGATCAAAAACCCTTCGCGGGATTTCAACTCCCCTTTCTCGCGGCGGTTCGGCCACCAAAGAATGGAGCCAATCACCAGTGCGACGAAGAAGGTCTGCGTGAATGCACGGCCCGCGCCATCACGGTAAATAAGGGCTACCAGTCCAGGTAAGATCATCGTTCCGGAAAAGAGGATGACCAGCAGTCCAACGATTCGGGTTATGGCGCGAAAATGCATCTCTGCCGCTTCCTTAGGTGTTCAGAAAATCAGATGGGGATTATTCTTCAGTTTTTAACAATTGCAATGTGCCACGGCTAAAATCAGCGAGCCTTGCCGAAAATGTGTCCAGTCTGCTGTGAGGAAGCGCCACCCGCAGATACACGGTAGCTTGATACTCGCTCGCAACAATTTTCCCCTCAAATTGCTCAAGCAACATTTCGACTCCACTCAACTGTGCGTAATCACACCACAAAGTATATTCGGTTAACGGCATTTTGCGGGTTGTCGCGAGTTGATTAAGCGCCTGCTGGACACCGCCACCGTAGGCTTTCACCAGCCCACCAGTTCCCAATAAGACGCCGCCATAATAACGCACCACCACTGCCGTAATTTCGCCGACACCGCTGCCCATCAACTGTGCCAGCATCGGCTTCCCTGCGGTACCCGCCGGTTCACCATCGTCAGAAAAGCCCAACTGCTGCGAATCATCCGGCGGCCCGGCAACCCACGCCACACAATAGTGGCGGGCGTCCGGGTGCTCCACCCGAACAGTTTCGACAAACGCCTTCGCCGACTCCACGCCGTCGGTATGTGCCAACAGCGTGATAAAACGGCTCTTTTTGATCTCCTGGCTAAAGGTGACCAGCGCAGCCGGTATCAGCCAGTTCTCCATTACGCCAGCTTCTGATCCCGCGTCATGTTTTCAATGCTGTTCTCGTGGATAACCACGTTATCTTCGATACGGATACCGCCAAACGGTTTTAACGCGTCAATTTTATGCCAGTTGAAATGTTTGCTGAGCGGTCCCTCGCGCCACGATGAGAGCAGCGATTCAATAAAGTAGATGCCCGGCTCAATGGTCAACACCATACGCGGCTCCATCACACGCGTGCAGCGAAGGTAGGGATATTTTGACGGCGCAGCCAGATGCGTACCGCTGTCATCCTGCATGAAGCCCGCGACATCATGCACCTGCAACCCCAGCGGATGTCCAATACCGTGCGGCATAAACGGCCCGGTGATGTCCTGCTCAACCATCGCTTCTTCGCTGATATCAGTGATGATTTGATGGCGGCGCAGCAGCTTTGCGATACGCTGATGGAACTGAATATGGTACTCAACGTAATTGACGCCCGCTTTCATGGTGGCGATCAGCGCCAATTGTTCTTCATTTACGTCTCTCACCAACTGCGCATAATCAGTGTCGCTGTTCGCTGCCCAGGTACGCGTCAGGTCGGCGGCATAACCGTTGTATTCCGCGCCGGCATCCAGCAGGAAGCTGCGCATCTCAGCCGGCGCACGGTGACCAAGTTTGGTGTAATGCAGCACCGCCGCATGCTCGTTCAGTGCCACAATATTGCTATAAGGCACATCGGTATCACGATGGCCGGTCGCGGTCAGATAAGCCAGATTGATGTCGAACTCACTCATGCCGGACTGGAAGGCTTCATGCGCCGCGCGATGTCCCATGACCGCCGTTTTCTGCGCTTCACGCATGCAGGCCAGTTCATAATCGGTTTTGTAGGCGCGGTAGTAATGCAGGTAATCGATCACCCCTTTCGGGTTGATGTTGCTGGCGGCGATGTCGAGGCCCAACGCGCGTTCGGCAACCGGGCCAATATAGGCGATATTGCCGCGCGCCGCAGACAACTGGCTGCCAATCCCGTCCGCTTTCGGCAGAGCGATCACCTCAACCTCTTCGGTCCAGAATGAAGTCGGCAGCGGTTCAACGTTGTGCCAGTAATCCACTGGCAGGTAGAACCACAGCTTCGGCTTGTTCACGCCATCCACCAGCAGCCAGCAGTTCGGCACCTGCGTCACCGGCACCCAGGCTTTAAACTGCGGGTTCACTTTAAACGGATAGGGATGGTCATCAAGAAAGACGTTAAATAGCTCACCAGAGTGAATAAGTAACGCGTCGAGCTTAAAGCGCGCCAGCACATCACGGGTGCGTTCCTGTAACGTAACAATATGATTTTTATAAAGCGCTGCCAGTGAGTCCATCGTTTTTCCTTCTGTTTATTGCGACCTCAAGTCTCCGCATCTTAGCACACCTGCCCGCCACTGGGTGATTTCCACCGAGCGTGATCCGCCCAGCAATTTTTAATCATTTATTTGCAATTTATTAACATAAAAACCACACTCCGCTTCGTCTGGTACGACCAGATAATCGCTGGATTCAGGAGACTGATATGCTCTACAAAGGCAAAAACCTGTACCTCAACTGGCTGGAAGATGGCATCGCGGAACTGGTGTTTGATGCGCCCGGCTCAGTTAACAAGCTTGATACCGCTACCGTCGCCAGCCTTGGCGAAGCGCTGGCCGTACTGGAAAAGCAATCAGATTTAAAAGGGCTGCTGCTGCGTTCAGAGAAAGCGGCCTTTATTGTCGGTGCCGATATCACCGAATTCCTCTCCCTGTTCCTCGTGCCGGAAGAGCAATTGAGCCAATGGCTGCACTTTGCCAACAGCGTGTTTAACCGCCTGGAAGATTTGCCCATCCCAACGGTCTCTGCGGTGAATGGCTATGCGCTTGGCGGCGGCTGCGAATGCGTGCTGGCGACAGACTATCGTCTGGCGACGCCGGACCTGCGTATTGGCTTGCCGGAAACCAAACTTGGTATCATGCCAGGCTTTGGCGGATCAGTACGTATGCCACGCCTGCTGGGTGCGGACAGCGCGCTGGAGATCATCGCGGCCGGGAAAGATGTTGATGCCGAACAAGCGCTGAAAATCGGCCTGGTGGATGGTATTGTGAAGATGGAAAAACTGCGTGAAGGGGCTATCGCCATTCTGCGGCAGGCAATTAAGGGAGATCTGGACTGGAAAGCAAAACGTCAGCCGAAGCTGGAGCCACTGAAGCTCAACAAAATTGAAGCTGCTATGAGTTTTACCATTGCCAAAGGTATGGTGATGCAAACCACCGGGAAACACTATCCGGCGCCGATCACGGCGGTCAAAACCATTGAAGCTGCGGCAAGATTTGGCCGCGACGAAGCGCTGAAGCTAGAAAACCAGAGCTTCGTTCCGCTCGCCCACACCAACGAGGCCCGTGCGCTGGTGGGGATTTTTCTGAACGACCAATATGTAAAAGGTCAGGCGAAGAAACTGACCAAAAATGTCGAAACGCCCAAACAGGCTGCGGTACTTGGCGCAGGTATTATGGGCGGCGGCATTGCTTACCAGTCAGCCTGGAAAGGCGTGCCGGTATTAATGAAGGATATCAACGAGAAATCCCTTGCACTCGGCATTAATGAAGCAGGCAAGCTGCTGAATAAACAGCTCGAGCGCGGCAAAATCGACGGTCTGAAACTGGCCAGCGTGATTGCAGCCATTCAGCCCACACTCGAGTATGCCGGTTTTGAACGCGCCGACGTGGTGGTCGAAGCTGTTGTGGAAAACCCGAAAGTGAAAAAAGCAGTGCTGGCGGAAACAGAGGCCAAAGTCCGTCCGGATACCGTACTGGCATCAAACACTTCCACTATTCCCATCAGCGAACTCGCCAGCGTGCTGAAACGTCCGGAAAACTTCTGCGGTATGCACTTTTTCAACCCAGTACACCGTATGCCGTTGGTTGAAGTGATTCGCGGTGAAAAAACGTCCGATGAAACCCTCGCCAAAGTGGTAGCCTGGGCGAGCAAAATGGGCAAAACGCCGATCGTGGTTAATGACTGCCCGGGTTTCTTCGTCAACCGCGTACTGTTCCCTTACTTAGCGGGATTCAGCCAGTTGCTGCGCGACGGCGCAGATTTTCGCAAAGTCGACAAAGTGATGGAGAAACAGTTCGGCTGGCCGATGGGCCCGGCTTATCTGCTGGACGTTGTGGGCATTGATACCGCACATCACGCTCAGGTGGTGATGGCGGCTGGTTTCCCGCAGCGCATGCAGAAAGATTACCGCGATGCCATCGATGCGCTGTTTGAGGCACACCGTTTCGGGCAGAAAAACGGCCTCGGTTTCTGGCGTTATAAAGAAGACAGCAAAGGTAAGCCGAAGAAAGAAGAAGACAGCGCCGTTGACAGCATGCTGGCCGAAATCAGCAAAGGCACACAGGATTTTAGCGATCAAGAGATTATCGCCCGCATGATGATCCCGATGATCAATGAAGTGGTGCGTTGCCTTGAAGAAGGCATTATCGCCAGCCCTGCCGAAGCGGATATGGCGCTGGTGTATGGTCTTGGCTTCCCGCCGTTCCACGGCGGCGCGTTCCGCTGGCTAGATACGCTCGGCAGCGCAAAATACCTCGATATGGCACAGCATTATCAGCATCTCGGGCCGCTGTATGAATTACCTGCCGGGCTGCACGAAAAAGCTCGCCACAACGAGCCTTATTACCCTGCGGTAGGACCTGCGCGCCCGGTGGGCGAGTTAAAAACGGCTTAAGGAGTCACAATGGAACAGGTTGTCATTGTCGATGCAATTCGCACACCGATGGGCCGTTCAAAAGGCGGTGCTTTCCGCAACATACGCGCGGAGGATCTCTCCGCCCATCTGATGCGTAGTCTGCTGGCACGTAACCCGGCGCTGGAAGCGAGCGCTATCGACGATATTTACTGGGGCTGCGTACAGCAGACACTGGAGCAGGGTTTTAACATTGCCCGCAACGCCGCGTTGCTGGCGGAAATACCTCATTCCGTTCCCGCCGTCACAGTCAACCGGCTGTGTGGTTCGTCAATGCAGGCGCTACATGATGCGGCGCGGATGATCATGACCGGCGATGCAAAAGTCTGTCTGGTGGGCGGCGTTGAGCATATGGGCCACGTACCGATGAGCCATGGCGTCGATTTCCATCCAGGTATGAGCCGCAACGTCGCAAAAGCGGCGGCCATGATGGGGCTGACCGCCGAAATGCTGTCGCGCATGCACGGCATCGGTCGAGAAATGCAGGATGCGTTCGCTGCACGTTCCCACGCCCGCGCCTGGCAGGCCACGCAATCTGGCGCGTTCAAAAACGAGATCATTCCCACCGGCGGTCACGATGCCGATGGCGTATTGAAGCAGTTTAACTATGACGAAGTGATCCGCCCGGAAACCACCATCGAAGCGCTGTCCACGCTGCGACCAGCTTTCGATCCGGTTAGTGGCACGGTCACAGCCGGAACATCATCGGCTCTGTCGGATGGTGCCTCCGCGATGCTGGTCATGAGCGCCAGCCGCGCCCGCGAATTGGGTCTGACGCCGCGCGCCCGCATCCGTTCAATGGCGGTGATCGGCTGCGATCCGTCAATCATGGGCTACGGCCCGGTTCCGGCCTCACAGCTGGCGCTGAAAAAAGCCGGGCTGTCTGCCAGCGATATCGATCTATTTGAGATGAATGAAGCCTTTGCAGCACAGATCCTGCCGTGCATAAAAGATCTGGGGTTGATGGAACAGATTGACGAGAAGATCAACCTGCACGGTGGTGCAATCGCTCTCGGCCATCCGCTGGGGTGTTCAGGTACGCGCATTAGCACCACGCTGCTGAACCTGATGGAACGCAAAGATGCCCAGCTTGGTCTGGCGACGATGTGTATTGGTTTAGGTCAGGGGATCGCGACGGTGTTTGAACGCGTATAACGCTTCTGTCTCAAAGCCATGTGTGCCAACTGAATGAATCCCGGAAGCGTAGATGCACTATGCGACCGGGGCGTGACGCGGGTGAATGAAAGTAGCCAACACAGCGATGGGACACATGGCGAAGAAAGAATGTTGTCGCCGTTTTTCCCGCCTGTCAGGGGCGGGTTTTTTTATCAAATGAAAGCAAACGCATCGCCAAACAGGCGATCTTCACGCGCGCCGCGCTCACTGCAGAACAAGTCACGGGCAATCTTCGCCATCTCGAACCGACCTGCGATATAGATATCATGTTCGGAGAGAGAACTAAAATCCTGCATCACTGCTGCCAGCACCGTGCCGGAACGACCGCGCCAGCCCTCTTCCGGCTGCTCAACCACCGGTACCACGCGCAGATTGGGGTGATCCACCGACAGGGCTTCCAGCTCGGCCAAATCGTATAGATGCTTCTCCTCGCGTCCTCCCCAGTAAATGCTGACTTCACGGTTCGGGTTTTGCGCGAGGGTGGTCAACAGAATCGAGCGCGCATAAGAGAAGCCAGTACCGCCCGCGATCAGCACCATCGGGCGCTCCTCGTCATCGCGCAGCCAGGCATCGCCATGAGGAATGTCGATAACAATTTCGCGGTCTTTCAGAATGCGGTCCATCACCGCCATGGCATAGAGATTCAGCTCTGACGCACCAATATGCAGTTCAATATAATCATGCTGATCCGGCGTGGATGCCATTGAGAAAGGACGCTTGTCTCGCTCATCCATTACCACCATCAGATACTGACCAGCGCGAAACGAAAAAGCCGCCTCCGGCACTAAACGGACACGATATACGGTATCAGTGATGGCATCTACCGAAGTCACTTTACAGCTTAAGGTTGTCATGCGCTCTCTCTGTCGGGTCTATTTACGTCATTCAGTATGGCCAGTTCATCCCAGATGGCGTCAATTCTCGCCGTCACCTGAGGATCTTTTTTGATTGGGCGTCCCCATTCACGCTGGGTTTCCCCCGGCCATTTATTGGTGGCATCCAGCCCCATTTTTGAGCCAAGACCGGAAACCGGCGAGGCAAAGTCCAGGTAATCAATCGGCGTGTTTTCCACCAGGACCGTATCCCGCGCGGGATCCATACGGGTGGTAATCGCCCAAATCACATCATTCCAGTCGCGCGCGTTAACATCGTCATCGCACACGATCACAAACTTGGTGTACATAAACTGGCGCAGGAAAGACCAGACGCCCATCATGACGCGTTTTGCATGGCCCGCGTACTGTTTCTTGATTGTCACAACAGCCAGACGATAGGAGCAGCCTTCCGGCGGCAGATAGAAATCGACAATCTCCGGAAACTGCTTTTGCAGGATCGGCACGAACACTTCGTTTAACGCCACGCCCAGCACCGCCGGCTCATCGGGCGGACGACCAGTATAGGTGGAGTGATAAATCGCGTCTTCACGCCGGGTAATGTGCGTTACCGTAAACACCGGGAAGTTATCAACTTCATTATAGTAACCCGTATGATCACCATACGGCCCTTCAGGGGCCATTTCACCCGGCTCGATATAGCCTTCCAGTACAATTTCCGCGCTGGCAGGCACTTCAAGATCGTTGGAAACGCACTTCACCACTTCAGTTTTTGTACCGCGCAGTAGCCCTGCAAAAGCGTATTCAGAGAGCGTGTCCGGCACCGGTGTAACCGCGCCAAGAATGGTCGCGGGATCGGCGCCCAGCGCAACCGACACAGGGAAACGTTCGCCGGGATGCGCAGCCTGCCACTCCTGGAAGTCCAGCGCACCGCCACGGTGGGAGAGCCAGCGCATAATCAGCTTATTTTTACCGATCCGCTGCTGACGATAGATCCCGAGGTTTTGCCGCTCTTTGTGCGGGCCACGGGTCACCGTCAGCCCCCAAGTGATAAGAGGCGCGGCATCGTCCGGCCAGCACTGCATAATAGGAATGGTGGTCAGATCAACTTCATCGCCCTGCAGCACTTTTTGCTGACAGGGCGCGCCGCGCAGACGTTTCGTCGGCATATTCAGTACTTGCTTAAACTGCGGCAGCTTATCGAAGAGATCGCGGAAACCTTTTGGCGGCTCAGGCTCTTTCAGGAACGCCAGCAGTTTACCCACTTCACGCAGCGCGCTGACATCCTCCCGCCCCATACCTAACGCGACGCGACGCGGCGTACCGAACAGATTACACAGCACCGGCATCGTATAACCTTTCGGATTCTCAAACAGCAACGCCGGGCCACCGGCACGCAGAGTGCGATCGGCTATTTCGGTCATTTCCAGATAAGGGTCAACCGGCAGCGTGATGCGCTTCAGTTCCCCTTGCTGCTCAAGCAATGTCAAAAAGTCGCGTAGGTCGTTGTATTTCATGCGGTGTATTATCGCCTCCAGATAAGCGCTTTATTATACGGTGTTCAATCTGAGGTTGCTGTATTTTTGTTAAATCGACGTGAAATTCAGCAGCGCCTGGCGTGAGCGTTATAATGAACTTAGCCATCGTGCTGCGGTTTTGATATTCTTTCGCCCGAACTTACGGAAAAGAGTCATTATGCAATCCTGGTATCTACTTTACTGCAAACGAGGCCAGCTCCAGCGCGCCCAGGAACATCTCGAACGCCAGGCGGTCAGTTGCCTGACGCCAATGATCGCCCTGGAAAAAATCGTACGCGGCAAACGCACAATCGTGAATGAACCGCTTTTTCCCAACTACTTGTTTGTAGAGTTTGATCCCGAGGTGATTCACACCACCACCATCAACGCCACGCGCGGCGTCAGCCACTTCGTGCGTTTTGGTATGCACCCGGCACGCGTTCCCCCCTCGGTTATCCATCAGCTTTCGGTCTATCAACCGGAAGGCGTAACCGATCCCGAAACGCCCTTTCCAGGCGATGATGTGGTGATTACTGAAGGTGCGCTTGAAGGTTTGCAGGCCATCTTTAAGGAGCCTGACGGCGAAACACGCTCGATGTTGCTGCTGCATATGCTGAATAAGCAGGTGCTGCAAAGCGTCAAAAATACCGATTTCCGTAAGGCCTGAAGCGGCGTTAAAACGCGATGCCAAACAGACGTTGCACGTTTTTATCCGTCACCGTATCCAGCCACTGAACCTCTTCGCCACGAAGCGATGCGACCGTGGCGAGAATATGTCCCAGTAACGCAGGTTCATTACGCCGCGATACGGGCTTCGGCACCAGATCGCGCGGCAGCAGGTAAGGTGCATCCGTTTCGATAAGCAGCCGCTCGGCTGGAATCAGTGGCACCACTTCGCGTAATTCCTGCCCACGGCGTTCATCACACACCCAGCCGGTGATCCCGAGATACATACCGCGATCGAGGCAATCTCTGGCCTCCTGCACCGAACCGGTAAAACAGTGCAACACGGCGCCTGGCAGCTTATTCAGCCACGGATCTAACAACGCCAGAAAACGTTCATGCGCATCGCGACAATGTAGAAAAGCAGGCATGTTCAGTTCAGCGGCCAGCGCCAACTGGGCGCTAAAGGCGTATTCCTGTTCACGCGGTGTAGAGAAATTGCGATTGAAATCCAGCCCGCACTCCCCCACTGCCACCACTTCCGGCAATGATGCCAGTACACGGATAGCCTGTGCGGTTTCCGCCGTCCAGCCGCTGCTGTCATGAGGATGCACGCCCGCTGTTGACCAGCAGTGACGATAGCGCTGTGCCTGCTGTTGAGCCTGTTGACTCTCGTGCAGATTGGTACCGGTTAGCAACATGCCCGTGACGCCCGCCGCCTGCGCACGCGCGACCACCTCGCGCTGATCTCTGGAAAACTGCGAACTGGTCAGATTGACGCCGATATCAAACATGCTTTTCCTCATACAAAAACCGCCCTGACGGGCGGTTTGGCGGTTTGTTACTCTTCACTGGTTTCTGTGTCGTTCTCATCATCGCGAATACGGCGCTTGCCGACATAGAAACGGGCGCAGAAGACGCCAATTTCAAACAGACAATACATTGGTATCGCCAGCAGCGTTTGCGAGAAGACATCCGGCGGCGTCAGCAGCATGCCAACTACAAATGCACCGACCAGCACATAAGGACGCTTTTGTCGCAGATCGGCAGGCGTGGTTACGCCCATCCAGCACAACAACACAATGGCTACCGGCACTTCAAACGAGATACCAAAAGCCATAAATAGCGCCATGACGAAGCTGAGATAGCTGGCGATGTCAGTAGAAACCAGCACGCCTTCCGGCGCGGTATGCGTCAGGAAACCAAACGCCAGCGGAAATACTACAAAGTAGGCGAATGCCATGCCGATATAGAACAGCAACGAGCTGGAGATCAGCAGTGGCACGACCAGGCGACGCTCATGCTTATACAACGCCGGGGCGACAAACGCCCATACCTGATACAGAACGACCGGTGCCGAGAGGATCAGCGACACCATAAAGGTCAGCTTGATCGGAGTAAAAAACGGTGAGGCAACATCCGTGGCGATCATTGTCGCCCCGACCGGCATCTGTTTGATGAGCGGAGCGGAAACGAGCTGATAAATATCATTCGAGAAGTAAACCAGCGCGAGGAAAATCACCATGACGGCGATAATGCAGTTCAGCAGACGCTTACGCAGCTCTATAAGATGCGCAATAAGCGGTTGGGTATCGTCTACAGCCATGTTCAGAATTTATCACTTGAAGAAGGTGAGGAGTCGGAAACCGGAACCGCCTCTTTTACCGACGGGTTCACCGCCGGCGATTTTTTCTTTTCATCGGCTTCGGGAGCTTGCTGCGGCGCGCTGACCTGATGCTCAGCGGTAGACGGCGTAACGCCTTCGCGCTGCGCTTCGCTCTCTTTCACCACCGGGTTATGGATGGTATTTGCTTCATCGCTCGCTTTTTCCGTGTCGTGAACGCTGTATGAGCGTTTCATCGATTCCGCCGCCTGTCGCAGTTCGTCCATTGATGCTTTTAACTCCGGCGTCAGGTTTTCCAGACTCGCTTTCTCAACCTTTTTCAGGCTGTCCTGGAACTCCTGAAGCTTCAGTTCCTGCGTCAATTCATTCTGCACCGTTGTCGCCAGCGAGCGTAATGCGCGGACCCAGCCCGCAATAGTACGCACTGCTACAGGCAGACGCTGCGGCCCCAGCACAACGAGGCCGATAATAAAAACGAGTAACAGTTCGCCAAAACCTATATCGAACACGAATTACACCTGCTCTTTGTCGTGACGTTTTTCGTCTTTTTTAGCGTCGTTGGATTTTGCATCATCAGAGAGAGATTTCGCCGTAAAATCTGCATCTTGTGCCGATTTACCCTGCTTTTCCTCTTTATCGTCATCGCTGATAGCTTTTTTAAAGCCTTTGATGGCGGCCCCAACATCGGAGCCAATCGAACCGAGTTTTTTCGTTCCGAACAGCAGCACGACGATAACTGCAATAATCAACAACTGCCAAATGCTGATACCACCCATACATAGTCCTCTGTAACAGATGATGTTAAAAACAGGCTCCAGTATACACATTATCCATTACGCTGCCTCTTTGTTGGCAGCTTCTGTGCTTCAGACCCCGATGCGCGCCAATGGCTTAGCGCGTCTTGAACCAACCTACCAGCCAGACAACAACACCGCTAGCGATAACCCACAAGGGAGCAAGCCCCCAGTCGGGCCTGTTGATCAACAGTAGCGTCCCGCTAAGCAACAATGTTGCGCCAATACCAAACAGATAACGGGATTGCCCCTGACGTATATGGTTAGCCTGTAGTTCGCTGGCAATCTTATCAACGCTCTGCTGCAAATGCTTACCTTGCTGCAAACCGTTGTAGATCAGTTCAGGAAGCTCCGGCATTTTCTCTATCCAGAACGGTCCCTTCTCTTTTAACGCCCGCACCAGCGCAGGGATACCCACCTGATCTTTGATCCACGTTTCAAGAAAAGGTTTCGCCGTTTTCCATAAATCGAGCTGCGGATAGAGCTGACGGCCGACACCTTCAATATAGAGCAAGGTTTTTTGCAGCAGCACCAGTTGCGGCTGCACTTCCATATTGAAGCGACGGGCGGTATTAAAGAGATTAAGCAACACGTGACCAAATGAGATTTCCGCCAGCGGCTTCTCAAATATCGGCTCGCACACCGTGCGAATGGCGAATTCAAACTCTTCAACATTGGTGTCCAACGGCACCCAGCCGGAGTCAACATGCAGTTCCGCCACTTTGCGGTAATCACGGTTGAAGAAGGCGATAAAATTCTCCGCCAGGTAGCGTTTATCCTCTTTGTTGAGCGAACCCACGATACCGCAATCGATGCCGATATACTGGGGATCTTCCGGATGGTTATAGCTGACAAAAATATTGCCAGGATGCATGTCGGCATGGAAAAAACTGTCGCGGAAAACCTGGGTGAAAAAGACCTGCACGCCTCGCTCAGCCAGTAATTTCAGGTTGGTGCCGTTCTTTTCCAACGCCACAACATCCGAGACCGGAATACCGTAAATACGCTCCATTACCAACATATTCTGGCTACAGTAGTCGGAATAGATTTCCGGCACGTACAGCATCGGGCTGTTCTCGAAATTACGCCGTAATTGAATCGTGTTGGCGGCTTCACGCAACAAATCCAGTTCATCAATTAGCGTTTTTTCATATTCCCGCACGACTTCACGCGGACGCAAACGACGGCCATCCGGCAGCAGACGCGGAACCCACGCCGCCAGGCGATAAATAAGCTTAAGATCGGCTTTGATCACCGGCAGAATATCCGGGCGGATCACCTTGATCACTACCTCTTTACCGCTATCTTTCAACCGCGCGGTATGAACCTGAGCAATCGATGCAGACGCCAGCGGTACAATCTCAAAGTCATCAAACCAGGTTTCAACAGGCAGATCGCCCATCGCTTTTTCGATCTGTTGTTTGGCAAGACGCCCATCAAATGGCGCGACACGATCCTGTAGCATCGCCAGTTGATCGGCAATCAGCGGCGGGAAAAGATCGCGGCGGGTAGAGAGCATCTGACCGAATTTGATCCATACCGGTCCCAGTTCCTGCAATGCAAGACGCAGCCGTTCGCCAAGCGCTTTATCTTTGTGCCGGTTTGGCATCCAGAACAGCATCCTGCGCCAGATCCGCAGTGGCAGGGTGATACGCATTCTGGGAATGAGCTCATCAAGCCCGTAACTCAAGAAAGTCTGGATGATGAAATAGAGCCGCCGCAGTTCACCTGGCGTCATTTGCCCTCCAGTTTATCCAGGCGCTGAGCTAATGCTTCCGTCGCACGTTCCACGGCCGCCATCTCTTCTACAAACCAGGCCACTTCAAGAGCGCCCGGCGCGACGCGCCACTCTTCGGTTAACGCCTCAGCGACGTAGCGTTGTTGACGCTGAACACCATGGCGCAGCAAGCGCGCACCACCGCGCAGGAATTTACTGATACCCTCGGCGGCAATATCACCCATCCAGGGAGCAAGCACCTCAGCGGGATCGAACTCAGCGAGATCGGCAAGCGCCACCAGGTTTTGCACGACCTGTATATCCCCCTGTACTTCCAGCTCACCCCTGCGAATAAGCACAGTCAGTTGCTGGCGATCGCGCAGTTTCGGCAACACCCGCAACTGAGTGATAACCGAACAGTCGGCCTCGCCTTCCCATTCGCTCAGGACGTCAATCTGCTGTCCACTGAACACCAGCACAAACGGCGAGGAAAATTCCTGCAAAACAACGCGTAAAACTTTGCCGTACAGACGCTGACGCGCAGATACCAGCGCACTCTCGCGGTAAAGAAAGGTATTAAGCGCACGTTCGATTCCAGCAGCCACCATCGGCTTAAAGGGCATACGCACTCCTGTCAGAATTTGTAGCCACGGTGCAGAGCAACAATGCCAGCGGTCAGATTGTAGTAGTCAACGTTTTCAAAACCCGCGTCCTGCATCATCGCTTTCAGGGTCTCCTGATCGGGATGCATACGGATAGATTCCGCCAGATAGCGGTAGCTTTCGGCATCGCTTGCTACCAGTTGGCCAATGCGCGGCAGAACATGGAAAGAGTACGCGTCATACACTTTGCTCAGAGGCTCAATAATTGGTTTGGAAAATTCCAGCACCAGAAGGCGCCCGCCCGGTTTCAACACACGGAACATAGAGCGCAGCGCTTGCTCTTTTTCCGTTACGTTGCGCAAGCCGAAAGAGATGGTAATGCAGTCGAAGGTATTATCCGGGAACGGCAACGCTTCTGCGTTTGCCTGCACATATTCGACGTTACCGATAATGCCGATGTTGCGCAGCTTTTCACGCCCCATTTTCAGCATTGAGTCGTTGATATCAGCCAGCACAACCTGGCCGGTTTCACCCACCAGACGCGAGAATTTAGCGGTCAAATCGCCAGTGCCGCCAGCCAGATCGAGGACTTTCTGCCCACGGCGTACGCCGCTGCAATCAATGGTAAAACGCTTCCATAAACGGTGAATGCCCATCGACATCAAATCGTTCATAACGTCATATTTTGACGCGACCGAATGGAAAACATGCGCCACCATGTCGGCTTTGTTTTCTTTGGCGACGGTCTGAAAACCAAAGTGTGTTGTCTCTTTTGAATCTTCCGCCATCTTAGTGCCCGCTATTTAAGAATTTGTTTGTGAAGTGTATCAGATTGGACGCAATTGCCCTACGATTCAACCGCCCGATAAGGCCTTCGCGCCTGGTTCCTCATTCTGCGCTGCATCGTCTAACTGATTGTCTTCATTATATTCGTTTAACGTTTCCTGTCCTGATCGCAGACGAAACTCTTCATCCTGCGCCTGCGCTTCAGCCGTTAATTCTGGATTAATCTCACGCTTGATCTCAACACCAAGGCCACGAAATGCCTCCGCCTGCGCCAACACGTTGCCGCGCCCGGCAGTGAGTTTTTTCATCGCCTGGCGGTAGTTGTCCTGCGCTTTATCCAGGCTCTGGCCGATGGACGACATGTCATCAACGAACAGGCGCATTTTGTCATACAGCCGACTTGCCCTTTCTGCAATCTGCTGGGCGTTGCGGCTTTGATGCTCATAGCGCCAAAGGTTGGCGATGGTGCGCAGCGCCACCAGCAGCGTGGTCGGGCTGACCAGCATAATATTATTCTTCAGCGCTTCCGTTATCAGTTCGGGCTGCCTGTCGAGGGCGATCAGGAAGGCCGGTTCCACTGGAATAAACATCAGGACATAGTCGAGGCTGCGCAGGCCGGGAAGCTGCTGATAATCTTTGCGCCCCAGCAGGCGAATATGATTACGTACCGAGGCGATATGCTCCTGCAACGCAGCTTCGCGGGTAAATTCATCCTCGGCGTTGAAGTAGCGCTCGTAGGCCACCAGCGCCATTTTGGCATCAATCACCACATCCTTGCCCTGTGGCAAGCGCACAATAACGTCCGGCTGCATACGCGCGCGGCTGTCGTTTTCCAGGCTGACCTGGGTTTCATACTCATACCCTTCGCGCAGACCGGACGCTTCCAGCACGCGGGTCAGCACCACTTCGCCCCAGTTGCCCTGCGTTTTATTATCGCCTTTCAGCGCGCGCGTCAGGTTGATAGCTTCCTGCGCCATCTGGGCGTTCAACTGTTGCAGATTGCGGATTTCATGCGCCAGCGTATGGCGTTCGCGCGCTTCCTGGCCAAAGCTCTCCTGCACCTGACGGCGAAAACCGTCGAGCTGCTCACGCAGCGGTGTTAGCAGGCCGTTCAGACTCTGGCGGTTCTGTTCATCCACCCGCCGGTTGCTCTGCTCAAAAATGCGGTTTGCAAGGTTTTCAAATTGCTCGCTGAGACGCTGCTCGCTACTGTGCATCTGCCGTAGCTTCTCTTCCGCATGTAACTGGGTGGATTCCAGGCGGGTGGTGACTTCACGAAGATCGGCTTCCAGCGAGCTGTTGATATGTTGCAGACTGCGCAGTTCGTTATTGAGTAGTTCGCACTCTTCACGCCAGTGCTCGCTCTGAACTAACTGCTGGCGGGCGGCGCTTAGTTCACTAAACACATCACGTTGCTCGGCAAGCAATTCTGCCTGCTGCTGCGCCCCACGCCAGCTTGCAGCCAGCCAGCCGACCAGTAATCCCGCCAGCGCCAGCGCTGCCATGACGATGATTGAAGTCTCCACCACGCCTCTCTTATACCTTATCCGTACAAGCGGGAATTGTGCTGTATAAACGTCCAGTTGGGAAGGGCTTTTCCTGCGAGGAGCTACGCAGAAACGGAAAGGGATTTGTCAGGCCCGGTAAACGCAGCATTACCGGGCACCGGAAGAGAGGAATTACAGCAGGTGACGTGCGGCTTCCACCACGATTTTCACGGCGTGGCTTTCGGTCTGTTTCATCGTTTCTGCATTCGGGATCTCCTGCTGGGTACGGTTCACAATCACCCCAGCCACCATCCCGGCGCGCAGTCCCTGGCTTGAACACATGGTCAGCAACGTCGCGGATTCCATTTCATAATTCATCACCCCCATTGATTGCCACTCTTCCATTGAGCCTTTAAAGCTTTTCACCACGCGTCCGGAGAATGTGTCATAACGCTCCTGGCCCGGGTAAAAGGTATCGGAAGATGCCGTTACGCCAATATGTTTGGTTGCGCCAATTGCATCCGCCGCGGCGACCAGCGCCGTGGTGCAGGCAAAATCAGCCACCGCCGGGTATTCCATTGGTGCAAAATGCAGGCTGGCGCCATCGAGGCGCACGGAGGCTGTGGTGATCAATACATCGCCAACATTGATATGCGGCTGAATCGCCCCGGTCGTGCCGACACGCAGAAAAGTGCGGATGCCAAGCTGCGCCAGTTCTTCTACGGCGATAGAGGTTGACGGACCGCCGATACCGGTGGAACACACAATAACCGGTTTGCCATCCAGTTCGGCACGCCAACTGGTAAATTCGCGATGAGATGCCAGCTTGACCGGCTTATCCATCAGCGCGGCGATCTTTTCCACACGCTCTGGATCGCCAGGGACGATAGCCAGCGTAGCCCCTTGTAAATCGTTTTTGGTGAGACCGAGATGAAAAACATCAGACCTGGACATAACAGACTCCTCTGTGGTTGGTTTTATCAGGAGAGGCAAAACGCCACTTTACAGAAGGCGCCTGTCCGTTTTCGTGATTGACATCACCACGAAAGAAAATGTTTGCATATCATTTCAATAAATTGGTGATTTACATCACATTGATATGCAGTATCTCACAACGCTGCAGCAAAGATAGTCGATGAAACGGGGATTTGCGCGCGCACCAGATCTTCCCGTCTATAGTTATTGAAGCGCTAATAAAAGGGTATGGAGAATGCCATGACAACCAACAAACAGCCGGGCTTTGCACCTGCGGCTTCGCCTCACGCTTCCACCATCGTTCAAACACCGGAGGACGCCCTAATCACAGGCGAAACCTCCATTCCCACGCAGGGCGACAATATGCCTGCATTTCACGCCCGCCCCAGAAATGCCGATGGTCCGTTGCCGATCGTCATTGTGGTACAGGAGATTTTCGGCGTACATGAACATATTCGCGATCTCTGCCGCCGCCTGGCGCTGGAAGGTTATCTCGCCATTGCGCCTGAGCTCTACTTCCGCCAGGGCGATCCGAATGATTTCGCCGATATCCAGACGTTACTGAGCGGGCTGGTCAGCAAGGTGCCGGATGCTCAGGTACTGGCCGATCTCGACCACGTCGCCAATTGGGCGGCGCGCAATGGCGGTAACGCGCATCAGTTGTTGATCACCGGTTTTTGCTGGGGCGGGCGTATCGTCTGGCTGTATGCGGCGCATAACCCGCAGTTGAAAGCCGCGGTGGCCTGGTACGGTAAGCTGGTAGGAGAGAAATCGCTCAACTCGCCGCGCCACCCGGTAGATGTCGCGACCGATCTGACCGCGCCAGTACTGGGTTTATACGGCGCGCAGGATACCAGCATTCCGCTCGAAAACGTGGAAACCATGCGCCAGGCGCTGCGGGCAGCCAACGCCACTGCCGAGATTGTGGTTTACCCGGAAGCGGGCCATGCCTTTAATGCCGATTACCGCCCGAGTTATCATGAAGAGTCGGCAAAAGATGGCTGGCAACGCATGCTGACATGGTTTGCCCAGTACAGTAAAAAATAATATCCGTGCCGGGGAAACTCCCCGGCCAATAATGTTAAAGATAAAATGCTAATACGAGAATTTCTTGAATTTCTGACTGTATTAAAAGTGAGAAGGAAAACTGATTTATATGGAACCTTCATTTTTCATTAAGAAAAAGTTCAATGGGATCAAGAAACTTCTATTCCCCTGTCAGAAATAAGAAATCGCCCCCACAAAAACACGCTACGACAGCATCCTGAACCATGACACGACCCCCATTAAAAAAACGCCGCCGGTGAACGATCCGGCGGCGCATGGCTGTTTACTGCTGACGCAGGTTCTGCGCTGCTTTCACCATATTAGCCAGCGCGGCGCGGGTTTCCGGCCAGCCGCGGGTTTTCAGACCGCAATCCGGATTTACCCACAAGCGCTGTGCCGGAATGCGCTGCGCCGCTTTTTGCAGCAGGGCTTCAATCCACTCCACGCTCGGCACGTTCGGCGAGTGAATGTCGTATACGCCCGGTCCGATTTCGTTCGGGTATTCAAACTCTTCGAACGACTCCAGCAGTTCCATATCCGAACGCGAGGTTTCGATGGTGATCACATCAGCATCCAGAGCGGCAATGGAATCCATGATGTCGTTGAATTCGCAATAACACATGTGTGTGTGGATCTGCGTGTCATCCCTCGCCACCGCCGAATTAATACGGAACGCTTCCACGCCCCACGTCAGGTAAGCATCCCAGTCGCTGCGGCGCAGCGGTAAACCTTCGCGCAGTGCCGGTTCGTCGATCTGGATGATGCCAATACCAGCGGCTTCCAGATCGGCCACTTCATCACGCAGCGCCAGCGCGATCTGTTTGGCGATGGTTTCGCGGGTGACATCTTCGCGTGGGAAAGACCAGCAGAGGATGGTGACCGGCCCGGTCAGCATGCCTTTGACCGGTTTGTCGGTCAGCGATTGTGCGTACTTCGCCCATTCGACAGTAATCGCTTCCGGGCGGCTCACGTCGCCGATCACCACTGGCGGCTTCACGCATCGAGAACCGTAGCTCTGTACCCAGCCATTTTGCGTAAAGACGAAACCATCAAGGTGTTCACCAAAGTATTCCACCATGTCGTTACGTTCTGCTTCTCCGTGTACCAGCACATCCAGCCCCAAGCGCTCCTGTTCAATAATCGCCTGTTTAATGTGTTCAGCGATGCCGGAGCGGTAATTGCCCGCATCTAAACGTCCCTGTTTAAAATCCAGACGCAATCCGCGGATCTCGGTGGTCTGCGGGAACGAGCCGATAGTCGTGGTCGGCCACGCCGGCAGGTTGAAACGCACGCGCTGCGCTTGTACGCGCTCAGTGTACGGACGTGCGCGCTGGCTGTCCTGCGCAGTGATCGCCGCCAGACGTTTTGCCACCGCCGGGTTGTGCACACGGGTAGAGTGGCGGCGCGCCTGGATCGGGGCACTCCATTCATTCAGTTTTTCTGGGTTACCGCTGTTCAGGGCATCACGCAACAACGCCAGTTCTTCGCATTTTTGCAGGGCGAAGGCGAACCAGCTTTTCACTTCGGCATCAAGACGCGTCTCAACGCTCAGATCGATCGGGCTGTGCAGCAGCGAGCAGGAAGAGGCAACCCACAGTGGGCGTTTGCCGACCACATCTTTAATCTGCGCATATTTTTCACTCAGATCGGCGCGCCAGACATTACGGCCATTTACCAGACCGGCAGATAGCAGCCAGTCGGAAGGCAGACGCTGATGCAACTGTGCGACGTTGTCTTTACCGTGTACCAGATCGACATGCAGCCCCTGCACCGGCAACGCGGTAATGGTGTCCAGGTTCGGCGTGACGCCTTCGAAATAGGTGGTCAGCAGCAGTTTTACCTTGCCATTCAGCGCGTCATACGCCGGTTTGAAGGCGTCCAGCCACTCTTGCGGCAGCTCCAGCACCAGCGCCGGTTCGTCGATCTGCATCCACTCAATACCGCGTTTCGCCAGTTCGGCCAGCACTTGCTGGTAGACCGGCAGAATGTCGTTCAGCAGGTTTAAGCGATCAAACTGTTCGCCTTTCACTTTGCCCAACCACAGGTATGTGACCGGCCCAAGTAGCACGGGCTTCACCTTGTGACCCAGCGCCAGCGCTTCGTCCACTTCATCCAGCAGTTGCGTCCAGGTCAGTTTGAACTGTTGGCCTTTGCTGAATTCCGGCACCATGTAGTGGTAGTTGGTGTTAAACCATTTGGTCATCTCTGCCGCTGCCGCTGGTTCGCCGGTCGGTGCACGACCGCGGCCAATGCGGAACAGGGTGTCGATATCGACAGAGCCGTCGTTGTTCTGATGACGAGCCGGCACATTGCCCAGCAGCAGGCTGGTGGTCAGAACATGGTCGTACCAGGCGAAATCACCGACCGGCAGCAGGTCGATCCCGGCCTGTTTTTGCTGATCCCAGTGACGGGCGCGCAGCTCGCGCCCTACCGCCAGCAGCTCTTCGCGAGAAGAATTCCCCGCCCAGTAACTTTCTTGCGCTTTTTTCAGCTCGCGACGCAGGCCGACGCGAGGAAAACCGAGGGTGTGGTTATGTATTGTCATGTCTTCTTCCTTTAATTTTCTGATTCTGAATGTAAAACTCTAAATAGTTCGGCTGGCAGGAAGGCGGCAACGTAGTGCGTCCCCAGGAGCTTACTGAAGTAAGTGACTGGGGCGCGCAAGGCAGCCAACGCACCTGCAAGTCGAAATATGACGAGTTTAGACGTCCAGATGTTTACACATCCATATTGTAAAGGTACTGTATAAACCTCAAGCGCAAATTGTTCATGCCGGGGTGAAGGACATTCATGATCGAAATTAAACATCTGAAAACGCTACAGGCGTTACGAAACAGCGGGTCGCTGGCAGCAGCAGCGGCAACGTTGCATCAGACGCAGTCGGCGCTTTCCCACCAGTTCAGCGATCTGGAACAACGCCTCGGCTTCCGTTTGTTTGTGCGTAAAAGTCAACCGCTGCGTTTTACGCCGCAGGGCGAGATCCTGCTGCAACTGGCCAACCAGGTACTGCCGCAAATCAGCCGCGCGCTGCAGGCCTGTAACGAGCCGCAGCAAGCCACATTGCGCATCGCTATTGAATGCCATAGCTGTATTCAGTGGCTGACGCCCGCGCTTGAGAACTTCCGCCAGAACTGGCCGCAGGTGGAGATGGATTTCAAATCCGGCGTGACCTTTGACCCGCAGCCTTCGCTGCAACAGGGTGAGCTGGATCTGGTAATGACATCCGACATTCTGCCGCGCAGCGGCCTACACTATTCACCGATGTTTGATTTTGAAGTGCGGCTGGTGCTGGCGCCGGATCACCCACTGGCGGCAAAAGCGCGCATCACGCCGGACGATCTCGCCAGCGAAACACTGCTGATCTACCCGGTGCAGCGTAGCCGCCTTGATATATGGCGTCATTTCCTGCAACCGGCAGGCATCAGCCCGGCGCTGAAAAGCGTCGATAACACGCTATTGTTGATTCAGATGGTTGCCGCCCGGATGGGGATCGCGGCGCTACCGCACTGGGTGGTGGAGAGTTTTGAACGCCAGGGTCTGGTAGTAACCAAAACCCTGGGCGAAGGATTGTGGAGCCGACTGTACGCAGCGGTGCGCGATGGCGAGCAGCGTCAGCCGGTTACGGAAGCGTTTATTCGCTCAGCGCGGAACCACGCGTGCGATCACCTGCCATTTGTGCGGAGCGCGGAGCGACCCAACGGCGATGTACCCACAGCGAAGCCATTATCACCGCCCCACCAATAATAAAGCTCGGCCAGTGCGGCTGTTCCTGCCAGATAGCGAGGTTGACCAGCAGCCCGGCGGGAACATGCACATTGTTCATAATACCGAGCGTCCCGGCGTCAACCTGCGTTGCACCGTAGTTCCACATAAAATAACCCAGACCGGAAGCGACCACGCCCAGCCATACCAGCACGCCCCACTGCAAGGTGGTGGTCGGCAGCTTCTGCGGGTTACCCATCACAAACCACGCGGTGACAGCAACGGCAAACGCCCCCAGATAGAACCACGCAAAGGCGTTGTGCTGGGGCATGGGGCGCGTTTCCATCAGGCGTTTATAACCGACCATGCCAATGGCGAAGCTGATGTTCGCCAGCTGCACCAAAATCAAACCGATCCAGAAGTGATCGCTGATTTTGTCATAACGAATAATAGCCGCGCCAATCACCGCCAGCCCGGCGCTCAGGGCGTAGCTCCAGCGCAACCCGCGCTTGCTCAGCAGATCGTAAATCAGCGTAACGTACAGCGGCGTGAAGACAGTAAACAGCAGGAATTCAGAGACCGTCAGGTAGAGATACGCCTGGAAACTGAACAGGTACATAATGCCAAGCTGCATCGCGCCCACTAGCATATACAGGCCAATGGTTTTCAGGTTGTGCCCGCGCATGCGCAGGAACGGTAAAAACACCAGCGCCGCCAGCCCCACGCGCATCAGCACAGAGAAATAGCTGTCGACATGGCCAGCAAGGTATTCGCCAATCAGGCTAAAGGAAAAGGCCCACAAGATCGTGGTGATGATCAGTAACGCCACAATGAAGCTCTCTCAAAATAGTGAGGCTTCATTGTAGCGAACTCAATTGCGCAAAGTTTGAGTATTTAGTTGACGTATGATTATTTAATGCCCAAATGTCAACCTTATTGCAGAAACAATTTACGCAGGTAATGTGGCACGGCGTTATCCGTATTGGTGCCAATCACTTCCAGCTCCGGATGCAGATCTTTCAAGCGCTGATGGGCATTGCCCATAATGCAGCCTTTACCGGCCATCGACAACATTTCAGCATCGTTCATGCCATCGCCAAAGGCGATGCAACCCTTCAAACCATAGCCCAGCGCACCGGCAACGGCTTCCAGCGCATGCCCCTTTGATACACCGCCTGCCATCACTTCCAGGCAGGTTAGCGTCGAGAAGCTGACGTTGACACGGTCGCCCCAGCGCGCATTGATCGCCTGCTCCAGCGGCAACAATTTTTCATGGCTGTCGCAGGTGAAGAAGACTTTGCTGATGCCTTCCGGCTCCAGTAAGCCCGGCTCATACAGCGAATACTGGAACACCGCTTCTTTGAAAAAACGCATCTCGTCAGGGCGATGGCGGTTCATAAACCATTCGTCGTTACGGTAGACATTGGTAATGATATCTTTCTCGTTGTGCATCACACCGAACAAATCGCTGGCGATATCGAGATCCAGATTGTGGCTAAAGACCAGATTTCCGTCGGTATCGTGTACGCGCGCGCCGTTGGAGGTGATCATATACGCCTTGATGCCGAGATTATCGCGGATTTGCCCGACATCGACATGGTGGCGGCCAGTAGCGAAGACAAAATTGACGCCGTGGCCGGTCAGCAGTTTTAACGTTTCTTTCGCGAACGGTGACAGTGTGTGGTCAGGGGAGAGCAACGTGCCATCTAAATCAGACGCAACAACCTGGTACATAAGAAAATTCTACCTCAATAATTAGTTATGCCGGTCGAAGAATTCGACGATGGCGTTGAGTGCAACCGAGCGCATAGCGTCCTTTTCGAAAAGGATCTCATGGTACGCGCCGGGTATGACAAACGGTTTTCCCCCTTCACAAGGGTGGCCCGCCGCAGCGCGAATTTCGCAGAAGCGTTGTTGCATGCGGTTATCCACCACATGCTCTTCTTCCGCCTGAATAATCAATGTTGGGGTGTCATCGTTTGCCGCCCCTGCCAGCGCGTGTTCTCCGGCCAGAATGCCTTCGCGCACCCAGTGCCACGTCGGCCCGCCCACGCGCAGCGTCGGTTCGTCGGCATAAAAACGCAGATTGCGCCGGTAACGCTCGCGGCTGTGGGTCAGCACGTTAATAGCGAACGGCAGCGCGCGCCAGCTTCCGGTGCCGATTGCGTAATTTTCACGAAGACGCGGATAGCTTTCCGCCCAGTTAAGCAGCGGGCGCACCATCCACTCCGGCAGGCGAATGATAATTCCGAACATTGGCGCGCACAGAGCAATAGCATCACAGGCATGCGGATAACGCTGTAAGAAGAGTGTGGCGATCGCGCCGCCCATCGAATGCGCCAGGATATAACGTTTGCGCCAGGGGCCGTCGGCAACCTCCTGCTGCCAGAATGCCGCCAAGTCATTGACATAATCGCTAAAGTTGACCACATGGCCCCGGTGCGTATCCGCCAACATTCGCCCGGAACGCCCCTGCCCGCGATGATCGATAATCAACACATCGTAACCGAGGTAGAACAGGTCATACGCCAGTTCGGCGTATTTGACGTAGCTTTCAATACGGCCTGGACAAACCACAATCACCCGATCGTGGCGACGATCGCGAAAGCGAACAAAACTGACTGGTACGTTATCGACACCGGTAAACACGGCTTCTTCACGCGAGCGCCAGAAATCCATTAGCGGCCCGGTGGTAAATGCCGCGAACGCTTTTTCTCTGGTTTCCCAGGCCGTTTTTTGCCGAAACATCGGAATTTCGCCCCTGTTAGCCATGTAAAATCGTTTTTTTGTGACCAATAGCAAAATCCACTGACAATAGCGTATTGTGGCATAAAAACAGACAACCAGGAATTTCTCATGACCTTCGAATGGTGGTTCGCCTATCTGCTGACCTCAATCATTTTAAGCCTCTCGCCCGGTTCCGGCGCGATTAACACCATGACCACGTCCATCGGCTACGGCTATCGCGGCGCGGCGGCTTCCATTGCCGGATTGCAAACCGGGCTTGGCATTCATATCGTACTGGTTGGCGTCGGGCTGGGCACACTGTTTTCTCGTTCCGTACTGGCGTTTGAAGTGCTGAAATGGGCGGGCGCAGCCTACCTGATTTGGCTGGGTATTCAGCAGTGGCGCGCGGCAGGCGCTATCGATCTCAATACGCTGGCGAAAACCCAGTCGCGCGGTCGGCTGTTTAAGCGGGCGGTATTCGTTAACCTGACCAACCCGAAAAGCATCGTTTTTCTTGCCGCCCTGTTCCCGCAATTTATCGTGCCACATCAGCCGCAACTGATGCAGTATGTGGTGCTGGGGGTAACAACGATCGTCGTCGACATCATTGTCATGATTGGCTACGCGACGCTGGCGCAGCGCATTGCCGGCTGGATCAAAGGCCCACACCAGATGAAGGCGCTGAATAAGGTATTTGGTTCGCTGTTTGTGCTGGTCGGCGCGTTGCTGGCTTCTGCCCGCCACGCCTGATGCAGGTGCCCGGTGGTGCTGCGCTTACCGGGCCTGGAAAATCCGCCGGCCGGATAACGAAGCGCCATCCGGCAGATGAACTTAACGGGAAATAATCAGGTGGATGCCGAAGCCGGTAAACAGCGCGCCAGCAAAACCGTCAATCCATTTCGCCAGGCGCTGATAACCGCGACGCATTGCTGGCAGCGCGAACAGACTGGCGACGACTGTAAACCAGGCCAACGTTTCCAGCGCAATCAGCACGAAAATACCCCAGCGCGCGCTGGCGCCGACGCTATCGCCGACAAACAGTGAAAACACCGAGCCGAAGTAGATTATCGCTTTCGGGTTTGCCAGATTGGTCAGTAACCCTTTCAGAAAGCTGCGGCCACTGCTGGTCGCCAATTCGACTTTCGGCGCATCAGCCGGTTTCTGATCTTTCTTCAGCGCGCCGCGCAGCATCTGGTAGCCCATCCAGCACAGGTAAAGACCACCGCCAACCATAATAATGCTGTGCAACCACGCCATTTTTTCGAGGATCAAGTTCAGGCCAAGCAGCGCTACGCCAGCCCACACCATTACGCCACAAGTGATGCCGAACACACCCATCATCGCCTCTTTGCGCGAGCGGCTAATGGCGGTTTGCGACACGAAGAAGAAATCCGGGCCGGGGCTCATCAGGGCAACAATATGCACCAGCGCCACGGTAAGAAATAACATCAACATAGAGGACCTGCGGGAAGATAATTCAGCGAGTGACTATCCTGCCACTTTTCGGACGCTAAAACTACTCTTCGTCGCCGTCGACATGCGCGCGGATAAGCGCCATAAATTCCTGGCCAAAACGCTCAAGTTTGCGAGTTCCCACGCCGTTCACGCTGAGCATTTCCCCCGGCGAAAGTGGCATCTGCTCGGCCATCTCGATCAGCGTTGCATCGTTAAACACCACATAAGGCGGGATATTCTCTTCGTCGGCAATCGCTTTTCGCAATTTACGCAGCTTGGCGAACAGCTTGCGATCGTAATTGCCGACGGCGGCTTTCTGCATCACTTTTGGCTTCAGCGCCACCATTCGCGGCACCGCCAGCATCAGCGGGACTTCACCACGCAGCAGCGGACGCGCCGCTTCCGTTAACTGAAGCGCAGAATGCTGAGCAATATTCTGGGTAGCAAATCCCATATGGATAAGCTGGCGGATAACGCTTACCCAGTGTTCATGGCTCTGCTCGCGGCCAATGCCATACACCGGTAATTTATCGTGACCGAATTCGCGGATGCGCTGATTGTTCGCGCCTCGCAACACTTCCACCACATAACCCATACCGAAACGCTGATTGACGCGATAGATGGCCGATAACGCTTTTTGCGCGTCCTGCAAACCATCGTACTGGCGCGGCGGATCGAGGCAAATGTCGCAGTTGCCGCAGGGCTCCTGTCGTCCTTCGCCGAAATAGTTGAGCAGCACCAGACGACGGCAGGTTTGCGCTTCAGCAAATGCGCCCATCGCATTGAGCTTGTGCCGCTCAATATCCTGCAATGGCCCGGCCGGTTTCTCTTCCAGACAACGGCGCAGCCACGCCATATCCGCCGGATCGTAGAACAGCATCGCTTCCGCAGGCAGGCCATCACGCCCGGCACGGCCAGTTTCCTGATAATAGGATTCGATATTGCGCGGGATGTCGAAATGCACCACGAAACGTACGTTGGGCTTGTTAATGCCCATGCCGAACGCCACGGTCGCCACCACGATTTGTAAATCGTCGCGCTGGAACTGCTCCTGCACCCGCGCACGCCGTTCATTATCCAGCCCGGCATGATATGCCGCCGCGCTGAAACCACGGCTTTGCAGACGCTCGGCGGTGTCTTCAACCTTCGCCCGGCTATTGCAATAAATGATGCCGCACTTGCCGCGCTGCTCCTGCACATAACGCAGCAGCTGATCGAGCGGCTTAAACTTTTCCATCAGCATGTAGCGAATATTTGGGCGGTCGAAGCTGCTGACCTGAATCAGCGGATCGTTTAAGCCCAGCAGACGTTCGATATCGCGCCGCGTGGTGTCATCAGCCGTCGCGGTCAGCGCCATAAAAGGCACGGACGGCAGCATCTGACGCAGGTGGCCAAGCGCGGCGTATTCTGGGCGGAAATCGTGACCCCACTGGGAAATACAGTGCGCTTCGTCAACGGCCAACAGTACCGGATTCCACTGACGCAACTGGTCAAGGAAGTTGTCGAGCATCAGGCGCTCAGGCGCGATATAAAGCAGACGGTTCTGGCCGTTGCGACAGCCGTTAATCACTTCAAACTGCTGCTCACGGCTTTGGGTAGAGTTCAGACACGCCGCCGCAACGCCGTTGGCAAGTAGCTGGTCGACCTGATCTTTCATTAGTGAGATCAGCGGCGAAACCACCACCGTCAGTCCCTGCAGCACCAGCGCCGGAATTTGGTAACACAGGGATTTACCGCCGCCCGTCGGCATCACCACCATACAGTCGCGGCCGCTCAGTACGGTATTGATAATATCCTGCTGGCCCGGGCGGAATTGCTGGTAGCCGAAGGTCTCCTGCAAGACCTGCTTAGCCAGCGATTCCTGATTCAACACTTCCGCCTGCGCCACAATGACCCCATTCGCCTGAAATAAAAACAGGCGCTATTTTCAGCGCCTGCGACAGAAACTGCAATGCTTAAAACAGATCGTTAAGCATTACGCCCACACCAATACGAGTTTGATTGAAATTATAGTCAATCAATGATTCGCCGTAGCCACTGTAAACCTGGGTGTAGAACCGGACATGTCGGGTTATCGGATAGCTGATGCCGATTTCCGCACCGCCGTAGCCGGTATTCCAGTTGTACTGCCCTTTGGCGCTGAGGATTACCTCGCCCAGTTGATAACCAATCTTCAACTGGTAATAGCCCATGTATTTGGTGATGTCCGGGTTATCGTCGGTGGAACCCACCACATACCAGGGCTTCACTTCAACCATCCAGTTGCCGTTTTGCGCCATCAGGCGGGTGTAGATGCGGTTCCAACTACGCGACGTCGGGTCGGAGCGGCCGTTTGAATCGTGGTTATAACCCATCTCCACATCGCGTAACGTCCAGCCAGCAAACTCATAATCGGTGGCAAAACCAAGGAAAAGCTGCGGCTCGTAGTTGGTTTCGCGGAACGGCGATGACTCGGCGCTATTGGAGAGCTGCCACCAGGACTTCTGCGTATAGGAAGCGCCAAAAACAGAATTAGGACCCAGAATCCCGCGCCACAGCGGAAACGCCAGGCTGAGCTGAAACTTCACTTCGTCCTTGCGCGCATTATCAGACCAGTTATAGGAGCGAATCGCATCTTTGTTCAGATCGCTGGTATCGGTATAGATCACGTAGTTGGTTTCATAAGGATAAAGCGTGAAAGGATTATCGTGATCCTGCAATAAATTGGCGATGATACTGCCGCGCACGGCGGGGGCATCATGAACTTCCTTTACCGTAGCTTCTTGTGCGTATGCCATAAAAGGCAGTGCAAGCACTGCGAAAAACCAACCCAGAGAGGTCCGCATCGGTTTTATGCTCCCGAATCATATTGTTGAATTGAATAAGTTCCCCGCAAGTATTCTACATATTTATAGAGTCACTGCGCAGGTATCGGTTCTTAAACTGGAAATCAACAAATAACAGGCATAAAATCAACATCACATTAACACATCGGATCAGATTGCTATGTCAGCCGTTCTCACAGCCGATCAAACCCTTAAGCTGGTGGGCGAGATTTTTGTCTATCACATGCCGTTTAACCGTGCGTTAGGTCTTGAGCTGGAACGTTATGAAAAAGAGTATGCGGAGTTGAAATTTACTAATCAGCCAATGATGGTGGGCAACTGGGCGCAAAGCATTTTACATGGCGGCGTAATCGCTTCAGCGCTGGATGTCGCCGCAGGTCTGGTCTGCGTTGGCAGCACCTTAACCCGCCATGACACTATCAGCGAAGAGGAGCTGCGCCAGCGTTTGTCGCGCATGGGCACTATTGATTTACGCGTCGATTACCTGCGGCCAGGGCGCGGCACGCGCTTCACCGCCAGCAGCAGTTTGCTGCGCGCGGGCAATAAAGTCGCCGTCGCCCGCGTAGAGTTGCATAACGAAGATCAACTGCATATCGCCAGCGCGACGGCTACCTATATGGTGGGGTGAGGCTGTTGTAAAAATCGGGTAACATACGGTTACTTTTCAGTAAAGAGTTTTCCCGATGGATACAAAACAGACGCGGCAGGGTGTGCTACTCGCCCTGGCCGCTTATTTCATTTGGGGGGTTGCCCCGGCCTATTTCAAAGTGATTTGGTACGTACCGGCTGACGAAATTCTCACTCACCGTGTCATCTGGTCCTTCTTCTTTATGCTGGCGTTGATCAGCGTCAGCCGTCAGTGGAGCAACGTAAAAGCACTGCTGAAAACGCCGCACAAGATCCTGCTGCTGGCTATCTCCGCCGTGTTGGTTGGCGGCAATTGGCTACTGTTTATCTGGGCGGTGAACCACAACCATATGCTGGAAGCCAGCCTGGGTTACTTTATTAACCCACTGGTGAATATTCTGCTGGGGATGCTGTTTTTGGGCGAGCGTTTCCGTCGTATGCAGTGGCTGGCGGTACTACTGGCTGCCGTCGGCGTGCTGGTGCAACTGTGGACGTTTGGCTCGCTGCCGATCATTGCGCTCGGTCTGGCATTTAGTTTTGCTTTTTACGGCCTGCTGCGCAAAAAAATTGCTGTCGATGCGCAAACCGGCATGCTGGTAGAAACACTGTGGTTACTGCCGGTTGCGGCGGTGTGGCTATTTGGCATCACGGATAGCCCAACCAGCCATATGGGGCAAAACAGCCTGTCGCTGAACTTGTTGTTGATGGCCGCCGGTGTGGTTACGACGATTCCTCTACTGTGCTTTACCGGCGCGGCAATGCGTTTGCGTTTATCGACGCTGGGGTTTTTCCAGTACATCGGCCCGACGCTGATGTTCCTGCTGGCCGTTGCTTTCTATGGCGAGCATCCAGGGCCGGATAAGATGGTGACCTTTGGTTTTATCTGGCTGGCTCTGGCGATTTTTATTATGGACGCGGTATATACACAGCGTGGTTTACGCAAAAACGTATGATGAAAAGTTTGTGCCGCCTCTTTCCCACATGCTGAAGCGGCGCGCAGTCCAATCAAAATGAAAAAGGGCGGCAGCGCCGCCCATTGTCTTATAGCCAGTTGCGGCGCTTGAAGTAGAGATACGGCGCCAGCCCGGCGAGGATCATAAAGATAATCGCGCCAGGGTAGCCGAAGCTCCAGTGCAGCTCGGGCATAAATTCAAAGTTCATCCCGTAGCTGGATGCCACCAGCGTCGGCGGCAGGAACACCACGGAAACGACCGAGAAGATCTTGATGATGCGGTTCTGCTCGATATTGATGAACCCCATCGCCGCCTGCATCAGGAAGTTCACCTTCTGGAACAGGGATTCATTGTGCGGCAGCAGAGATTCGATATCGCGCAGGATCTCGCGCGCCTGCTCCAGTTGACCAGCCGGTAAACGCGCCTTGCGCACCAGGAAGTTCAGCGCACGCTGGGTATCCATCAGACACAGGCGCACCTTCCAGCCGATATCTTCCTGCTCCGCCAGCGTTGAAAGCGCATCGTCATATTCATCGCCCTGCTGGCCTTCCATAATGACGCGGCTCAGCTTTTCCAGGTCGCTGTAGATGTTTTCGATCTCATCCGCCAGCTGTTCGATTTTGGTTTCGAACAGATCCAGCAGCAGTTCATAGGCGTTGCCATCAACCATTTCCTGGCTGCGGGCGCGCATACGATAGAGTCGAAACGCGGGTAATTCGCGCTCACGCAGCGTGAACAAGCGACCTTCGCGAATGGTGAATGCCACCGTTGAGTTACCGGCGTGATCTTCAGCATCTTCAAAAAAGAAAAAGGAGTGGATGTGCAGCCCATCTTCGTCCTCGAAAAAACGCGCGGAGGCTTCGATGTCTTCCAGTTCAGGGCGGGTGGCCAGGTTCTGACCCAATTCCGTTTGCACACGGGTTCGTTCGTCTTCGTCCGGCTCGACCAAATCAACCCAAACCGAGCTGGCGAGGTGTTTGATTTCGTCAGCCTCAAGACGGGTTAAGCGATTGTTTTCCAGTTGAAATGCGCTCAGCATGGCCGGGACTCCCAGTGCAAAAAATATCGGACAGTTCGGTGGGCACACAAGAAACGAATTGGGTTTCAGACCATTCAACAGCCAGACTCAGCGCGACGGGAAAACATGCAGGTCGCTGACAACCTCTAAGGCTATCAGCATGAGAAAATAGCCTTAGGAGTCGTTCCTGTGGAACAGGAGATTGAGCCAGTATCTACTGGGTGTGTCCAAGGCGAATGTCCTCTTAGCGTGTTCGTGCGCGCATGTTACGCCAGCGCTCAGAAGGCGTCAACACGCAACGAAACGCGAAAGAGCAATATTTGCCCCTCAGCGTATAAAGCTAGCAGATTATTACAAAATAATGATATTTTTCTGAATGTTAGACGGTTTCCAGCTTCGCATAGGCGGCCACCAGCCATTTAATACCCTGCCCCTGGAAAGCCACCTGCAAACGGCTATGTTCGCCGCTGCCTTCCATGTTCACTACCGTACCTTCGCCAAACTTCGCATGGCGCACGCGCTGACCAAGTTTATAGCCGGTATCGCTCTGTGCGGCTGGCGTTCCCATGCGCTGATGGCTGACCGGGCGGCTGATGCTGGCGCGTAAACGCACCTCTTCCACACACTCTTCCGGCAGCTCGCCGATAAAGCGTGAAGGACGGTGATAAACCTCTTTTCCATACAGACGACGTGTTTCAGCGTAGGTTAAGGTCAGTTTCTGCATTGCGCGCGTCACGCCGACATACGCCAGGCGGCGCTCCTCTTCCAGACGTCCGCCCTCATCGAGCGACATCTGGCTCGGAAACATACCCTCTTCCATGCCAACGATAAAGACCTGCGGGAATTCCAGACCTTTTGCCGAATGCAGCGTCATAAGCTGCACCGCATCCTGCCAGCTATCCGCCTGCCCTTCGCCCGCCTCCAGCGCGGCATGGGAGAGAAATGCCTGCAGCGGCATCAAATCTTCATCTTCTTCGTTGTAGCTGAATTGCCGCGTAGCGGTGACCAGCTCCTCTAAGTTCTCAATACGCGTCTGGCCTTTCTCGCCCTTCTCCTGCTCGTACATCATGCGCAGACCTGAGTCGTTCACCACCCGGTCGGTTTGCACATGCAGCGGCATATCAGCCGTTTCCTGGGCCAGCGCGTCAATCAGTTCCAGGAAGCGTTGCAGGGCGCTTGCGGCACGGCCCGCCAGCGCTTTTTCCTGTAACAGCTCGCGCGTCGCCTGCCACAGCGTCAACTGGCGATCGCGGGACGTCTGGCGCACAACATCCAACGTGCGATCACCAATGCCGCGCGTCGGCGTATTCACTACGCGCTCAAACGCGGCATCATCATTGCGGTTGGCGATCAAACGCAGATAGGAGAGAGCATCTTTGATCTCCTGACGTTCAAAGAATCGCATACCGCCATAAATGCGGTACGGCATACTGGCCTGCAATAGAGCCTCTTCCAGCACGCGCGACTGGGCGTTGCTGCGATAGAGAATGGCGCACTGCGTCAGTTGCCCGCCATTGTCCTGCCAGGCTTTTATACGGTTTACGACAAAGCGCGCTTCGTCCAGCTCATTGAATGCGCAATAGAGTGAAATCGGCTCGCCATCGACGCCGTCGGTCCACAACTTTTTCCCCAGACGCCCATTGTTATTCTCAATCAGGGCGTTAGCGGCGCTAAGGATATTACTGGTGGAGCGGTAGTTCTGCTCCAGGCGAATAGTCTGCGCGCCAGGGAAATCTTTCAGGAAGCGCTGGATGTTTTCCACCTGGGCGCCGCGCCAGCCGTAAATGGACTGATCATCGTCGCCGACGATCATCACTTTGCCGGTGTCTCCCGCCAGCAGGCGGATCCATGCGTACTGAATGTTGTTGGTATCCTGAAATTCGTCCACCAGGATATTGGTAAAGCGTTCACGATAGTGCTGCAAAATATGCGGTTTGTTCAGCCACAACTCATGGGCGCGCAGCAGCAGCTCGGCAAAATCCACCAGCCCGGCTCGATCGCAGGCTTCCTGGTAAGCCTGATAAACTTTCTGCCAGGTCTGCTCAACCGGGTTACCGAAACTCTGGATATGATGCGGACGGATGCCCTCATCTTTCTGGCCGTTGATATACCACATCGCCTGACGCGGCGGCCACTGCTTCTCATCCAGATTCATCGCTTTGATCAGTCGTTTCAGTAGCCGGAGCTGATCTTCGCTGTCGAGGATCTGGAAATCCTGCGGCAGATTAGCGTCCATGTGGTGCGCGCGCAGCAAGCGGTGCGCCAGCCCGTGGAACGTGCCCACCCACATTCCGCCCTGCGAGGTGCCCATCAACTGGCCGATGCGATGGCGCATTTCCGCCGCCGCTTTATTGGTAAAAGTGACCGCCATGATTGAGTATGGCGAGCAGTTCTCCACGGTCATTAGCCAGGCGATACGGTGTACCAGCACACGCGTCTTACCGCTCCCCGCCCCGGCCAGCACCAGCATATTGCTGCGCTCTGCGGCTACGGCGTCGCGCTGTTTGTCATTGAGGCTGTCGAGCAGATAAGAAACGTCCATAGGTACCGTCGCGTAGTCGTCAGGAATTGAACGAAACGCCCGATGGCGCTTCGCTTACCGGGCCTACGTTACCGTAGAGCGGATAAGCGTAGCGCCATCCGCCAAAAACCCTGGTATTTTATACAGAACAATTGGTGATTATATCAGCGTCGTGAGGGATGCCAACCGCGAAATTTCCATATGCGGTAACAAACGGCTGTTGGTCGCCTGTAGCAGATCGGCGCCTTCCGGTTTGATCCAGCATGCCTGCATGCCGCAACGGATCGCGCCCGCAACATCTGTGGTCAAATCGTCACCAACATGCAAAATATCCTCTACCGCCACACCGAGACGATCTGCGGCCAGATGATACATGTCGCTGAACGGTTTTGAACGCCCGTCCGGCCCGGCGCGCAGCACAAATTCAAAGTAATCGCCCAGCCCGAACAGTTCCGGCTGCGCGTTACCGTTGGTGATCGCCACCAGCGGCCACTTCGTTGCCAGTCTCTTCAGCGTGTCGTGGGTTTCCTGCGGCACATTAATGCGGCTGCGCCATTTGGCAAAGTTAACCATCGAGGCCTGTGCGCCCACGGCGGCTTCCTCGATTGTCAGCCCGGCGTTCAGCATCGCCTGTTCAACAGCGCGTCGCCGCCATTCGGTAACGTCGTGGTAGATCTCCGGCTCGGTTTCCCGCAGCGACCAGCGCAGACGCTTGAATTCTTCATTTTCCAGGCCGTTCAGCGCCGGATGATAGCGTTGCACAAATGCCAGCGCTTTCTGTTCGGTGCGCTGGATCACCAGCCGGTTGTCGTAAAGGGTATCGTCCAGGTCAAAAGTGATCGCGGAGATCTGACCCAATGGGCGGTAAAAACGCATTATTTCCCCCGTTTGGCGCGCGGGTGCGCGGCGTCGTACACCGATGCAAGGTGTTGAAAATCAAGATGGGTATAGATTTGTGTCGTTGAAAGATTGGCGTGACCGAGCAATTCCTGCACCCCGCGCAGATCGCCGCTCGATTCAAGCATGTGTGTGGCGAATGAGTGCCGCAGTTTATGCGGATTTACGTGACTGTGGAGCCCCTGGCGGATACCCCACTCGGCAAAACGTTTTTGCACATTACGCGCCGAAATTCGTTTCCCCAGCTTCGATAAAAACAGTGCATCCTCTTCCGCGCCAAACAGCCCACGCAGGTCAAGCCAGTGCTCGATCCAGGTCACCGCACTGCGACCAATAGGCAAGCGGCGCTCTTTGCTGCCCTTGCCCATTACCCACACCTCGCCGCTTTCCAGATCCAGATGTTTAATATCCAGATTCACCAACTCCGAAAGACGCAGACCGGCGCCGTACATCACTTCCAGCATGGCCCGATCTCGCACTGCCAGCGGATCGTTAAGCTCGATATCCAGCAGCCGGTTCACATCATCAACGTCAATATTCTTCGGCAAATGGCGCGGCGCTTTCGGTGCAGAAATACCCTTTGCCGGGTTTGCCGGCAGCTCGCCCTGGCTGACCATCCAGTCAAAGAAACTGCGCAGCGCCGAAAGCCGTAGCGCCAGGCTTGCCGGGCCGAGCCCTTTTCGTCGGCTGCGAACGGCAATTGTGCGCACCATTGCAGCATCACATTGTTGCCAGCTTTTCAGGCCGGTTTCACCGGTCAAAGCAATGATGGCATCAAGCTGACGCTGATAATTAAGTAGCGTAATGGGGCTGAGTTGACGTTCAACACCAAGGTAGCGCAGGAATTTGCTGACGGCATGTAACAGCGGCGAATTGCTCATACGCGCTCGATCCAGCGTTCCAGAAGATCCGGCAGCATCTGCGCTATCTCATCTAAAAGCTGGGTACCCTGACTTTGCTGGTAATGGTGAACATCACGGCTGCTGAACAGCACCACGCCAAGGGAACCGTCCGGCCCCATTAAGGACATAGCCACGGAGCCAATTGCTTTCGCTTCCGGCAATAGCAGCAGTAGCTCCGGCCCGTTTAATGAGCCGAGATAGTGGTGCTGCTGGCCTAAGCGTTGAATGCGCAACGATTCGAACGCCTGCCGGGAGAGCGCAAGGTGGGTGTAGCGCGAAGGCGCGCCCAGACGCCAGCGATCGGGAAACAAGCGGATAGTTGCACCCGCCAGCCCCAGATCGCGCGCCCAGCGATGGAAACGGTTAAGCATTTCTTCAAGGCTGCCGGCGGATGCCAGCCGACTTTGCAGGCGCAGCAAACGATAGAATAACCCTTCGTTTGCGCTCGCCTGTTCCATCAACAAGGTCATGTTCTCTTCCAGCACATTGATGTGATTACGCGAGCGCGCCATGTGCCATTCGACGAGAGAAACCATACCGCGCACCGGGTGCGGCACGCGCATTTGCTCGACCAGCCGCGCATTGCGGATAAAGAATTCAGGATGGTGCAGCAGATAATCCGCCACCGCCTGGTCATCCAGTTCGGCCAACGTTCCCTGCTGCTCTTCTCCTATATGCTTCATAGATGAATAAACCCGTCATAGACATGTACCGCCGGGCCAGTCATAAACAACGGTTGACCCGGTCCTTTCCACGCGATATCAAGCCGACCGCCCGGTAATTCAACGCGAACATTTTCGACCAGTAAATCCTGTTGAATGCCGACCGCGACAGCCGCACAAGCGCCGCTACCGCACGCCTGAGTTTCACCTGCACCACGTTCAAAGACACGCAGTCGGATGTGATCCCGTGAGACGACCTGCATAAAACCGATATTGGCGCGCTCAGAAAAACGCTCGTGGCTCTCCATCACCGGCCCCAGCGTTTCTACCGGCGCGGTGTCCACGTCATCAACCTGAATCACACAGTGCGGATTCCCCATCGAAACAACGCCGCACAGTATGGTTTGCTCCGCGGCCCGCATAATATAGGTCTTTTCAGCTTTGTTAGCGCGGAATGGCACCTGCGACGGTTCAAAGTTTGGCTCGCCCATATTGACGCGTACCAGTTCGTCTTCCGTTACGCTCAACACCATACGACCGTTCGCCGTACTGACGCGAATATCACGTTTATTGGTTAACCCTTTCAGGCGAACAAAGCGGGCGAAACAGCGCGCGCCGTTACCGCACTGCGACACTTCACTGCCGTCGGCATTGAAAATACGGTAGTGGAAATCGAGTTCGGGATCGTAGGGAGGCTCAACCACCAGCAGTTGATCAAATCCAACGCCAAGGTGGCGATCCGCCAGACGACGGATCAGCTCCGGTGAGAAAAAGACATTCTGCGTTACCGCGTCGACGACCATAAAATCGTTGCCAAGGCCATGCATTTTTGAGAACTGCATCATCTACTCCAGTTGCGCGGATACAGAACGGTAGCGTCAGTAATTCACCTGGCTCGGAGAGCCGTCGTCACCACGATCGTTGCTATTCGGCGTGCTCGGCTGGATCGTGCTGGTTTGCGTTTTGGTTGGCGGCGGCGCATTTTTATCCGCAGGAGGAAAATAGAGCGGCCCTTTCAGACCACACCCCGTCAGGCTGAACAGAGTCAGCAATACGGCCATCGCGCGAAACACATCTTTCATTATGAGTTGCCTGTAAGTTCGTTCTTTCTGCTTTCTATCATCGCAGGAGAAGACACAAAAGCAAGAGTTTGCTGGTTTAGGGCATCGGGAAATATTTCGCGTTATACTGCTGCCATCATAAAAAACAGGAAAGCAGAATGAACGACAGTGAATTTCATCGCCTCGCCGACAGTCTGTGGCTCACCATCGAAGAACGCCTTGATGACTGGGATGGTGACAGCGACATCGACTGCGAAACCAACGGAGGCGTCTTAACCATCAGCTTTGAAAATGGCAGCAAAATCATCATCAACCGTCAGGAGCCACTGCACCAGGTGTGGCTGGCAACCAAACAAGGCGGCTACCATTTCGATCTCAAGGGTGACGACTGGGTTTGCGATCGCAGCGGCGAAACCTTCTGGGATCTGCTGGAACAGGCAGCCACACAGCAAGCGGGCGAAACGGTGACTTTTCGTTAATATTACGCGCCGGATAAGATGTTAATGATTTATCCGGCACACATTACGAGAAATATTGCTGCAACAGCGGCGCATCGTTGTCCTGATTCGCCGGCGTTGCGGTGCTGATTGTCTGATTGCGGAACGGGATCACCTGCGCACGCCCTTCCGTATTCACAATTTGATAGAACTGCGGCAAGTTGAAGTTAATAAAGCTGGAGCCGTAAGTGAAGCGGTCATGTGATGACGAGTAGAAACGGCTTACATCCCGCACCAGCTCCTCTTTGCTGCCTTCACAGTGGTGATAAACTTCCGCGCGGTTGCTCTCATCCAGAATATAGATGTTAAAGCCTTCTTCGCCGGTCTCTTCAAAAAAGAACTGAATAATCCCTTCGCTGGCAAAACCATCCACCACCGCCGGTAATTCGACGTGATTGGTTTCAACCTGCACGGAAAGGCCATGCAGTTTGTTATGCGAAATCGCACCGTAAAACTCGATCGCGTTTTCCAGCTTCTGTACCGACACATTCAGGCGTTCAAAGAACAGTCCCCAGGTCTGGCCCGCCACGCGCAATGCTTTAAAGCGTCCAGTTTCCTGGCGCGTACTGGAAAGACGCAGCTCAATACACTCAGAAACCAGCTGCTGGACGCGGGTTCGAATCAGGCCGCGCAGATGCTGGCTGTAGCAGAACACTTCAACGCTATCCGGCGGTGCAGCATCCTGATGCATTTTGCCGAGAATCGTTTTCAGCGCTTCAATCATCGCCTGCTCACCGTTGAAATGCAGAGTACGCACCTCATTCCACGAATTACGGTAGAGCAGATCCACGCTTCCGACGAGGCAGTTTTGCTGCTCGCCGAAGCTGAAGACATCAAGCTTACGGAAGTCGAAATGCACCACTTGGTTACGGAACGCCGCAGTCGGGTCGTACTCCAGGTTGACGATAATCGCCAGGTGACGGATTTCGCACGGGCTATAGAGCGCTTTCGGGGCCGGCGCAGGCAGGCGCAGCGGGAAGTGATGCGATACATCCGCTACCATCTCCTGCAATTTCGCCAGATCGACCACATCATTGCCTTTAATAAACAGATGTGTGCGCGAGGTCAGCAGCCCGTTAAACCAAGCCCAGGCCACCAGCTTATTCAGATAACGGTTATATTCCAGCGGCTGATGGCTGACGATAGAGTCCATGTTCGGCGCACGATTGTACAGATACCAGCCAGTGCGGTTGGCGCGGCCTGGCGGAACATGAATAAAGGTTAAATTGGGTTCGGAGAGATCCGGTGAAATCTGTGGGTTCACAAGCGTTACTTTGCCCGGCAACGCCTCAAAGGCGGCATACAGTTTACGGGTCAACACCCCGATATCCTGCGGGCTGGCGGAAACGCTCAGATTATTACGCCGGGCGAAACGGATCAGATTGCGGTAGCTCTGCATCATCGCGTCGAGCAGTTCATTGTGCGCTTCGCGTACCTGATCGATTTTCCAGTTGGCGCGGTTATCCAGCATGACCACGCGCGCATCGTCCCAACCCCACTCTTTCACCAATTGTGCGATCACTTCACGACGCCAGCCGACGCAGGCGCGTTCACGGCTGAGCTTCTCGCACACTTTTAAGTAGAAACATCGACGCGCCAGATCGAGACGGGTGGTGTCTTCGATGGCAACCAGATATTGCGTTACGCGTTCCAGCATCATGCAGTAGTGATCAAGACCGAAGGAGACGATCTCGCCATCATGCAGACGCTGTTTAATATCTTTCGCCAGCAGGCGCGTGTTGGGATATTCCCAGGAATAAGCTTCCAGCAGCAGGGTTTTCAACACTGCTTTGTACGGGGAATCGATACTTTTATAAAGCTGCCAAAGGCTGGCACCGAAGTACTCTTCCGCCGAAAGGGAACTTAAGCCGCCGAGATCCAGCCACTCATTTGGCGTCAGCACACCCTGCGCATAGAGCGTCATTACGTAGTCGTCGTAATGCTCTTCTTCATCGCCCGGCACCATATTCCAAAGAATACGTTTCCCGGCGAGACGCACTGCGGTGCGGTAAAATTCGTCAAGCAACAATATATGCTGCGTCGAGCCGCAATCCTCGCCGCCGAGACTGCCGCTTTCGTTATGGCGGAAACGGTTTTCATCAATCAGGAAAAAGCTCACTTCAACACCCAGCGATGCAGCCCAACTTTCGAGCAGGCTGCATTTACGCTGCAACAGTTGACGCTCTTCGTTATCGAGCCAGGATTGATGGCATACCCAGATGTCCAGATCCGAAGAGCAACTTTGCCCAACGGATGACGTGCTACCCATAGAGTAAACACCGGTGATCGGTAATTCACCTTTTGGCGATTCCTGCGGCGGCAAACCACGGTGCAGTTCGAGTTCGTTCAGATAGTGAAGTTGGTTTTCATCAGGCGTGTAAAGGCAAATGCCTTGCGGAACGTTACCCTCAAGGTAACCCGGCATCAGCGGATGATGGTAGTGCAGTAATGTCGGCAGCAGACTGTAGACCTGCTGAAAAGCAGGCCCCATGGCAGCAAGCGCGCGTTCCACACGCAGTTGATTGATGGCATCCAGTCTCTGTTTCAGAGTCTCAATATAGAGGTACAAGACATATCGCCTGATGTTTACAGAAAATTCAAAGTCGCCGTTGCCATTTTTCGCCCTTGTCTTTATAGGGGTAGCGACGAAAAAATGGTCTAAAACGTGATCAATTTAACACCTTGCTCATTGACCGTAAAGAAAGATGCAGTACAAACCAGTGTAGCATCAAACGCACTCTGTAAATTCTTAATTACGGCCCGCGCTGCACCTGTATTGCGGGATGAAGCTTTCTCTTTCCCCGGCAATCCACCGCGGACACTGACACCCTAATGCAACAATGTTAGGATGGTCAACGGACGATAATGACGGTAACAAGCATGTTAGACAATGTTTTAAGAATTGCCACACGGCAAAGCCCCCTTGCGCTCTGGCAAGCACAATACGTTAAGGAACGCCTTGAAGCGAGCCATCCGGGGCTGACTGTAGAACTGGTGCCGATGGTAACCCGCGGCGATGTGATCCTTGATACGCCACTAGCGAAAGTGGGCGGCAAGGGGTTGTTTGTGAAAGAACTTGAGCTGGCACTGCTTGAAAACCGCGCCGATATCGCGGTGCATTCAATGAAAGATGTGCCAGTGGATTTCCCCGAAGGGCTTGGCCTGGTGACCATTTGTGAGCGCGACGATCCGCGCGATGCGTTTGTGTCAAACCGTTATGCCTCTCTGGACGAAATGCCGCACGGCAGCATTGTTGGCACTTCCAGTTTACGCCGTCAGTGCCAACTGGCGGAGCGCCGTCCAGATCTGGTGATCCGTTCCCTGCGCGGAAACGTCGGCACCCGTCTGAGCAAGCTGGATAACGGTGAATATGACGCTATTATCCTCGCTGTAGCAGGCCTTAACCGCCTCGGCCTGGCTTCACGCGTACGCATAGCGCTGCCGCCGGAAACCTCGCTACCGGCAGTCGGTCAGGGCGCGGTCGGCGTAGAATGCCGCCTCAATGACGCGCGCACGCGTATGCTGCTCGAACCGCTGAATCACCAGGATACCGCCGTGCGCGTTAAAGCCGAGCGGGCGATGAATACCCGTCTTGAAGGTGGATGCCAGGTGCCTATTGGCAGCTATGCTGAACTTATCAACGGCGAGATCTGGCTGCGTGGGCTGGTGGGTTCGCCAGACGGTTCAATCCAGGTACGCGGTGAACGCCGTGGCAAACAGGAAGATGCGGAACAACTGGGGATCTCGCTGGCAGAAGAGCTACTGGCGAATGGCGCCCGCGCCATTCTGGATGAGGTTTATAACGGAGACGCACCTGTATGAGCATTCTGGTCACTCGCCCATCTCCAGCCGGAGAAGAATTAGTCAGCCGGTTGCGCACATTGGGGCTGGTGGCCTGGAGCTTTCCGTTAATCGAATTTACGCCAGGCCGCGAGCTCGCTTCATTACCCGCGCGGCTCTCCGCTTTAACCGCAGACGATATGGTTTTTGCCCTGTCGCAGCATGCGGTAACATTCGCTCACGCCCACTTACAGCAGCTTGGTTTGCGCTTTCCGCCTCAACCTCACTATTTCGCTATCGGTCGCACTACTGCGCTGGCATTACATACCGTCAGCGGCATTGAGGTGCGCTATCCGCACGATCGGGAAATCAGTGAAGTGTTGCTACAATTACCTGAATTACAAAGTGTTCAGGGTAAGAATGCACTAATCTTACGGGGTAACGGCGGGCGCGAAGTGCTGGCAGAGACGCTGGCGGCGCGTGGTGCCGAAGTTGAGTTTTGCGAATGTTATCAACGCAGTGCAATATTTTATGACGGTGCTGAAGAAGCAATGCGCTGGCATACGCGTGGCGTAACGACACTGGTGATCACCAGCGGCGAAATGATGCAGCAATTGTTTTCACTTATTCCCCACTGGTATCGGGAAAACTGGCTACTTCACTGTCGCCTGGTTGTGGCGAGCGAGCGTCTGGCGCACCTCGCCCGGGAATTGGGCTGGCAGGATATTCGGGTCGCTGACAATGCCGACAACGATGCGCTACTTCGCGCATTACAATAACTCTCATAATGGGAAGCCATAATGACGGAACAAAAAAACTCCTCCGCCGTGGTCGAAGAGACCAAAGCGGCTGACGGCGCAACGCCGCCGCCGGAGAAAGCAGAGAAGAATAGACGCGCTAACAGGACAAGCCTTGCGCTCAGCGCGATCGCCATCGCTATTGCGCTGGCGTCGGGTGCGGGGCTTTATGGCTGGGTAAAACAGCAAGTGGCAACACTGCATAGCAATAATGGCGAGATCGCCAACCAGGTTATCGCCTTACAGCAATCGCAGGATAAGCAACGCGCAGAGCTGGAAGGTGTGATTAAACAACAAGCAGACCAGCTTGATGCCGCCAAACGTCAGAACGACGTCCTGGCGAAGCAGCTTAATGAAGTGCAGCAGAAAGTGGCAACCATCTCTGGTTCTGATGCTAAAACCTGGCAACTGGCGCAGGCCGATTTCCTGGTGAAACTGGCGGGCCGCAAACTGTGGAGCGATCAGGATGTCACCACCGCTGCCGCGCTGTTGAAGAGCGCTGACGCCAGCCTGGCTGAGATGAACGATCCAAGCCTGATTACTGCACGTCGCGCCATCACTGACGATATCGGCAGTCTGTCGGCAATCACACAGGTGGATTACGACGGCATTATCCTCAATCTGAACCAGCTTTCGAATCAAATCGATAATCTGCGCCTTGCGGATAATAACGATGACGATTCACCGATGGATAACGATAGCAGCGAACTCTCCGGCTCGATCAGCGAATGGCGCGTCAATCTGCAAAAAAGCTGGCAGAACTTTATGGACAGTTTTATCACTATCCGCCGCCGCGATGAAACGGCAGTACCGCTGCTCGCGCCGAATCAGGATATCTACCTGCGTGAAAACATCCGTTCACGTCTGCTCGTCGCCGCACAAGCCGTTCCGCGTCATCAGGAAGAGACCTACAGACAGGCGCTGGATAACGTTTCTACCTGGGTACGCGCGTACTACGACACCGACGATGCGGCCACCAAATCCTTCCTCGAGGAAGTGGATAAGCTGAGCCAGAAAACAATCGCCATGAATTTACCGGAATCGCTGCAAAGCCAGCCAATACTGGAAAAATTAATGCAAACTCGCGTACGCAATCTTCTGGCGCAGCCTGCTGTGACGTCTGAACAGGCGCCAGCCAATGCAGCCACAGCGCAGGGAGAATAAGCATGCTGAAAGTATTATTGCTCTTTGCGCTGTTGATCGCCGGGATCGTGCTCGGCCCCATGCTCACCGGGCATCAGGGTTATGTGCTGATCCAAACCGATAATTACAACATTGAAACCAGCGTCACCGGGTTAGTGATCATTCTGGTGCTGGCGTTGGTGGTGATATTTGCCCTCGAATGGGTGCTGCGTCGTATTTTCCGCACTGGCGCGCATACCCGTGGCTGGTTTGTGGGTCGCAAGCGTCGTCGCGCGCGTAAACAAACGGAGCAAGCGCTGCTCAAGCTGGCGGAAGGCGACTACCAGCAAGTTGAAAAGTTGATGTCGAAAAATGCCGATCACGCCGAGCAACCCGTGGTGAATTACCTGCTGGCGGCCGAAGCGGCGCAGCAACGCGGTGATGAAGCCCGTGCCAACCAGCATCTGGAGCGTGCGGCAGAGCTGGCGGAAAACGACCCCATCCCGGTGGAAATCACCCGGGTACGTCTGCAACTGGCGCGCAACGAGAATCATGCAGCCCGTCATGGCGTGGATAAATTGCTGGAGATCACCCCGCGTCATCCGGAAGTGCTGCGCCTGGCTGAACAGGCCTATATTCGCACCGGCGCATGGACTTCCCTGCTGGATATCATCCCTTCGATGGCGAAAGCAGATGTCGGTGACGACGATCATCGCGATGCGCTGCAACAACAGGCGTGGATTGGCATGATGGATCAGGCGCGCGCGGATCAGGGCAGCGAAGGTCTGAAAAGCTGGTGGAAAAACCAGAGCCGTAAAATCCGTCAGCAGATGACGCTACAGGTGGCTATCGCCGAGCACTTGATTGAGTGCGACGATCACGATACTGCACAGGAAATTATTCTTGATGGCCTGAAACGCCAGTATGACGATCGTCTGGTGATGGTGATCCCGCGGCTGAAAACTAATAATCCGGAGCAGCTCGAAAAAGTTTTGCGCCAGCAGATTAAAACGCAGGGTGATCGCCCGCTGCTGTGGAGTACGCTGGGCCAGTCGCTGCTGAAACATGGAGAATGGCAGGAAGCAAGTCTGGCTTTCCGCGCGGCGTTGAAACAGCGTCCGGATGCGTTCGACTACGCCTGGCTGGCAGATTGTCTCGATCGAATGCATCAGCCGGAAGAGGCAGCGCTCATGCGCCGTGATGGTCTGCTGCTTACGCTGCAAAATAACCCCCCGGCCTGACGACCAGCCAAAAAAAACGCCTGCCGGAAAGCTCAGGCAGGCGTTAAAACAGGTCTTTGACAACTAATGGGTGCTTCACTCAACGTTATGTCCATGGTGTTTGATGAGGCTGAAGCGACATCTGTCAGTGGACGATAAGCACCGTAAACGGCTCTGCATCATTCCTGAGTTTATGAAGCCAGAAGGCGAGCATAAGAGATGGAATGAGCATCTACATAGATATTATTGCACGTATCATGCCAGTCTTGCACTCTCAAATGGAACGCAGCGCAAACTTTTAATAAGCCAATAAATTCAACCTTCTCCGGGCATCCTGCTCCCCCTTCACCACGTTCGCCGTCACAATCTGTCGCCGCAGAACGACATTTAACCGGGTGAATTATATTATTCATTTAAATTCAATAAATTAGATGTCTCCTGCAGGCGACAGTACGAAAAGGGGTTGTCGTTGATGACCAACAGACAGAAAAAGCGGAGATTAAGGGAACGCAGAAAACAAAAAAACCCCGCTTTCGCGGGGTTCAAAATTGGTCGGCGAGAGAGGATTCGAACCTCCGACCCACTGGTCCCAAACCAGTTGCGCTACCAAGCTGCGCTACTCGCCGTTTTTACTGCTTTTTGAATTTTTTTCAATTTAAGTTGTGGTGCGAGGGGGGGGACTTGAACCCCCACGTCCGTAAGGACACTAACACCTGAAGCTAGCGCGTCTACCAATTCCGCCACCTTCGCATTCCACGAAACTTTTACTACTAAATAATGGGGTGGCTAATGGGACTCGAACCCACGACAACTGGAATCACAATCCAGGGCTCTACCAACTGAGCTATAGCCACCACTGTAAATCTTTTCACGCGGTATCGTGACGAATCACGAACCACCGCAGCTCAAGCGCCGGGTTTAAATGGCGCGCCCGACAGGATTCGAACCTGAGACCTCTGCCTCCGGAGGGCAGCGCTCTATCCAGCTGAGCTACGGGCGCGTAGCGCCGTTGCGGGGGTGGATAGTACGGACTTCGGGCGCGGCTGTCTAGTGCTTTTTTTAAGAAAATGCGCGTTTGGTTATGCTTTGCACATTTTGCCTCTTATTCACCCACCTGACGCGTAACCGCATGTCCACTGAGGCCAAATACCTTATACGCCATGGTTACTGCGGCAAGGAAGATAATGCCGACAAACAGCGACATACGGGTATCGTCATTGAATCCCATACCAATCAACACGCACACCAGGAACGCCATGGTCAGCCAGTTCGCCCATGGGAACAGCATTGAGCGGAACGGATGCGTGACCATCGCCGCTTTGTGCGCTTTACGAAAACGCAACTGACTAATCAGAATCACAAACCACGGCACCATACCCGGCAATACGCTGGCACTATAGACATAAACAAACACGCGCTGCGGGTTAGGAATAATGTAGTTCAGGCACGAACCGATCAGCAGAATAATAATAGAGATGGTCACACCCGCAGCCGGAACGCCGCTTTTCGACACTTTCGCCACCGCAGACGGCAACTGGCGGTTCTTCGCCAGCGCATAAAGCATACGACCGCAACTGTACATGCCGCTGTTACAACCTGAGAGCGCAGCCGTCAGCACCACAAAGTTGATGATACCTGCCGCTGCGGTAATACCGATTTTGGCAAACGTCAGCACAAACGGGCTGCCGTTGGTGCCGATTTCGTTCCACGGGAAGATGGTGACGATAACGAAGATGGCGCCCACATAGAAAATCAGGATACGCCACAGCACTTTACCGACCGCGCTACGCAGTGTTACCTGCGGGTTTTTGGCTTCACCGGCAGTAATACCGATAAGCTCAACGCCCTGGTAAGAAGCGACCACAATACAGAGCGCGGTTAAGAAGCCTTTCCAGCCACCGGCAAAGAAGCCACCATGTTCGGTCAGATTGCCAAAGCCAATCGAATGACCGCCGTTGCCAAAACCGAAGAAGATCACGCCAAGGCCAACAATAATCATCACGATGATGGTGGTGACTTTAATCATGGCAAACCAGAATTCAATTTCACCATAAAGACGTACGGCCGCAAGGTTGGCCAGCGCTACCAGCGCTACCGCAATCAGCGCAGGGATCCATTGAGCAAGCTCGGGGAACCAGAACTGGATATAGACGCCAATGGCGGTAATTTCCGAGATCCCCACCGCCATCCACATAAACCAGTAGGACCAGGCCGTCAGATAGCCAAAGAAGGGGCTCATATAACGATGCGCGTAGACGGCAAAGGAGCCGGCTACCGGCTCAAGAAACAGCATCTCGCCCATTGAACGCATGATAAAAAAGACGAAAAGACCGGCGATGATATACGCCAGCAATACTGATGGGCCCGCCCACTTCAGCGTACTGGCTGCCCCCATAAACAACCCTACGCCGATGGTGCCGCCCAGGGCGATCAATTCGATGTGACGAGACTCCAGACCGCGCTGAAGCTCCGGTTTATTTTCAGCCATAAATCCTCTGTTGTGTTTGCTTCTTTCTTACCCGCTCCGCGGATTATTGTTATGCGTTTTTCCTCAACTCATAACAGGCCATGCTGCACCGGCCTGGAAATGGCTGGCGCAAAAACGCCGTGGCACTGCAAATGAGTGAGCAAATGGTTTCTTAAATTGCGGGAAATGGCAAACGATGTATAAGAAAAATCGACCCGATGCACAATAAAACAGCAGCCAGAAGGAAAGCGGCAGCGTGAAACGCTGCCTGATAAGGTCAGAATTTTCCGCTATAGTGCCAACATAAATAGCGCAGTAAGCGGAGCTGACGCTTGAGCCGCGTAGGCTGCGAAAGCAAGCGGTAGAGCCACTCCAGCCCCAGTTGCTGCCAGATCTTCGGCGCACGCTTTACATGTCCGGTAAAGACGTCATACGTCCCGCCAACTCCCATAAACAAGGCATCGGCGTAAACAGCGCGGCAGTCACGCATAAAAATCTCCTGCCGTGGCGATCCCATGGCAACGGTGACAATTTTCGCACCGCTGTCCCGGATACGCGCAAACAGCGCCTCACGCTGATCCGCCGTAAAATAGCCATTCTGGCTACCCACGATATTGACCTGCCACTGCGCACGCAGTTTCTGCTCAGTTTGCGCCAGCACCTCCGGTTTTCCTCCCACCAGAAATACAGGCGTAGCTGACTGCCCGGCACGCATCATTAAATGTTCCCAGAGATCGGCGCCAGCAACGCGTGAGACCTGCGCCTGCGGAAATTTCTTACGCAGAGAGCGAACCACGCTGATACCGTCAGCATATTTAAACTCTGCCGCCTCGATCAGCGCACGCACCACGGGATCGTCTTCCACGGTCAGCAGTTTTTCGGCGTTCATCGCCACCAGCGTGCCGCGTTTGATTTCACCGTCAGCATAGAGGTAATCCAGCGCGTGCTGCATATCGCGCCAGCCGATGAGTTTCAGACCGCGCAGGTCATACAGCGGCGCTGCCGTCTTGTCCATCATGTTATTCCTTTTTACAACTGGGAAAGAGGGTTCACTGCGCGCATACTGCGATTACGTATCAGGCCAGCGCTGTCGAACAACCAGTACAGCAATTTCGCCACCAGCAAGCAGAAACCGAAAACGACGAGGAAGAACACCACGCGGGAAGCAAAAGCATCTAGTCCCTCACGCGCCAGCACGATCATATTGAAGATAGCGCCAAAGCAGAAACTATGCAGGATCGCCGCTTTATAGCGGTTTGTTTCCCGATTGCCAAGTTTATATACCCAGTCAAACCACTTAATGATAAGACCCACCACCACCGCACCGAAGGGGATAAACCAGACACCGCCCATCACCACCAGCGATCCAATAAGCGTCGGAGAGATAGCCAGCCCGGAGTGGTTATTCAACACTTCCCAGGTAAAGTAATTCGCCGAGTTCAGCACGATACTCGGGCGGCCATGCCACAGCCAGGAAGGGATGAAAACGTAGAAATCGCGCACAATCGGCGCCAGCCCCTGAAAATCGATCTTGTCGTAGTTTTGCAGCAGCAGAGACAGATTTTCCCAGGGAGAAAAGGTATCGCGCGTCAGATACAAGAAAGTGTAAAAAGCTTCATCACCGCTGACATTAAGTCCGTAACGCTTCAGCGCCAGCCAGAACATCCCGACAATACCCAGCACGCCCGCCGCAGCCAGCATCCATAGCGAGATCCAGCCACGAATAATGCCGATAAACAAAAAGATAGCAAAAGCGATAATAATATTGGCGCGCGTGCCACCGACGATCATGTACGTCAACAAACCAAATGCGACCGTGCTGGCGAGGAAAAACAGCCATGCCTGCGCGCTCTGCCGCAGGAAATAGACCACCAGCATGGCCGGGATAAAGAAGTAAAAGAAGCGTTTCAATGCGACACCGGAAACTTCGCTGGAGAAGATCTGGCTATAGGATTGCAGACGGAACAGCAAAAATCCGTTGTGCATGAAGAAGATGCCCACGCTGACCAGCGCAATAACCATCAGCATGATCCACGTCAGATGCGCCTCGACCCGATTAATGGTAAACAGCGGGCGTTGCGATACCTGCTCGCTTTTCGCCCGCAACCGGGTTTTGTACGTCACATAATAAATCGCGTAGAAACAGGCCGCAGCCAGCAGCGACTGCATCATCACGCCCGGCGGCGCTACGCCGACGTTAAAGCGGAACACCAGGATGCTGGTGAGCGGGAAGCCAAAGAAAAACGTCAACAAAAAGAGCAGTGAAAAGAAGACGTTAAAATTGAACCGTACCCGGCGAAACTCAAACCAGGTCAGCGTGGCGATAAACAGCGTTGCCACCAACCAGAGGATCAACAGACCGCAAAACTCAAGTGGACTCATCCGGCGATCCCCGCAGCATTGCGCAGCGCCTTATGCCAGAGCGCAATATAGTTTGGACTGAAGAAGGTGATGGCGTTTTTATCCACCGCGATCAGTTGCCGCCGGGCTTCGCGGATCACCATCTCATTCAATGCATCACCAGTAAACAATACCGGAATATCTTCGGCCACCATATCACGCCAGAACGGGTTTTCCCGGTTAAGCACGCACGGCACCCCGGCCTGAATCAGCAAACAGAGCGTACCGATCCCCTGCTGGCGGGCAAAAATAAAATACCCCAGATCACACTGCCCGAGCAGCGACAGATAGTCATCAAAGGCCATTTTCTCACGCAGAATACGCAGGTTTTCGGCGCGAAATAATGTCAGACCGGCCCGGCTGACCGCATCAATATAGCTGTCATTATTGGCCGGGTAGCCCATCGGCACAATGATATTCACCGTATCGCCGAACTGGCGGTGAATAGCCTCCAGCGCAGCAATATGTTCATTACTCGGATCACCGGAGTTACCCACCAGAATCGTCAGCTTACCTTCCCGCTGCAACTCATGCGCTATGGTATTCAGCGCAGGATCCATACGCGTCGGGAAATAGAGCAACTCCCCGCGCACCGTGGGATGACGTTTCCCGTACCACGACAGATCACCTCGGGTCGCAAAAACGCAGCCTACGCGGCTCTGCGCCAGCCTGCGCAGCGGATAAAAAAGACGGAATTTGAGGCTGTGCGAGACTTCATACAGATCGGCGCCCCAGACATGCCAGTAAAATTGCTCGCGTTTGATAGCACCACGCAATAGCGCCAGCCATAGGCTGAAATTGAACTGGCCGTGGAAGAAAAAACGCTGTTGCCGATCCGCTTTTGCACACGCAACGACGGCTTTCGCTAGCGCCTTTTTGTCCGCATAAACGTGCAGCGTCAGCGCCGGGTATTCTGCACCTGTTTCCGTGTCGCTGCCAACAATCATAAACTCGCGGGCATGTGCACCCGACGCAGCAAGATGATCGTTAAAGAAGCGCAATACGGTCTGGTTATGGTGTGGGATATCCGATCCCAGAACATGAATCAGTGCAGTCATGCTTTCTTTCGCCAAATCAAAAACGCGCCACAACAGAGGGCGAAATAAATAATGTAAGTTACCATATAAGCCTGTGCCGCACCGGCAGCACCGTGCGCGGGAATAAGCCAGCGCGAGAACAGCGTGAGCAGAGTGAACTGGCTGATTTCTGCCAGAATGTAGAAGCGTAGCGACGCTTTGGCAATCACCAGATAACCAAAAACGTAAGCACCCACTTTCAGTACATCCCCAACCAGTTGCCAGGCAAAGAGATCGCGCATAGCGGTGAACTTGTCGGAAAACAGCAACCAGATCGCCACATCGCGCAGCAGCCAAACCGTCAAGCTCACCGCCGCCACCGCTGGCAACACAAAGCGCAGCGATTTCACAATTTCGCGCGAAATAGCCTGTTTTGTCGCCAGCCTCGATAAAGTAGGTAGCAGATAGACACTAAACGAAGCGGTAATAAACTGAAGATAAGCATCGGAAATGCTGCTCACTCCTAGCCAGATCCCCACCTCTTCCCAGCTATAATGCGCCGCCAGCAGATTTCGCATCATCACATAGGCCAGCGGCAACGTTACCGATGTAATCAGCGCCATCAGCGTAAATTTGCTGAGCTGACCGGCTAAACCGTTGTCCCAGCGCGGCGCGAAGTACGCCAGCGGCACCGAACCGCGTCGAATCAGTAGCAGCACGGCCGGAATTATCACCAGCGCCGGAACCAGCGCCATTCCCAGTAGCGCCCCCTGGTAACCACCAAGCCGGAAACAGAGATACCAGGCCAGCACACCAACCACGCTACCGATAATCAGCGACAGCGCATTGCTGGCGGCATCGCGGAAGCCTTTCATGACCGCCAGCAGCAAGTTCGCCCATGCAATACCAAACTGTACCAGCGCCACCAGCCGCACCAGCCCCTGAAAATCAGGATGACCAAATAACCCCTGGCTGACAGGCGCAGCGGCAAGCAAAAAAACGAGCGCCAGCAGCGTTGAGAAACCCAACACCATAGTTGACGACGTGCCAACAACCGCACGCAGCCGCGCCGAATCGTCGTGATACTGGGCGACGAATTTAGTAACGCCATTGAAGATCCCGGCGCCAGCCATTACGCCCAGCACAGTAATCAACTGGCGGAAGTTACCAGCCTGCCCAACACCTGACGGCCCAAAAGATACCGCCAAAAGTTTGACCACCAACAAGCCCGCGCCAATTTTGACCAGCGTGCTTGTCGCAGTCCATACCGATGCTTTTGCCAGCGACATGTCAGCGGAAATAGCTCAGAAGCGTGCTGATAACCGTGCGCTGGTTAACCGGCGCCAGATTGTAAAACAGCGGCAGACGAAGCAAACGCTCACTTTCCACCGTGGTGTAGCGATCTTCGCCGTGGAATTCGCCAAATTTCTCCCCGGCAGGCGACGCATGCAGCGGAATGTAATGGAATACCGCCAGGATCTCAGCCTCTTTCAGAAAAGCGATCAGCGCACTGCGATCGGCTTCATCACGCAGCTTGATGTAGAACATGTGCGCATTGTGGCCACAATCTGTCGGAATAGTCGGCAACGTAATGCGCCCGACGCGCGCCAGCGGTAACAGCGCGTCATAGTAGGTTTGCCACAGCGCCAGGCGTTGCTGATTAATGCGATCTGCCGCTTCCAGCTGCGCCCAGAGATAAGCCGCCTGCAAATCCGCCATCAGGTAGCTGGAGCCGATATCCCGCCAGGTGTACTTATCCACCTGCCCACGGAAAAACTGGCTGCGGTTGGTGCCTTTCTCGCGGATAATTTCCGCCCGCTCCACCAGCGAGCGATCGTTAATCAGCGTCGCGCCACCTTCACCACCAGCGGTGTAGTTTTTGGTTTCATGGAAGCTAAAGCAGCCAATATGACCGATAGTGCCAAGCGCACGTCCCTTGTAGGTGGACATCACGCCCTGAGCAGCATCTTCCACCACAAACAGATTATGCCGTTTGGCGATATCCATGATGGTGTCCATCTCGCAGGCTACGCCCGCGTAATGCACCGGTACAATCGCCCGGGTTTTATCGGTAATGGCCGCTTCAATGCAGGTTTCATCAATATTCATCGTATCCGGACGGATATCGACAAAGACGATTTTTGCACCGCGCAGTACAAAAGCATTGGCGGTGGAAACGAAGGTGTAGCTCGGCATGATCACTTCATCACCAGGCTGAATATCCAGCAGCAACGCAGCCATTTCCAGCGACGCAGTACAGGACGGCGTCAGCAGCACTTTCGCGCTATGAAAATGCTGTTCCATCCACTGCTGACAGCGACGGGTAAAACCGCCGTCGCCGCACAATTTACCGCTACCCATCGCCGACTGCATATAGTCGATTTCTGTGCCTACTACCGGCGGTGCATTGAAGGGGATCATAGAGTCACCTGTATAACCACAAGGCGGTGCTTTCAACATTCGCGCCGCTCTGAATATATCGTTTAAGTGCCGCGGTATTCCCAAGTTGGGTCGCGACACGCACAAGAGTCAGTTGCTGCTGTCGCGCCCAGTGACATGCAGCCTGCATTAATTTTTCTCCGACGCCGCGTCCGGCCAGCAGGCCTATACGCGCCTCCTGCTCGTTAAGCTGACGCAGAGAAACAAAACCCGAAATTTCGCCATTTTCACCGCGAAACAGAAGACATTGATGGTCAAATACACCTTTTACTGCGTTTTCTATCCACTGCGCATAAAATCGCCCGCTTGCATCAGGCGCATACCAGGGCGCACGAAAACGACTCTGCACGAAGATCCCTGCAGCCAGACGGCGTAATTCAGGAATATCGTCGGCGGTAGCCACGTCGGCAGCGGGATCAACGCTCTGTGGCGATACCGTCAGCGAAAAGTCGATCTCGCCCTCCACCAACTGAAAACCGAGCGTTTGCAAGGCGTCCAGTTGTGTGGTTTGCGACGCCGCCAGCTTTACCTGCACACGTTCCCAGGCGCTAAAATCCGTCACGCTCAGCGCGGGAGCCGCAGGTTGCAGGCGCACAATCGCACTACGCATGCCAAAAAAGGCGCTTTCCCAGGCCAGCTCTTCTAACGTTCCGTGAACTGCCATTTCGCCTCCTTTACGCCTTAGCGCCAGACGCCTTTGGTATCCACCATGTAGCGTTGCGTGATGCGGCTACTCTCTACCGCTTTAAATTCGTTGTGATCGACCAGCAGCACCAGCACATCGGCCTGCGCCAGCGCATCTGCGGTATTTACCAGCGACACATGGCTACCCAGCACGGCCGGAAGTTGATGGATATTCGGCTCGACAACCAGCGTTTGCCCGCTGTGCCACTGCGCAATATCACCAGCAATTTCCATCGCCGGGCTTTCGCGCAGATCGTCAATATTCGGTTTAAACGCCAGCCCGAAGCAGGCGATTTTAATCTCGCTGGCGCGTTTACCGCTGTCGGTCAGGCAATCGGCAACGGTGGCTTTAACCTGGTTCAGCACCCAGTGAGGTTTATAATCGTTCACCTCGCGCGCCGTACGGATAAGCCGCGCCTGCTGCGGATTCTGCGCCACAATAAACCATGGATCGACTGCAATGCAGTGCCCGCCAACGCCCGGCCCCGGTTGCAAAATGTTTACTCGTGGATGACGATTCGCCAGACGAATCAGCTCCCAGACATTGATCCCCTGTTCGGCGCAGATCAAAGACAGTTCGTTCGCGAAGGCGATGTTCACATCACGGAAACTGTTTTCGGTGAGTTTGCACATTTCAGCGGTGCGGGAGTTGGTCACCACACACTCGCCCTCAAGGAAAATCTTGTACAGCTCGCTGGCACGCGCCGAGCAGACCGACGTCATACCACCGATTACGCGGTCGTTCTTGATCAGCTCTACCATCACCTGCCCCGGCAGCACACGCTCCGGGCAGTATGCGATGTTCACATCGGCCGCCTCGCCCGCCTGTTGCGGGAAAGTGAGATCCGGTCGCGCTGCGGCGAGCCAGTCAGCCATCTGCTCTGTTGCGCCGACGGGCGAAGTGGATTCGAGGATCACCAGCGCGCCTCTCGTCAGCACCGGCGCAATGGATTTGGCTGCCGCTTCGACATAAGTCATATCGGGTTCATGCTCGCCTTTAAACGGCGTCGGCACGGCAATCAGATAAGCATCGGCCGCCACCGGCGTCGTGCTGGCCCGCAGATAACCGCCATCCACAGCCGCTTTGACCACGCTACTCAACTCTGGCTCAACAATATGGATTTCACCACGGTTAATGGTGTCGACAGCGTGCGAGTTGATGTCGATTCCCACGACCTGTTTGTGCCGGGAGGCAAAAGCGGCAGCGGTAGGCAGGCCAATATAGCCAAGGCCAATCACGGAAATGGTTGTAAAGCTCATAGTGTTATCCGATTATTTTTAAGTGCGTGCAAAATGCGTCCACAGGCCTGCCCATCGCCGTAGGGGTTGTGCGCATGGCTCATCGCTTGCCAGGCATCGTTATCGCGGAGCAGACGCGTGACCTCTTCCACAATGCGCTGGCGATTCGTACCGACCAGTTTTACCGTTCCCGCTTCGATGGCTTCCGGACGCTCAGTCGTATCCCGCATCACCAGCACTGGTTTACCTAATGAGGGCGCTTCTTCCTGAATACCGCCTGAATCGGTAAGGATTAGCCAGGCACGATTCATCAACCACAAAAACGGCAGGTAATCCTGTGGTTCAATCAGGATCACGTTTTCAACATGACCCAAAATTCGGTTTACTGGCTCACTGACGTTGGGGTTAAGGTGCACCGGGTAGACAATCTGCACATCATCATGTTGCGCGGCGATATCCGCCAGCGCATGGCAAATCTGTTCAAATCCATGACCAAAACTTTCGCGACGATGCCCGGTGACAAGGATCAGTTTCTTGTTGTTATCAAGGAACGGATAGCGCACCGCCAGTTCTTCATAGCGGCCGGAAGTATTCATTACGCTGTCGCGCACCCAGAACAGGGCATCAATCACTGTATTACCCGTCACAAAAATATGGTTGTCGGCAACGTTCTCGCGCAGCAAATTACGGCGAGAATTTTCTGTCGGCGCAAAATGATACATTGCCAGATGGCCCGTCAGGGTACGGTTGGCTTCTTCGGGCCAGGGCGAAGAGAGATCGCCAGTGCGCAGTCCGGCTTCCACATGACCAACAGGAATACGTTGGTAAAAAGCAGCAAGGCTCGCTGCAATAGTGGTTGTCGTATCGCCATGCACCAGCACAACATCCGGGCGGAACGATTCAAGGATTGGTTTCAGCCCTTCAAGAATACCGCAGGTGATCTCCGTCAGCCCCTGTCCGGGGCGCATGATATTCAAGTCATAATCCGGAACAATCGAGAAAAGGCTCAACACCTGATCCAACATTTCCCTATGCTGCGCAGTGACACAAACTTTCGCCTCAAAGTCAGGATCTTTTGCCAACGCATGCACCAGCGGAGCCATCTTGATAGCTTCTGGTCGTGTGCCGAATACGGTGAGTACTTTCACAACGATTCTCTTTGTTTTAGAGGATGAAGGCCCCGTGCCTTCATCTCAGGCGTCGCTTAATGTGTGCGACGACGTGTTAATGCCACCCCGGCGCCGACTAACACCCCAACGATACCCCAGATGATCATCAGGAAAACACGGCGCGGGCTGTCACGTTTCACCGGCTCCTCCGGTGTACGCAAATAACGATAAGTCTGGAAACGCGGGTCCAGCGTAGGCCCAACATTAAGGGTATTCAGCATCGCCCGGTTTTGATCATAGTCCAGATCGAACTGAGGCCCGACAGCTTGTAAGTTCTCAAGACGCGCCTGCAACATCGGGCGGCCTAACATAAACAGTTCCGAATCGGGTAACTCGTCGGGTGGAACCTCGGTTTCATTGCGTGAAATATTATGCTGCTCAGCAACTTTCAGCGCCTGCTCAACATTGTGCAGGCGACGGCTATAGATCGCTTTTGCCACCTCTTCCTGGCGCTTAACCTGGGCTTTCATCTGAATTGTACGCGCAGCCCATGCCCCTTTCAGCTCATCGTTTAAATGGCTGGCGGCGCGCTGGCTGGCGAAAGCCACGTACTGGCGCAACAAATTATTCGCATCCGGCGCGGTCTCAGCAATCAGCTTGACGTTATCATTCAGATTGCGAACCGCATCGCCCGGCGTGTACTGAATATTGTTGATTAACTCATCCAGCATCGCAGCATCAGATTTACTGTTACCAACCAGACGCTGCTTGTAATAGTCCGTCTGCAACCAAAAATCACGCCGCGTATCCCATGAAGCCAGTTGCACAACAAACTCTTTATAGGATGCATCCATTACCGAAAGTTGTTCGACGGGTGCCAGATTCGCCTTCACATCCAGATTACGTAAAAACTGCTGCTGGGAGTAAAATCCACCAAGCATGTTAACAGTGGGACTATCCGTAATGGCCGTCGCGCTCCATTCCTGCCGTGCAAAGAAAGTCCAGGCCAGCGCAATCAATGCAAACAGCAGCGCCATCCCCCCAATCCACAGTTTTCCTGCCCACAAAGTACGAAACAGTCCTCGAATATCCAGCTCATTTTCCGTACCCGCTGAAGGTGTTCCCGACAATGGTTGAGTCATCGCTTTCCCGGATTTACTTGGTTAGTGTTGATTTAGACGCGCTGTGACGGCGCATTCTGCGTTTAACTCGTTTCATTAAGCGCGCAACTTTCCAGGCGCGCTTGATGCAGTAACCGTATAAGAAGAATGCCAGCAAAAACAATGCCAACATTACCCATTCAGGAATAAAATGAAGATACTCTGCCACGACGCCAATGCTGGCCAGCATTGCCGCAGCGAGCGTAATGAGCACAAATGCCTGACGGGAACTGAAACCCGCCCGCATAATGAGGTGGTGAATATGCTGGCGATCGGGTGAGAACGGACTCATGCCTTTACGCAGACGTCGGTAGGTAATCGCCACCATGTCCATCAAGGGGATAGCAATAATCCATAATGCCGTCACCGGGCTTATCGGGTGGGTCTTACCCTGAGTCGTTTCCAGTAAAATCCAGATGATGGTGAAACCAATCAGCGTGCTGCCGGCATCGCCCATAAATACTTTATAACGCCGCCCCAGTAGGCCAAGATTGAGCAGAATATAGGGCAGAATTGCCGCGATCATGGCAAAGCACCATAGCGCCAGGCTGGTCTGGCCATCAAACCATAAAATAATACCCATCGCCGCAAACGAGACGCAGGAAAGGCCACCTAGCAGGCCATCAATGCCGTCTACCATATTAAACGCATTAATAGCCGCCCAGACGGCAAACAGCGTAAGCAGATAGCCAAACGGCCCCAGCACCATCTCCCAGGATCCAAAGATATAGCCGAGGCTGCTAAGGTAGAGATTACCGGCCCACATCATCACAACGGCAATCACCGTCTGAATAGCTGCGCGGGTTTTGACACTGATATCGAAACGATCGTCCAGCGCCCCGACAAACGCCAGCACGCCTGCGCAGGCAAGATAAAGACCAACGTGGGGAATGTAGTAGTCGGTAATGCTGAAAGTGAAACAAATCCCGGCGTAAACTGAAATACCGCCAACCAATGGAACCAGCCCCTGGTGTCGTTTTCGGGAGTTAGGTTTGTCTACCAGGCCAACGTGCTTCGCCATTTTCCGGGCGAAGAACAGGAAAACCGTTGTAAACAAGAAAATACCGAATAATTCAGTAATCGCAGTGGATAAACTCACAATGCATGCTCTCAGCAAATGTTGATCCTGGCAGTATAACGACGTTGCTACACTCCATAAAAGGAGAATGCAGGTCAATCACAGGCGTTATTGTTTGCTTTTCAGCCAAATGGAAGGTTTTGACCTTCGAAACGCCATCCAGCCGTCGCCAGTGTTGGACGATACCTGTCCTGGTGCATATAGCGTATAGCCCAGAAATAAAAAACGCCACGTAAAAACGTGGCGTTTCTGAGGTTTATTTGTATTAAGAGCGCTTCATCATGTCGAAGAATTCATCATTTGTCTTCGTCATCGCCAGCTTGTTGATGAGGAACTCCATTGCATCAATCTCACCCATTGGATGGATAATTTTGCGCAGGATCCACATCTTCTGCAGCTCTTCCTGAGTGGTGAGCAGTTCTTCTTTACGCGTACCGGAACGGTTGTAATCAATCGCCGGGAAGACGCGTTTTTCTGCGATCTTACGGGAGAGATGCAGCTCCATGTTACCGGTGCCTTTAAACTCTTCGTAAATCACTTCATCCATCTTCGAACCGGTATCGATCAACGCAGTCGCGATAATGGTCAGGCTGCCACCCTCTTCCACGTTACGCGCAGCACCGAAGAAACGCTTTGGACGATGCAGGGCGTTAGCATCCACACCACCCGTCAATACTTTACCGGAAGCCGGAACTACGGTGTTGTAAGCTCGCGCCAGGCGGGTGATGGAATCCAGCAGAATGATAACGTCTTTCTTGTGCTCAACCAGACGTTTGGCTTTTTCGATAACCATTTCAGCAACCTGCACATGGCGGGAGGCCGGTTCATCGAAGGTAGAAGCAACCACTTCGCCTTTTACCAGACGCTGCATTTCCGTCACTTCTTCCGGACGTTCGTCAATCAGCAACACCATCAGGACGCAATCCGGATGGTTATACGCAATGCTCTGGGCGATGTTCTGCAGCAGCATGGTTTTACCCGCTTTCGGCGGTGCAACAATCAGACCGCGCTGACCGCGACCGATCGGCGATGCCAGATCCAGTACGCGAGCGGTTAAGTCTTCGGTCGAACCATTACCACGCTCCATACGCAGACGAGAGTTTGCGTGCAGCGGCGTTAAGTTTTCGAACAGAATTTTATTGCGCGCGTTTTCCGGCTTATCGAAATTCACCTCGTTAACTTTCAGCAATGCGAAGTAACGTTCACCTTCTTTAGGTGGGCGAATCTTACCTGAAATGGTGTCGCCAGTGCGAAGGTTGAAACGGCGGATTTGGCTGGGGGATACGTAGATGTCGTCAGGGCCGGCGAGATAGGAGCTGTCTGCGGAACGGAGGAAGCCAAATCCATCCTGCAGAATCTCCAGCACACCGTCGCCAAAGATATCTTCGCCACTCTTCGCGTGCTGCTTCAGGATGGCGAAAATGATGTCCTGTTTGCGCATACGGGCCAGGTTTTCCAGCCCCATATTTTCGCCGAGAGTGATCAGCTCAGAAACCGGCGTATTCTTTAATTCGGTAAGATTCATAATGGTGTGGGTTCTTAAACTCGGGGTAAATCTCGAACTTAATGTTGTGAATGGTATGGCAGGGTCATCCATGCCTGTTAACGGCCATCAACTCATATCTGATCGGTGCCTGGTCACAAGAAAGTACGCAGAACTGAAACGATAAGACGGAATGAGTGATAAGCCCGGAATCTGTTTACTTCCGTCGCGGCGATATTGCTCTGCGGGAAGTATCGGGTAATGCAAGGTTCAAACAACTAAAGGTATGTTCAAAACGAAGTCAAAACTAAATTAGCACGGCAGAAGCCGGGCGTCCAGCGATCCTAAAAAATTAGGACGACTGACGCACCGGCAGGACCTGAGATTACGCCAGGTTGGCGTCCAGGAACTCTTTCAGTTGGCCTTTGGACAAGGCACCCACTTTGGTCGCCGCCACTTCACCGTTTTTAAACAGCAGCAGGGTTGGGATACCACGAATACCGTACTTCGGCGCGGTGCCTGGGTTCTGGTCGATATTCAGTTTCGCAATGGTCAGTTTGCCTTCGTACTCATTAGCGACTTCATCCAGAATCGGGGCGATCATTTTGCACGGTCCACACCACTCTGCCCAGAAATCAACGAGAACAAGCCCGTCCGCTTTGAGTACATCCGTGTCAAAACTATCGTCAGTCAGGTGAATAATTTTATCGCTCATATATAACTCCACAGGAATAAGCCTGGTGTGTTGGTGTAGCATAAAACAGCAACGTATTGATGCCACAATAACCAACTAAAGGTTGACTTTATTTCACCGGATACGCTTTCGTAAAGCAATAGTAAGCTGATATTCTACCACACTATGAGCAAAACACATTTAACTGAACAGAAGTTTTCCGACTTCGCCCTGCACCCAAAGGTGATCGAAGCCCTTGAATATAAAGGGTTTCATAACTGCACGCCTATACAGGCTCTGGCTCTTCCGCTGACGCTGGCGGGCCGTGACGTTGCAGGTCAGGCGCAAACCGGTACCGGTAAAACGATGGCGTTTTTAACGTCAACGTTTCATTATCTTCTCTCTCACCCGGCGATCGAAGACCGTAAAGTGAACCAGCCACGCGCAATTATTATGGCGCCGACGCGTGAACTTGCGGTACAAATTCATGCCGATGCAGAACCGCTTGCGCAGTCAACAGGCCTGAAACTGGGTCTCGCTTACGGCGGCGATGGTTACGACAAACAGCTCAAAGTGCTGGAAAGCGGCGTCGATATTCTGATCGGCACAACCGGTCGTATGATCGATTACACCAAACAGAACCATATTAACCTGGCCGCAGTGCAGGTCGTGGTGCTGGACGAAGCAGATCGTATGTACGATCTGGGCTTTATTAAAGATATTCGTTGGCTGTTCCGCCGCATGCCGGCAGTGACACAACGTCTGAACATGCTGTTCTCCGCCACCCTCTCTTATCGGGTACGTGAACTCGCATTCGAGCAGATGAACAACGCAGAATACGTCGAAGTGGAACCGGAACAGAAAACCGGCCACCGCATCAAAGAAGAGCTTTTCTATCCTTCTAATGAAGAGAAAATGCGTCTGCTGCAAACGTTGATTGAAGAAGAGTGGCCAGATCGCGCCATTATTTTCGCCAATACTAAACACCGCTGTGAAGATATCTGGGGCCATCTGGCTGCCGATGGTCATCGCGTTGGTCTGCTGACTGGCGACGTAGCCCAGAAAAAGCGCCTGCGTATTCTTGATGAATTTACCCGCGGCGATCTCGATATTCTGGTTGCTACAGACGTTGCGGCGCGCGGTCTGCATATTCCGGCCGTTACCCACGTCTTCAACTACGACCTACCGGACGACTGCGAAGACTACGTGCACCGCATCGGTCGTACGGGTCGTGCGGGCGCCAGCGGCAACTCTATCAGCCTTGCTTGTGAAGAGTACGCGCTGAACCTGCCCGCGATTGAAACGTATATCGGGCACTCAATTCCGGTGAGCAAATACAATCCGGATGCGCTGCTCAGCGAATTACCGCCGCCGAAACGCCTGACGCGTTCGCGCTCAGGTAACGGCCCACGCCGCAGTGGTGGTGCGCCACGTAATCGCCGTCGTTCAGGTTAAAAAAAATATGCTTGGTTCCGCCTCGCTCTATGCCGCCATTGATCTTGGTTCCAACAGTTTTCATATGCTGGTTGTGCGCGAGGTGGCGGGAAGCATTCAGACGCTTTCCCGCATCAAACGCAAGGTTCGCCTGGCGGCGGGCCTGAGCAGTGAAAATCAGCTTTCCCAGGAAGCGATGGAACGCGGCTGGCAGTGTCTGCGTCTGTTTTCAGAGCGTCTTCAGGATATTCCAGCACAGCAAATCCGCGTTGTGGCAACCGCCACGCTCCGTCTGGCGGTCAACGCCCAGGAATTCCTCAACAAAGCGCAAGTCATCCTCGGTTGCCCGGTGCAGGTTATCAGCGGCGAAGAGGAAGCGCGCCTGATTTATCAAGGTGTGGCGCATACCACCGGCGGTGCGGATCAGCGTCTGGTGGTGGATATCGGCGGCGCCAGCACCGAGCTGGTGACTGGCACCGGCGCGCAAACCACTTCGCTGTTTAGTTTGTCGATGGGCTGCGTCACCTGGCTTGAACGTTTTTTTACCGACCGCAATCTCGGACAGGAAAATTTCGACGCCGCAGAGCATGCTGCGCGTGAAGTGCTGCGTCCGGTCGCCGATGAGCTTCGTCGGCACGGCTGGAAAGTGTGCGTTGGCGCATCCGGCACCGTGCAGGCCCTGCAAGAAATCATGATGGCGCAGGGCATGGATGAACGCATTACTCTCGCCAAACTTCAGCAGCTTAAGCAGCGCGCTATTCAGTGCGGGCGGCTTGAAGAGCTGGAGATCGAAGGTCTGACGCTGGAGCGCGCGCTGGTCTTTCCTAGTGGGCTGGCGATTCTGATCGCAATCTTCACCGAGATGAATATTGCCAGCATGACACTAGCCGGCGGCGCGCTGCGTGAAGGGCTGGTCTACGGCATGCTGCATCTGGCGGTTGATCAGGATATTCGCAGCCGTACGCTGCGCAATATCCAGCGCCGTTTTATTATCGATACCGATCAAGCCCGTCGCGTAACTGCGCTAGCAAAACGCTTTGCGCTGAGTGTAGAAAAAGAGTGGGAACTTGATGCCTACAGCATCGAAATACTGCAAGTTGCCTGCGAACTGCATGAAATTGGTCTGAGTATTGAGTTTAAACAGGCACCGCTGCATGCAGCATGGTTGGTACGTAATCTCGATCTCCCGGGCTTTACGCCAGCACAGAAAAAACTGCTCGCTACGCTGCTGCTGAATCAGACCAACGCTGTCGATCTCTCTTCCCTGCATCAGCAAAACGCCGTCCCACCGCGCGTTGCGGAACATCTCTGCCGCCTGCTGCGCCTGGCGATTATTTTTGCCAGCCGCCGTCGCGACGATTTGTTGCCGGAAATTATCGTCAGCGCACAAGGAGAAAAACTGACGCTATCATTGCCGCTGGGCTGGCTGAAAAGTCACCCGCTGGGCGCGGAGTTAATCGAGCAGGAAAGCCAGTGGCAAAGCTACGTCCACTGGCCGCTGGAAATCCAGTAAGTGTGAAGCCCGGTATTGGACTGACCCCATATTGACCGGGCTTTTTTACTTCTCTTTCGCCTTCGCCAGCATGGCGCGAATATTTGCTACGTTGGCCTGACCTTTGTGCATCCTCTCTTCAGCGCTCACCACTTTTCGCTCCTGCTCCCAGCTCAGGTCATCCTGCGGTAATTCCAGCAGGAAACGGCTGGGCTCCGGGCGCACCAGTTCACCATACTGACGGCGCTCCTTACAGAGGGTGAAAATCAGCTCTTTCTGCGCCCGGGTGATACCCACATAGGCAAGGCGGCGCTCTTCATCGACGTTATCCTCATCGATACTGCTCTGGTGCGGCAATAATCCCTCTTCCATACCGACCAGGAAGACATACGGAAATTCCAGCCCTTTGGAGGCGTGCAGCGTCATTAGCTGCACCTGATCAGATTCGTCATCGCTCTCACCGCGCTCCATCATATCGCGCAGGGTAAAACGCGTGACCACTTCCGCCAGCGTCATCGGCTCATCCAGTTCGTTTCCTTCCAGCATTTCCGTCATCCAGCCGAACAGCGTGTTGACATTTTTCATCCGCATCTCGGCGGCTTTCGGGCTGGGCGAGGTTTCAAACAGCCAGGATTCATAGTCAATGCCGTGAATCAAATCTCGCACCGCTGCAATCGGCTCACGCTCAGATAACTGCTGCACATCGCCAAGCCACTGCGTAAAGCGCGTCAATGATTCATAGCCACGCCCAGTGAGCGTCTGATTCAGGCCAACATCAAAGCTGGCGGCAAACAGGCCTTTGTTACGCAGCATCGCCCACTCCCCCAACTTTTGCAGGGTAGCTGAGCCAATCTCACGCTTCGGCGTATTCACAATCCGCAAAAACGCACTATCGTCTTCCGTATTGGTCAGCACGCGCAAGTAAGCCAGCAGGTCTTTGATTTCCGGACGCGAGAAAAACGACGTACCGCCCGAGATCTTGTACGGGATGCGGTTCTGCATCAGGAATTTTTCAAACACCCGCGACTGATGGTTACCGCGATAGAGAATCGCATAATCTTTGTACTGGGTTTTGTTGACGAAGTGATGGGCGATCAGCTCTCCGGTAACACGTTCGGCTTCATGTTCTTCGTGATTTGCGCTAAGGATCTTCAGCTCCGGCCCGTAGCCCAGCTCTGAAAAAAGACGCTTTTCAAATACGTGTGGGTTGTTGGCGATCAGAATGTTTGCCGCCTTCAGAATACGCCCGGATGAGCGGTAGTTTTGCTCCAGCTTAATCACCTGCAACGCCGGAAAATCCTGGCTCAGTAGCACCAGGTTTTGCGGGCGCGCACCGCGCCAGGAGTAGATCGACTGATCGTCATCGCCCACCACGGTAAAGCGCGCGCGCTGCCCCACCAGCAATTTTACCAACTCATACTGGCTGGTATTGGTATCCTGATATTCATCCACCAGCAGGTAACGAATCCTGTTCTGCCAGCGTTCGCGCACCTCTTCATTGCGCTGCAATAACAGTGTCGGCAGCAAAATCAAGTCATCGAAGTCGAGCACATTGCACGATTTCATATGGCTATCGTACAGGCTATAGCAGTGAGCAAAGATACGATCGCGCTCGCCTTTTGCCTGTGCGGCAGCCTGCTGCGGTGTCAGCAGATCGTTTTTCCAGTTTGAGATCGTGGAGATCAGTTGCTGCAACACCGCTTTATCATCGTCGATCAGCCCTTCGGTCAGATCTTTCAGCAGCGCGACCTGATCGGTATCATCAAACAGCGAAAAGTTGGATTTCATCCCCAGCGCGGCGAATTCACGCTTAATAATCGTTAACCCCAGCGTGTGAAAGGTGGAGATCATCAAACCTCGCGCCTCTTTGCGCCCCAGCGTCTGCGCTACACGCTCTTTCATTTCGCGCGCCGCTTTGTTAGTAAACGTTACCGCCGCGATATGTTTTGCCTGATAGCCGCAGCCGCGGATCAGATGAGCGATTTTGTTGGTGATCACACGAGTTTTACCGGATCCCGCGCCCGCAAGCACCAGGCAGGGTCCGGTGACGAATTCGACGGCTTGTTGTTGTCCGGGGTTCAAACGCATAAAAAGATCACTCAATGAAAAACGGAGGGAGAAAACGTACACAACATCATTCAGACTACATCAAAGCAGCAAAGTTGAATCCTCAGGCACTTACAGCAGTAAGTCACCAGGTGAACAAACGCAGCCAACAAAGAGATCGAAGTGTATAACAGCGTGGTAGTATAGCCAGCCAAATCCATACCACTCAAGGCGCGATCATGGCAAAAACCGCAGCAGCACTCCATATACTTGTTAAAGAAGAGAAACTGGCGCAGGATCTTCTGGAACAGATCAAAAACGGCGGCGATTTCGAGAAACTGGCGAAGAAACACTCTATCTGTCCGTCAGGTAAAAAAGGCGGTCATTTAGGCGAATTCCGCCAGGGCCAGATGGTACCAGCGTTCGACAAAGTGGTGTTCTCCTGCCCGGTGCTGGAGCCAACCGGCCCGCTGCACACCCAGTTCGGTTACCACATCATCAAAGTGCTGTACCGCAACTAATAAAAAGCCCGGTGGCGCTAACGCTTACCGGGCCTATGTTTGTTACTGCTTGCCATTCCCTATGGATTTCGGCTTACAGCAAGACGGCAAGTGAGCACATCCCGGAAGTAACTGACCGGAGTGTACGAACACCGCCAACACATCGCTGGCCGAAAGACGATGGGGAATTAACTTGCGACGGCGATACGTTTCATATCCGTCATGTAGCCACGCAGTTTCTGGCCAACTTTTTCAATCGCATGGCCGCGAATCGCTTCGTTCACATCACGCAGCTGCGCATTATCAACCGCGCCTTCCGCAATCGCTTTGCCCAGATCGCCGGTTTGCAGCGTGGTCATAAACTCTTTCAGCAGCGGTACGCAAGCGTAAGAGAACAGATAGTTGCCGTACTCAGCGGTATCGGAGATCACGACGTTCATCTCATACAGACGCTTACGCGCGATGGTGTTGGCAATCAGCGGCAGTTCGTGCAAAGACTCATAGTACGCAGACTCTTCGATAATGCCAGAAGCCACCATGGTTTCGAACGCCAGTTCAACGCCCGCTTTCACCATCGCAATCATCAGTACGCCTTTGTCGAAATACTCTTGCTCGCTGATTTTGCCTTCAAACTGCGGCGCAGTTTCGAACGCGGTTTTACCGGTCTCTTCACGCCAGGTCAGCAGTTTTTTATCGTCGTTGGCCCAATCAGCCATCATGCCGGAAGAGAATTCGCCGGAGATGATGTCATCCATATGTTTCTGGAACAGCGGCGCCATGATGCCTTTCAGTTGTTCGGACAGCGCATAAGCACGCAGTTTCGCCGGGTTAGACAAACGATCCATCATCAGCGTGATCCCGCCCTGCTTCAGGGCTTCGGTCACGGTTTCCCAGCCAAACTGGATCAGCTTTTCTGCATAAGCCGGGTCAGTACCTTCGCCCACCAGCTTATCGAAGCACAGCAGAGAACCGGCCTGTAACATACCGCAGAGAATGGTCTGCTCGCCCATCAGGTCAGATTTCACTTCCGCTACGAAAGAGGATTCCAGAACACCTGCGCGATGGCCACCGGTTGCTGCAGCCCACGCTTTGGCAATCGCCATGCCTTCGCCTTTCGGATCGTTTTCCGGGTGAACAGCGATAAGCGTCGGTACGCCAAAGCCGCGTTTGTACTCTTCACGCACTTCCGTACCCGGGCACTTCGGTGCCACCATCACGACGGTGATGTCTTTACGGATCTGCTCGCCCACTTCGACGATGTTAAAACCGTGGGAGTAACCCAGCGCCGCGCCATCTTTCATCAGTGGCTGTACGGAGCGCACAACGTCAGAGTGCTGCTTGTCCGGCGTCAGGTTAACAACCAGATCCGCCTGCGGGATCAGCTCTTCGTAGGTGCCTACTTTAAAACCGTTTTCAGTCGCTTTACGCCAGGAGGCGCGTTTTTCTGCGATGGCTTCTTTACGCAGAGCGTAAGAGATATCCAGACCGGAGTCGCGCATGTTCAGACCCTGGTTCAGCCCTTGAGCGCCGCAGCCGACAATGACCACTTTTTTACCCTGAAGGTAGCTTGCGCCATCGGCAAATTCTTCGCGCGCCATAAAGCGGCATTTACCCAGCTGCGCCAACTGCTGGCGCAGGTTCAGTGTATTAAAGTAGTTAGCCATGGTAAGACCTCATGATGTTGTGTTGTCGTGCTTATTGTTCAGTTCGCTGATTCGCGAGATTGAACCCACTATATGACAGGAAATGCGTTGCTTAAATTGATATATTAACAATGTCACATTGCAATTTTTGCAATGTAAATTTGTGGAGCCTGTCTCATGGATTTACGCGATCTGAAAACCTTCCTGCATCTGGCAGAAAGCCGCCATTTTGGCCGCAGCGCGCGCGCCATGCATGTCAGTCCCTCCACGCTTTCACGCCAGATCCAGCGGCTGGAAGAAGACCTTGGGCAACCGCTGTTTGTACGCGATAACCGCACCGTCACGCTGACCAATGCGGGAGAAGAGTTACGCACCTTTGCTCAACAAACGTTATTACAGTATCAGCAACTCCGCCATTCGATAGACCAGCAAGGCCCATCACTCTCCGGCGAGCTGCACCTGTTCTGTTCTGTCACCGCAGCCTACAGCCATTTACCGCCAATCCTCGACCACTTCCGTGCTGAACATCCGTCGGTAGAGATCAAACTCACCACTGGCGATGCTGCCGATGCCATGGAAAAAGTGGTTACAGGTGAAGCGGATCTGGCGATTGCCGGCAAGCCGGAAACGCTCCCCGGCGCGGTGGCATTTTCAATGCTGGAGAATCTGGCAGTCGTGCTGATTGCTCCAGCGTTGCCGTGTCCAGTGCGTAACCAGGTATCGCAAACCGAGCCTGACTGGTCAACAGTGCCATTTATCATGGCCGATCAGGGGCCGGTGCGTCGGCGCATTGAGCTGTGGTTCCGCCGCCATAAAATCAGCAATCCCGCCATTTACGCAACCGTTGGCGGACACGAAGCAATGGTCTCCATGGTCGCGCTGGGGTGCGGCGTGGCACTGATCCCGGAAGTGGTGCTGGAGAATAGCCCCGAGCCGGTACGCAATCGCGTGATGATCCTCGAACGTAGCGATGAAAAAACGCCGTTCGAGCTTGGCGTGTGCGTACAAAAAAAGCGGCTCTATGAGCCGCTTATCGATGCCTTCTGGAAAATTCTGCCGAACAACTAACCCGCCAGGAAAAACCGGAATGCCGGGTTATGCGTTTCATCGTGGCAGTCATAACCCAGTTCATTGAGCCGGGTTTCGAAATCTGGTTCGTGATCGCCCAGTTCAAACGCCGCCAACACACGGCCATAATCCGTGCCATGGCTGCGATAGTGGAATAGCGAAATATTCCAGTGCGTACCGAGCGTATGCAGGAATTTCAGCAGCGCACCCGGTGATTCCGGGAACTCGAAGCTGTACAAACGCTCCTGTAACGGTTTCGACGGCCGTCCACCAACCATATAGCGCACATGCAGTTTCGCCATCTCATCGTCGGAAAGATCCACCACGCTGTAACCACCATCCTTCAACAATGAAAGGATCTCCTGGCGCTCTTCCAGGCCGCGACTCAAGCGCACGCCGACAAAAATACAGGCATTTTTCGCATCGGCGAAACGGTAATTAAACTCGGTGACGGAACGTCCCCCCAGCAACTGGCAGAACTTCAGGAAGCTGCCCTTCTCTTCTGGAATAGTCACCGCCAGCAGCGCTTCGCGTTGCTCGCCCAGCTCACAGCGTTCAGAAACGTAGCGTAAGCCGTGGAAATTGACGTTTGCGCCGGAGAGCACATGCGCCAGCCGCTCGCCGTGAATGTCGTGTTTGGCAATATATTTCTTCATCCCCGCCAGCGCCAACGCGCCGGACGGTTCCGCGACCGCCCGCACATCTTCGAACAGATCTTTCATCGCTGCGCAAATCGCATCGCTATCGACAGTAATGATATCGTCGAGGTACTCCTGGCACAGGCGGAAGGTCTCGTCACCGATACGTTTAACCGCCACGCCTTCGGCAAACAACCCAACGCGGGGCAAATCGACCGGATGCCCGGCATCCAGCGCCGCTTTCAGGCAGGCGGAATCTTCCGCTTCGACAGCAATCACTTTGATTTGCGGCATCAGTTGTTTAACCAGCACCGCTACACCCGCTGCCAGGCCGCCGCCACCGACCGGTACAAAGATCCGGTCGATATGTGCATCCTGCTGCAACAACTCCAGCGCCAGCGTTCCCTGCCCGGCAATCACCATCGGATGATCGAACGGCGGGACAAACGTGAACCCTTGCTGCTGCGACAGTTCAATGGCTTTGGCTTTCGCTTCATCGAAATTGGCACCGTGCAGCAGCACTTCTCCGCCAAAACTGCGTACCGCATCGACTTTGATATCGGCTGTCGCCACTGGCATCACGATCAGCGATTTGATGCCGAGGCGCGTGGAAGACATCGCCACACCCTGCGCGTGATTGCCTGCGGATGCCGTGATTACGCCATGCGATTTCTGCTCGGCGGTTAACCCTGCAATCATCGCGTAAGCGCCACGCAGCTTGAAGCTGTGCACTGGCTGGCGGTCTTCGCGTTTTACCAGAATGACGTTATCCAGACGCGAAGATAACTTGTCCATTTTTTGCAGCGGCGTCACCTGCGCCACTTCATAAACCGGCGCGCGCAGGACTGCCCTCAAATATTCCGCCCCTTCGGGGGCGGCGGAGAGGGGTTGGGATTCTGCCATTATTAACCCCCAAGTTTGGATTTATCGCGCACCGCACCCTTGTCTGCACTGGTTGCGAGACTGGCGTAAGCGCGTAGCGCGAAAGAGACCTGACGTTCGCGATCCACCGGCGTCCAGGCTTTATCGCCGCGGGCTTCCTGTGCTTCACGACGCGCCGCCAACTGCTGGTCGCTGACCTGCAACTGAATACCACGGTTCGGGATATCGATAGCGATGATGTCGCCATCTTCAATCAGCCCGATGTTGCCGCCGCTGGCCGCTTCCGGGGAAACGTGGCCGATGGAAAGGCCGGATGTCCCACCCGAGAAACGCCCGTCGGTGATCAGCGCGCAGGCTTTACCCAGCCCCATCGACTTCAGGAAGCTGGTCGGATACAGCATCTCTTGCATGCCCGGCCCACCTTTAGGCCCTTCATAGCGGATCACCACAACATCGCCGGCTACAACTTTACCGCCGAGAATAGCCTCAACCGCCGCATCCTGACTTTCATATACTTTTGCCGGACCGGTGAATTTCAGGTTGCTGTCATCCACGCCTGCGGTTTTCACGATGCAGCCGTTTTCGGCAAAGTTGCCGTACAGTACGGCCAGACCGCCATCTTTGCTATATGCATGCTCCAGCGAGCGAATACAACCTGCAGCGCGATTGTCATCCAGCGTGTCCCAGCGGCAATCCTGTGAGAAAGCCTGTGTGGTGCGAATGCCTGCCGGGCCAGCGCGGAACATGGTTTTCACCGCTTCGTCGTTGGTCAGCATGACATCGTACTGCTCAAGCGTTTGCGGCAGCGTCAGACCGAGCACGTTTTTCACGTCACGGTTTAACAGGCCTGCGCGATCCAATTCCCCCAGAATACCCAGTACGCCACCTGCACGGTGGACATCTTCCATATGGTATTTCTGCGTACTCGGCGCGACTTTACACAGTTGCGGAACTTTGCGGGAAAGCTGATCGATGTCACTCATGGTGAAATCAATTTCGGCTTCCTGCGCCGCCGCCAGCAGGTGCAGAACGGTATTGGTCGAACCGCCCATTGCGATGTCCAGCGTCATGGCATTTTCGAACGCCGCTTTGCAGGCGATAGCGCGTGGCAGAGCCGAGGCATCGTCCTGCTCGTAGTAACGTTTCGTCAGCTCAACAATGCGTTTGCCAGCATTGATAAACAACTCTTTGCGATCGGTGTGGGTAGCCAGCAACGAACCGTTGCCTGGCTGTGACAGGCCCAGCGCTTCGGTCAGGCAGTTCATCGAGTTGGCGGTGAACATGCCAGAACAGGAGCCGCAGGTCGGGCATGCGGAACGTTCCACCTGTTCGCTCTGGTCATCAGAGACTTTCGGGTCTGCGCCCTGAATCATCGCATCAACCAGATCCAGCTTGATGATCTGGTTGGAGAGTTTGGTCTTACCGGCTTCCATCGGGCCGCCGGAGACGAAAATTACCGGAATATTGAGGCGCAGGGAAGCCATCAACATCCCCGGGGTGATTTTGTCGCAGTTGGAAATACACACCATCGCGTCGGCACAGTGGGCATTTACCATATATTCAACAGAATCAGCAATAAGCTCGCGGGAGGGCAGTGAATACAGCATGCCACCGTGGCCCATGGCGATACCGTCATCGACAGCAATGGTGTTGAACTCTTTCGCCACGCCGCCTGCGGCTTCGATTTGCTCTGCAACCAGCTTACCAAGATCGCGCAGGTGAACGTGCCCGGGCACGAACTGGGTAAACGAGTTCACGACAGCAATAATCGGCTTGCCGAAATCGGCGTCGGTCATCCCGGTTGCGCGCCACAGCGCGCGGGCACCCGCCATATTGCGCCCGTGAGTGGTGGTGGCGGAACGATACTTAGGCATGCTCTTTTACTCCCGTCTGTCTTGTAGATGAGGTGGTGCGTGCCATCCCATATTTATTTGATATACCCTAAATAATTCTGGTTGCAGGAATGCAGCAAGCGAGATAATCCCCAGCAACTTACATAAATAAGTGACTGGGGTGAACGAGTGCGGCCAATACACCTACAACCTGAAGTATGATGGGTATTTATTGGTTAACTTGATCCAACCAGCCCCACTTATCTTCCGTTTCACCGGTGAAGAGGCCAAAGAATGCTTGCTGAATACGTTTGGTGACCGGACCGCAACGACCTTCGCCAACCTGGATACCATCAACGCTACGAACCGGGGTGATCTCAGCAGCGGTACCAGACATGAACACTTCATCCGCAAGGTACAACGATTCGCGGGACAGCACCTGCTCACGAACTTCAATATTCAGCTCTTTCGCCAGCTTGATGATGGCATCACGGGTGATCCCCGGCAGTGCAGAAGAGGTGAACGGCGGAGTAAACAGGATGCCGTCTTTCACTTCAAACAAGTTTTCGCCCGCACCTTCAGAGATATAACCGTTCACATCCAGCGCAATACCTTCCTGATAACCGTGACGGCGCGCTTCGCTGCCGACCAGCAGAGAGGAGAGATAGTTGCCGCCAGCTTTCGCGGCTGTCGGGATGGTATTTGGCGCAACACGGTTCCACGAAGAAACCATCGCATCAATCCCCTGATCCAGCGCTTCTGCACCCAGGTAAGCGCCCCACGGGAACGCAGCGATAATCACGTCAGTGCTGTAGCCCGCTGGCGGGTTCACACCCATACCAACATCGCCAACAAATATCAGTGGACGGATATACGCGCTGGTCAGGTTGTTTTTGCGGATCACGTCGCGGCAGGCTTCCATCAGTTCATCAATGCTCTGAGAAACCGGGAAACGGTAGATTTTGGCGGAATCATGCAGACGCTGCATATGTTCACGATGGCGGAAGACTACCGGGCCTTTGTGCGAGTCGTAGCAACGGATGCCTTCGAAGACAGAGGTGCCGTAGTGCAGAGCGTGGGACATCACGTGAACTTTCGCGTCTTCCCAACGAACCATCTCGCCATTGAACCAAATGTAGTCTGCTTTTTTCGTCGTCATTGTTCTTCCTTTTGCGCTTACGCGCGGATTTGTTGTGATTGTGATGATGTGGCGCGCTGTCGGATATCAACCCGGGCAACGTCGACAAGTTTGCTCAGTTGGCTAAACAGTAATTCGACAGGCCGCGGGCTGGCAACGGTCAATTCAATATTTATATTCTGCGCATCGCTGGCGGTTTCCATATTCATCGCGCATACCTGAAAACCACGGTGGCGCACCACGCGCAACACGCGTTCTAACGTTTCCGGATTGAAGCGAGCCTCAACGGCGACCTGATGTTGCATCATGATAATTTCTCCAGCATTTGTGAGTTACTGGCGCCGGGCGGCACCAATGGCCAGACATTCTCAAGTTCATCGATTGAGACATGAAGCAGGTATGGCCCTGAGCTCGAAAGCATGGTGTCGAGTGCCGCTTCAACCTGGTCTTTATGGGTGATGTGCTGGCCCGGAATGCCAAAGGCACTGGCCAGCGTGAGGAAATCGGGGTTGTCAGTCAGAATAGTTTCGCTATAACGCTCGTTAAAGAACAACTGCTGCCATTGTCGAACCATTCCTAAACGCTGGTTGTCCAGCAATACCATCTTCAGCGGTAACTGTTTGCGTTTTACGGTGCCCAGTTCCTGCACATTCATCATGAAAGAACCGTCGCCAGAGATACAGATGACCGTATCCTCCGGGCGGGCGACCTGCGCACCAACGGCAGCGGGCAGACCAAAACCCATCGTGCCTAAGCCGCTGGAGGTAATGAAATTTTCCGGACGATCAAATTCAAGATGCTGCGCAGCCCACATCTGATGCTGCCCGACATCGGTCGTCACTACGCTGTTCGCCGGTTTACGTTCGGAGAGTTGCTTTAACAGCAGCGGCGCATAAATCGCCTCGCCAGGATGGTCATAACGCCATGCGTGCTCACGGCGTAAGTCTGCGGCGTATTGTCGCCACGCATCAATGGACAGTGCCTGTTGCAACACCGGGAGCAATGCATTCAAATCGCCCTGCAACGCGACATGCGCCTGACGCAACTTACTCAGTTCCGCCTGATCGATATCCATATGAATCACTTTTGCATACGGCGCAAAGGTATTCAGCTTGCCGGTCACGCGATCGTCGAACCGCGCGCCAACAGCAACCAACAAATCGCACTCCTGAACCGCAAAGTTCGCCGCTTTAGTACCGTGCATCCCCAGCATGCCGAGGTAATAAGCATATTCTGGCGCCACTGCGCCCAGACCTTTCAGTGTACACACCACCGGCATCTGTGTTGCAGCCAGGAACTCACGCAGAGCAGGAACCGCCTGCGCCATACCAACGCCACCGCCAACATACAACATCGGTTTTTTAGCCTGCGCTAACATCTGGTGGGCCTGATCAACCTGAGCCTGCGGGAAGGAGATTACCTCATCAACGGTAGCGAAATAGGGCTCAAGATCACCACTCTCCAGTTGGATGTCTTTCGGGATATCAACCAGAACCGGACCAGGGCGGCCAGAACTGGCAACATGGAAGGCTTCAGCCATTACGCGCGGCAGCTCTTCCAGTGATTCAACCAGAAAGCTGTGTTTGGTGCAGGCCAGCGATAAGCCCAACACATCCACTTCCTGAAAAGCGTCAGTTCCTATCAACGGAGCCGCAACCTGACCCGTAATCGCCACCACCGGAACTGAATCTAACAACGCATCGGCAAGGCCAGTAATCAGATTGGTAGCGCCCGGGCCGGATGTCGCAATGCATACACCTGTCTTACCCGTTGCACGGGCATAGCCAATAGCGGCCATCGCGGCGCCCTGCTCGTGTCGGCACAGTAGGTGTTCCACGCCGCCGTCATACAATGCATCGTAAACCGGCATGATTGCGCCACCCGGATAGCCAAAAACCGTATCCACCTTCTGTGCCCGCAACGCATGTACTACCCACTGTGCCCCATTCATAGTCAGTTCCCCGCCGTATATCGGGAGAAACAGAATTTTGTACTACAACTCATTCTCTGCTCCTCGCTTATATTTTTAAGTCATAAAAAAACCCCCGGACCTTTCGGTGCGGGGGTCTTAGTTCGTTAAGGCTTGTTTTTTAAGCCTTTCCTCGTCCAAGTGCAGCCCCGCACGGTGGGATAATAATCACCACCACGCTAATCACGACCAGGCTAATCACTCGTAGAAGGGCTTTCATGTTTGTTCGTTCTTGCTTCATGTTCGAAGGAATACCTAAAGAGGTAACACAGATTTCAGACAAGACACAAGAAAAATTTATGACCACTTGTGCGCCATTGCTCACAAGAAAGCAAAAACTCATTGTTTTATATAACAAAAAAATGCCGTGAAAATATTTCACTGCTTTTTCAACGAAATCAATATCGCGAGCGTACTTCCAGCGCGATGAAAAGGGTATGAACTTGCAACAAATTACCGGGAACGTCCACGTAAATGCTCAATATCGATAATGAAAGGTAAAAGCGACGAACAGATAATGACCATGGCAAGGAGGAACTATGGCATTGTCAGTCATTTATACCCGAGCGGCGCTTGGCGTTACTGCGCCATTGGTGACGGTCGAAGTACATATCAGCAACGGACTTCCAGGGCTGACCATTGTCGGATTACCAGAGATGACCGTCAAAGAGGCACGCGATCGGGTACGCAGCGCGATCATCAACAGTGGTTATGATTTCCCGGCAAAGCGGATCACGATCAATCTCGCACCGGCCGATCTTCCAAAAGAAGGCGGACGATATGATTTACCGATTGCTATTGCACTTCTGGCAGCCTCAGAGCAACTAACAGCACCAATGCTGAGTGACTATGAGTTCATTGGTGAACTTGCCCTTACAGGCGCATTGCGTGGGGTCTCCGGCACTATCTCTTGTGTCATGGAAGCAGTGAAAGCCGGGCGTCGCATCATCATTGCTCAGGAAAATGAAGCGGAGGCCAGCCTTGCTGAAACAGAAGATTGCCGCATAGCCGCCCATTTGCAGGAGGTATGCGCTTTTCTGGAAGGAAAACACGCCCTTTTAACTCCATCCCCCTTTGAGGGCGTCCAGGAGAGGCCCAGCGGGGATCTGAGCGATGTAATTGGACAGCAGCAAGGGAAACGCGCTTTAGAAATCACTGCAGCAGGCGGGCATAATTTATTGTTGATAGGGCCACCAGGAACCGGAAAAACCATGTTGGCCAGTAGACTGGGGGGATTATTGCCACCGCTTAATAAGCAGGAAGCCCTGGAAAGTGCAGCAGTGATGAGTGTATTCAACAACAATAGCACCATTCGCTACTGGCGACGACGGCCATTCAGAACGCCTCATCACAGCGCCTCCCTGACAGCAATGGTTGGAGGAGGTTCATTACCAGGGCCCGGTGAAATTTCGCTGGCGCACAACGGTGTGCTGTTTCTGGATGAACTACCTGAGTTTGAGCGACGCGTACTGGATGCTTTGCGCGAACCGATGGAGTCAGGCCAGATTCACATTTCACGGACAAGAGCAAAAATCACTTATCCTGCGCGCTTTCAGTTGATTGCGGCCATGAATCCCAGCCCAACCGGGCACTATCAGGGTAACCATAATCGCAGCACGCCTGAACAGACACTGCGGTATCTGGGAAGGTTATCAGGCCCTTTTCTCGACCGGTTTGATCTCTCGCTGGAAATACCGCTGCCTGCTCCCGGCTTAATGAGCCAACCCCAGCAGAAAGGTGAATGCAGTGAGGCCGTGCGGTCGCGTGTTATTCAGGCTCATGCTCGTCAACATCAACGGCAGAAGAAGCTCAACGCCCGGCTGGAAAGCAGCGAAACAAAACAGTTCTGCTTGCTTGCAAAAGAGGACGGGGAATGGCTGGAAGAGACGCTAACACGTCTGGGTTTCTCCATACGGGCCTGGCAACGTCTGCTGAAGGTTGCAAGAACCATCGCTGATCTGGAACAACAGGATGAGATCCAGAGAACACACCTACAAGAAGCACTAAGTTACCGCGCAATCGACAGGTTACTCATTCATCTGCAAAATATGCTGACGTAAAAAAAGGGGCCTTCGCCCCTTCAGACTGCTGACAAAGTCCTGGCCGTAAGGTCAGGACTTTGATCTAATAAGGTCAGTGCAATTAACGGACTGACTGCCATGCTCAGAGAACCCGCCC
>JAGTSE010000070.1 GCA_018261615.1 Pseudomonadota bacterium | reverse complement strand
CTGGCTAAGTAACATAAAAAAATCCGTAATCCCTGGGAGATTACGGATTCTTACACAGCCACTGGATCGGTCAACCGATCCTTAACTGATCGGCATTACGCCGTAGATGCCGGGTAAAGCGTTGATAACGAGTTTTGCTGACTGCGTTCCGCAATCAAAGAGTAACAACCGATGAAGCCCGACACCGCGAGAAGTACGCTTCGGGGCAGGCTTACGCCATTAAACGGCAGGAATATAACGCAGAGATGACGGCAGGATTTCAGGAAAAATAAACACCACGGCGACCCAGTAATTCCTGTCGCCCAAAAGAGGTCTGCCAAAAGATAGTTAAGAATCAGTCAGAAGTTGAGGTCTCTTCTTGATCGAGCGTGAGTACAAAATGGTTATTATGGCGGGTGATTTTTGCGCCGCTGTCGCCATAATTCGCAGAAAGCATGAAAAAGTCATCGGCATCGACATCAAATGCCAGCTCCACCTCCGTCTGCTTACCGGAGGTAATCATTTGATAGGCCTGCTTTAAATTATACGCTTTTGCTATTGTCATGGATAAATCCTCGCGAGAGATGCGACCGATAAAAATCCTGTACTTGTAGTTATAGTAGCGATTTGGAAATTTGTTTGCTTCTCATTTACAGCCTTTCAGATTTGGATCAAGGTCAGCTCTTGCGCTTAAAATTCTATCCGCATCTTGACATATAATGTGGAAAATGTACTTTTCAGGACATGAAGAGATTCCTGATTATCGTTCCCGATGGCAGCATGTTGTTCGAAGCTGCCGGTATTGCCGACATTCTGATGCAAGCCAATCGCCTGCATGCAGATGAAACCCAACAGCCGCGTTACCGGGTGAGCATCGCCACCACACAGCCACACCAGGTGATCCACGGCCAGTCTGGCCTGAATCTGCTGGCCGATTTCCGGCTGCCGGAACTGGATCCGCGCGAGCCGTGGGATACCATCATGATCACTGGACGTGGAACCAATGAAGAGGAAGGTACCGCCGTCGTTGACTGGCTGCGTCTCGCCGCCCCCCATGCCGACAGAGTGGCTTCCATCTGCGGCGGCGCGATGCTGCTGGCGGAAACCGGGTTGCTTGACTGTCGGCGCGCCACCACTCACTGGCGGCTGCTCGAAACCATGCAGTCGCGCTTTCCCATGGTCAAAGTAGAAAGTGGCCCGCTCTATATTCAGGATGGGCCGATATGGACTTCCGGCGGCGTCAGTTCCGGGTTTGACCTGACACTGGCGCTGGTCGAAGAGGATTATGGTTTCACCCTCGCCCGTGACGTCGCACAGGATCTGGTGATGTATTTGCGTCGTCCCGGCGGCCAGTTGCAGTTTAGTCGCTATCATCTGCAACAGGCGGAGAGTATCGGGCCAGTCAGTGAGTTACAAAGCTGGATCCTGGAAAACCTGACTGCCGATCTCTCAGTCGAAAAGCTTGCCGAACGTGTGGCGATGAGCCCGCGCAATTTCACCCGCGTCTTTACCCGAGAAACCGGCGTTCCTCCGGCACGTTATGTTGCCGAAGCGCGGCTTGCCGCTGCACGACATCGCCTGGAACAAACCTGCGAAACGCTGGAGAGCGTGGCCGCCGCCACGGGCTTCGGCAACAGCATCAACTTACGCCGCATCTTTGAGCGTCAGTTGCACCTTACCCCAGGAGAGTATCGCCAGCGTTTCCATTGCCGCAAAATGGCGTAAAGTGATCCTTATTCGTCCTTTACGCCAAAATGCTGCCAACCTAAAGTGACTTCAGACACGAAAAAGAAGGAGTCAATCATGGTTAAGGTCGGCATTAACGGTTTTGGCAGGATCGGGCGCAACGTACTGCGCGCCGCGCTCGGTAACACAGAGATTCAAATCGTCGCTATCAACGATCTGACAGACAGCAAAACCCTCGCCCATCTGCTGAAACACGATTCACTGCTCGGCACATTGCCAGTTCCGGTTGAAGCAGGTGAAGGCCAGTTGTTTGTCGATGGCAACGCGGTACGCGTCTTCAGTGAACGTGACCCTGCGAATATTCCGTGGCGCGATGTCGGTGTGGAAATTGTGATTGAAGCCACCGGATTCTTTACCGATCGCGAAAAAGCGGCGGTGCATATCAGCCACGGCGGCGCAAAACGGGTGATTATTTCCGCACCGGGGAAAAATGATGACCTGACTATAGTGCTCGGTGTTAACGACACGCAGTACGATCCGACACATCACTTCGTGGTCAGCAACGGCAGTTGTACCACCAACGGGCTGGCGCCTGCCGCACAGGTACTGCACCAGAACTTTGGTATTGAACACGGGCTGATGAACACCACCCACGCTTACACCAACAGCCAGGCGCTGCACGACCAGCCGGAAAAAGATCTGCGCGGCGCGCGTGCTGCGGCGCTCTCCATCGTGCCTTACTCCAGCGGCGCGGCGAAAGCGCTTGGCAAAGTGATCCCGGAACTGGACGGTCGTCTGACCGGTTATTCGCTACGCGTACCGGTACCTGTGGTGTCGATCGTCGACTTGACGGTAACGCTGAAACGCGATGTAACCGTGGAAGAAGTGAATGACGCTTTCCGTAAAGCCGCCGCAAACGGGCCGTTGAAAGACATTCTTGGCTATAGCGATGAGCCGCTGGTTTCCAGTGATTATCAGGGCGATCCGCGCTCTTCCATTATCGACGGCCTGTCGACGCTGGTGATTGGCGGCAATCTGGTGAAAATCCTCGCCTGGTACGATAACGAGTGGGGCTTCTCCAACCGGCTGGTGGATCTCACGAAACTGATGGCGCAGCGCGGTTTATAATACGTCACCCCCAACAAACCAGGCTACAGCGTGGTTTGTTCAGACGGCTGACAACGGGGCATGGTGCCTAATGCCGATCAGTTAAGGATCGGTTGAACGATCCAGTGGCTGTGTAAGAATCCGTAATCTCACAGGGATTACGGATTTTTTTATGTTACTTAGCCA
>JAGTSE010000011.1 GCA_018261615.1 Pseudomonadota bacterium | reverse complement strand
CAGACCTCATCAATATAATGGTGGTTTGACGCCGAATGAATCAGAACGATTGTTCTGGAAAAACTCTAAAGCTGTGGCCAGTTTTTGTTGACCACTACAGGTAGGAAAATAAGAGGCAAGGTGACTGACGTTTAACGACAGGAACAATGAAGCCGGGTGAAAAATATGTCTATGAATCACATATCTAATTAAACTCCGCTGCCAGCTCCTTCCTCTGCTTATGAACGGACAGATTACAGTCAAATAATCACCTACGTGTTTTGCGAGACGCATTCCAGAACTGAATAGCGCCTCGCTCACTGCAATAAAACTGCAGTGCGGCCTTGTTCCTAAAGTGTCCTAGGTGGTTCGCTTATACTCTTTAACAAGGCATTGAGTGAGTCCCTGAGAGACTTGAGTGAATTCGCCTGGAAATTTTGGTATACTGTTTGTTCGATGGCTTTCCGCCCAAATTCGGCTTTCAGGGGTAACTATGAGCAATACCAAAAAAACTCAGCCAAGCTACGCAAAGCCGTCTCGTGCTGACATCGTTCGCTCAGTAGCGACGTCAACAGCTGTTGAAACAGGGCAGTCCTCTGCGAAGATCGAAGCTTCACTTGAAGCGACGCGAAAAAAATTTGCTCATTTGCGTCTTGCGGTTTAACCCCTTCTTAATGCTTCTCTGACCCAGTGTTTCATCGGCTCGTAGTCCATTGATACGCCAGCATGGATAGCCGAGATATACTGGGTTTTGTTTTGCTCCCAGCTTTGATAGTCCAGCGGTTTGTATCCTCCCTGAACGGCCATCACGTCGGCTAGCAGTCGCGAAAGGCGTCCATTTCCCTCTCTGAATGGGTGGATGAGTATCAACTCGACATGGGTTATGGCGATAGCGGTGATGAGCTGTTCTTCGTCCATTCCGTTGCATGGCGTGTATTGAGCCAGATACTTGGTGTCGAATTCGTTCAGCAGTTTTGGCAACTGTGCTGAGGGGGCAAACATAAAGCCGCCCTTGCTTATATTGACCGCTCTTTCTTGTCCAGCCCACTCGTAGATGTTACCTAACCAGCGGCGGTGCCAGTTTTTCAGCATGGCGACGCTGAGCTGTTCTTCCGGGAACTGTTCTTCAAAAACAGACTGGTAGAGTTGTTCTAACAGGACAAGTTCAGCCTGATCCATCTCATCAGAAGTAGCGATCCCCAGCTTGTTAGCCAAAACTTGCTCGCCAGAGTCTTTCTCATACTGACCTTCACTGCTGGATACATGGTATCGGCTCATGGAGATGCCCTGTGTTATTAGAGGGATGGAAAAACAGAGGGATTATAACGCTGGATGAGTACAGCAAACAATATTCATAAAATCAGATGGTTACAAAAGTATAGGCTAAATTGTAGTTTTTGTTATCTTTATAAAAATAATCGTTATTTATCAGTATTTACACACCAATGCGTCATAGGGGTATGGGCGTCAAAATTCTCTAGTGTACTCATCAGCTTATGATGTCCATGTGCTTAAATTTTAACGGGGCGGCGATTTTTATCGTTCTTGTGGCGTATCGCCTTGCCTCATTCATAAGGCTTTTAAATATCATAGGGATATCATTATGAAGCAATGGATTGCCCAGCAGGCGGTCAACGCGTTTTATTTTATCTTTCACACGAGCAGGGCCGGGCAGGTGTCGTCCGATGCTGGTGAGAGAAAGAGAGGCTCCACGAATCAATGCCGCAGCGGAATCGATAATCGAGTTCTGACAATATTGATGTGTTGATGCTAAAGCATTACGGAAAAAACTCTGGCATACTTTACGGGCAGGAATAGAGGTTATCTCATTGAATTGGTTACACAAGTTAGTAGATCATAAAACTCTATGCCTGTCTCTTTTCTGGGGATCCCTCAGCCCATTGGGGTGTCCTTCTGCATACATTCGCCCGAACATCAGGGGTTGTCCTCAGTTGCTGATGAAGACATTACTAACATCGCGGTATGTTAATCAATGGGGAGCAGGTCAAATGAGCTTCATGGTCATCAACTGGGCCCGTAGAACAAAAAGATAGTTATTAATATGCTCATCGGATAAATGTAAACAGGGTGAAAGGTTTTGCAGCGTAACGTGTCTGTTTATAAACCGCTCTGTCCCGGATGAATTATCATGATTATCAAATGAGGGAATGATCTCGAATAACAGGACTAACTGTGTTTGCCGGTATTCAATATTTTCCTGAACATTGCCTGGCCTTACTATCTCTTGGGTGATAAGGACAGTATCGACTTCATCCACTACGGCCTGCCCGGTATCCAGAATCCAGCAGGGAAACTTTCTTGCCAGCCGGTTTGCGCGCTCCATATCCCCGGCTGAAAGAAAAACATGAACGTATGGATCAAGGCGGAACAATTCGACCAGAAAGGTTTCAGTCAGGTCATTTATCCCAAGGATGCCAATTCGCGTCATGTCGTCACCTTTTTGCCGTTATGCTCATTTAAATAAACAATTTTTCGTTCTTGCTAATAAAGCCATTGAAAGCGTTTACCCTGGTTTATTTGTTATTTCACCAGGTAATGAAGATTGCCAGCCACCACCCAGCGCCCTGAATGCTGCCACTGCTGCACGGGCCGATTCTGTCTGTGCCTGCGCCCTTGCATCGGAAGCCTGGAGAAGCGTTTCATCGTTGTGCAGCACGTCAATCAGGCTGGTCGTTCCCTGTTGAAAGGCAATGAAGGACGACTGTCGGGCGCTGGCGAGGGCGGTTTCACCATCGGTCAGTGTGGCTGCCTGCGTCTGACGATTGACCAGTGCCGAGAAGGCGTTTTCAACGTCTTCCGTTGCGCGCAAGACTGACAGACGATAAGCCGCGAGTGCTTCTGCTTCCTGGCCTTTCGCCTGCTCTATCTGCGCATTAATACGGCCAAAGTCAAAGAGCCGCCAGCGTAACCCCAGCACACCTGCCGACTGGCTGGCACCGGCAGTGAAAAGGCTGTCGCCTGACACTGCCGTTGCGCTGCCAAGCAGCGCGTTAAGGGAAAACTTTGGATAATACTCGCTGACAGCCACGCCAATACGGGCGCTTGATGCGGCCAGATGACGCTCGGCCACAATAATATCGGGTCTGCGGCGAAGCAGGTCTGCAGGTGTACCCATTGCGGTGATTGCTGGTGTATGAGGAATAGCCCCCGATGAAGCCAACTGCGCGCGATGTGTCCCGGGAGGTGTACCAAGCATAACATCCAGTGCATTCATGGCAGCATCAAGACCATTCTTCAGAACCGGTACCGTTGCCTGCACCTGTGCCAGTGCGCCTTCTGTCTGGCGGACCTGATATTCTGGAGCCAGCCCTTTGCTGTGCAACAACTGAATTTTCTCCAGCAGCTGCTGTTGTGTGACGATCTGTTTATTCGCAATATCCAGACGGGTCTGTAATCCACGCAGGGTGATATAGATATCCGCAGTCTGTGCTGCGACAGCAAGGCGTGTCGCCGCGACACCTGCTTCTGAAGCCTGATAATCGGCCAGGGCAGCCTGGCGGCCTCGCCGCAGGCCGCCAAACAGGTCTATCTCCCAGCTTGCATTGAGATCGGTTTCATATGAATTGCCGTAGCGATTATAATCCGGCGTTGAATTGAGCACCTGACCCAACGGTGTTTCAACCGACTGCCTGGCGCGGGTAGCCTGTCCGCTGATATTTCCCGAGGGAAGCAATGCCGCCGTCGCGGCTCCCAGCCCGGCCCGGGCCTGCGCCATTCTGGCTGAAGACTGGGCGAGGTCGAGATTTTGCACGAGCGCGTCTGAAACGTACTGACTTAGCAGGGGATCGCCGAAACTCTCCCACCAGATTGCGAAACTGGTGGGTTCGGATGTATTGCGTTGCTGTAAGGTTGGTTGAGCCTGATAACGTTCCGCAAGTGGAGCCGCAGGGCGATGATAGTCTGGTCCGACGGTACAGCCCGCCAGGATGCAGGCACTCACAATCAGTGCAAGTGTATGTTGGGAAAACATGAAGAACCCTTGAGTCGAATTTGAATTGTGACTACATTACCAAATGGTCACTTGTTGTCAATCGGACTTCATTGAGCTAAGCTGGAAAAATGACTAAACAGATGAATGAAAACCCTTCCAGGGGACCTTCTGACCACAGCGTCCGTGATCAGGTCGTTGAAGCGGCCACAGAGCATTTCGGCCACTTTGGCTACGAAAAAACCACTGTCTCCGACCTTGCCAAAGCGATCGGTTTTTCAAAGGCTTATATCTATAAGTTTTTCGACTCCAAACAGGCGATAGGTGAAGTGATCTGCGCTAACCGGTTGGCGATGATAATGGAAATTGTCAACGCTGCGCTTGCGGATGCCCCGACTGCCGCTGAGAAAATAAGGCGTTTATTCAGGGCGTTATCAGAATCCGGCAGCGATTTGTTTTTCCGTGACCGTAAGTTGTACGACATTGCTGCGGTTGCGGCGCGTGACAAATGGCCCTCAGCACAAGCTCATGAGCAGCGCCTGCGACAGCTTATTGAGCAGATCATTGTTGAAGGGCGACAGGCCGGTGAATTCGAAAGAAAAACGCCGCTGGACGAGGCTGCGGATGCGATCTTTATGGTCATGCGGCCCTATATCAGCCCGGTTCAACTGCAATATAATCTGGAAACTGCCCCGGCAGCGGCGGTGTTGCTGTCATCACTGATCCTGAGAAGTTTGTCACCTTGATGCTGTGACTATTGACAAAAATGGTCACAAGTATAAATATGGGTTCCTGTCCTGTTTAATTAATTAAGGGAACCCATGCTCGGGCTTAAACCTGTCACCATTGCTGTTTGTCTGTTACCGCTTGCACTTGTGGCCTGCGGTGATGCTTCCGATAACAGTGATCCACGCAGCCTGCCACCTTTGGTCAGGTCTGCAACTGCGATCAACGCAACCGACTTTTCCCGTGCCTTCACGGGGGTGGTTGTTGCACGAATCCAGAGCGACCTTGGTTTCAGGGTACAAGGCAAAATTCTGGAACGTCTCGTCGATACCGGTCAGACCGTGAAACGTGGTCAGCCGTTAATGCGTCTGGATCCGGTTGATCTGAGCCTGCAGGCTCAGGCGCAGCAACAGGCTGTCGCTGCAGCAAAAGCGCGAGCCCGCCAGACAGCGGATGACGAATCGCGTTATCGCGGTCTGGTCACCGCAGGTGCTGTATCGGCATCCGCTTACGATCAGATTAAGGCCGCCGCAGATACGGCCAGGGCTGACCTCAGTGCCGCCCAGGCGCAGGCGAATGTCGCGCAAAACGCCATGAGCTACGCAGTACTGGTGGCCGATGCTGACGGAGTGGTAATGGATACGCTGGCCGAACCGGGTCAGGTAGTCAGTGCCGGACAGCCGGTTATCAGGCTTGCCAGAGCAGGGCAGCGCGAAGCGGTCGTCCAGTTGCCTGAGACGCTACGCCCTGCCGTTGGCAGCGTGGCACAGGCCTCACTGTACGGCAGCGATGAACAACTTGTTTCCGCGAAGTTACGGTTGCTCTCTGATGCAGCCGACCCGCTAACGCGCACGTTTGAGGCAAGGTACATGCTCGACGGCCCATTGTCTGGTGCCCCCCTGGGGTCCACTGTCACCATCCATATTGCGCACAGCAGAGCATCGCAGCCGTTGCTACAGGTGCCTTTAGCCGCCGTTTTTGACGCGGGTAAAGGCCCGGGCGTCTGGAGCATTTCAGGCAACCCCGCCAGAGTGACATGGCTGCCCGTGCAGGTCGTTAGCCTCGGAGATGATGCGGCAAGCGTGACCGGCAACCTTAAGCCTGGCGAACAGGTCGTGGCTCTGGGTGCTCATCTGCTGCATGACGGTGAGACAGTCCGGCTGGCGAAGCAGAGCGATGTCAGTGTCGCCGGGAGTCGTCCATGAGCCGTGGGCGTTTCAATCTTTCCGCGCTCGCAGTGCGCGAGCGTTCAATTACGCTGTTTCTTATCCTGTTGATCACCGTTGTTGGTATTTTCTCGTTCCTTGGACTGGGGCGCGCAGAAGACCCACCCTTTACGGTCAAGCAGATGACCATCATTTCTGCCTGGCCTGGAGCAACGGCTCAGGAAATGCAGGATCAGGTGGCCGAACCTCTGGAAAAACGTCTCCAGGAACTCAAGTGGTATGACCGCACAGAGACCTATACGCGCCCCGGTCTGGCTTTTACTATGCTCTCATTGCAGGATGGAACACCACCTTCCCAGGTTCAGGAAGAGTTTTACCAGGCGCGTAAAAAGCTGGGTGATGAGTCTAAAAACTTGCCCGCAGGCGTGATCGGCCCGATGATCAACGATGAGTTCTCGGATGTCACTTTTGCGCTCTTTGCACTGAAGGCCAAAGGAGAGCCACAGCGGCTACTGGTGCGCGATGCCGAGTCATTACGCCAGCGCTTATTGCATGTACCCGGCGTTAAAAAGGTCAATATTATCGGTGAGCAGGCCGAGCGGATATTTGTTTCATTTTCCCATGACCGTCTGGCAACACTGGGTATCTCTCCACAGGATATATTTGCGGCCCTGAACAGCCAGAACATGCTGACACCTGCCGGTTCGATAGACACCCGTGGGCCGCAGGTTTTTATCCGTCTGGATGGGGCATTTGACAAACTGGAGAAAATTCGTGAAACGCCGGTTGTGGCGCAAGGAAGGACGCTGAAACTTTCTGATGTGGCGACGGTCGAGCGCGGCTACGAAGATCCGGCGACCTTTATGGTACGTAACCAGGGGGAACCTGCGCTGTTGCTGGGTGTTGTGATGCGTGAGGGCTGGAATGGTCTGGATCTGGGTAAATCGCTGGATAAGGAAGCCGCCAGCATCAATGCGGACATGCCTCTCGGCATGACTTTCGCGAAAGTCACCGATCAGTCAGTTAACATCAGCTCCGCCGTAGACGAGTTCATGATCAAATTTTTCGTCGCGTTGCTGGTCGTGATGGTGGTCTGCTTTCTCAGTATGGGATGGCGTGTGGGCGTGGTGGTCGCTGCTGCTGTGCCACTGACGCTGGCAGTCGTCTTTGTGATCATGGAAGCTTCAGGTAAAAACTTCGACCGTATTACCCTGGGCTCGCTTATCCTCGCGCTCGGTTTACTGGTGGATGATGCCATCATTGCCATTGAAATGATGGTGGTGAAAATGGAGGAGGGCTATGACCGGATCAAAGCCTCAGCCTATGCATGGAGCCACACTGCTGCGCCGATGCTGGCTGGTACGCTGGTCACGGCCGTCGGCTTTATGCCCAACGGTTTTGCGCAATCCACGGCGGGTGAATACACCAGCAATATGTTCTGGATTGTGGGGATTGCATTAATTGCGTCCTGGGTGGTGGCGGTGGTGTTTACCCCGTATCTCGGGGTGAAAATGCTGCCAGACATTAAAACGGTTGAAGGGGGGCATGATGCTATTTACAACACCCGACGCTACAACCGTTTTCGTCAGTTGCTGACGCGGGTCATCGCGCGAAAATGGCTGGTCGCGGCTTCTGTCATCGCGGTATTTATCGTCGCCGTTCTCGGCATGTCGCTGGTGAAGAAACAGTTTTTCCCGACGTCTGACCGGCCTGAGGTTCTCGTGGAAGTGCAGATGCCGTATGGTACCTCCATTGAACAAACCAGCGCCGCCGTGACGAAAATTGAGGACTGGCTGAGGCGCCAGAAAGAAGCAAAAATCGTGACCTCTTATATTGGGCAGGGTTCACCACGTTTTTATCTCGCCATGGCGCCGGAACTGCCCGATCCCTCTTTTGCGAAAATTGTTGTCCTGACCGACAGCCAGGAAGCCCGTGAGGCGCTCAAGTTTCGTCTTCGCCAGGCTGCGTCTGACGGACTGACACCGGAGGCCCGTGTTCGCGTGACCCAACTGGTATTTGGGCCATATTCACCCTACCCGGTAGCCTTCCGTGTGACAGGGCCGGATCCGAGCGTATTACGTGGCATCGCGGACAAGGTTAAAACGGTGATGCAGGCCAGCCCGCTGATGAGAACGGTTAACACGGACTGGGGTTCACGGGTACCGACACTGCATTTCACCCTGAATCAGGATCGCCTGCAGGCGGTGGGGCTGACGTCAAACGCAGTGGCCCAGCAGCTTCAGTTCCTGCTTTCGGGTGTTCCGGTCACCTCTGTGCGTGAAGATATCCGTTCGGTGCAGGTCATGAGACGCGCTGCCGGCGATATCCGGCTTGACCCTGCGAAAATAGCGGGCTTCACCCTGGTCGGCTCCGCAGGGCAGCGTATTCCGTTATCGCAGGTTGGTGAGGTCGAAGTGCGTATGGAAGACCCGGTTCTGCGTCGTCGTGACCGTACACCAACCATTACCGTGCGGGGCGATATCGCTGAATCCCTTCAGCCGCCGGATGTCTCCACTGTGATTATGAAGCAACTGCAGCCCATCATCACAACGCTTCCGGATGGATACCGAATTGAACAGGCTGGCTCTATTGAGGAATCAGGGAAAGCCACCCAGGCGATGATGCCGTTATTCCCTATCATGATAGCCATGACATTGCTGATCATTATCCTTCAGGTGCGTTCGATGTCGGCGATGGTGATGGTCTTTATGACCGCACCTCTGGGACTGGTAGGTGTGGTGCCAACCTTGCTGCTCTTTAACCAGCCCTTTGGTATCAACGCGCTGGTAGGCTTGATAGCGCTTTCGGGGATTCTCATGCGCAACACATTAATCCTTATCGGACAGATTCATCATAACGAGCAGGAAGGGCTTGAATCCTTCCATGCGGTAATTGAGGCAACGGTACAGCGTTCCCGGCCGGTACTGCTCACGGCGCTGGCGGCCATTCTGGCCTTTATCCCGTTAACACATTCGGTGTTCTGGGGAGCCCTGGCCTACACCCTGATAGGCGGGACACTGGGTGGGACCATTATTACGCTGGTATTCCTGCCTGCCATGTATGCCATCTGGTTCCGGATAAAAAGCCCTGTGTCTACCTCATCAACGGGAGACCGTTCCACTTCTGAAGGATTAAACAATGTCTGAACATAAAGTCGTTCTGATTACCGGCGTTTCATCAGGTATCGGCAGGGCGGCAGCCCTGGCCTTTAAAGCCAGAGGTTGTGAGGTATTTGGTACCGTCAGGGATATCAACACCGCTTCCCCGTTGAATGGCGTTGTACTAACGGAAATGGACGTTCGGGATGAAGACTCTGTGAACCTGGCGATAGAAAGGGTTATAGCGAAAGCGGGACGTATTGATGTCCTGGTTAACAGTGCGGGTGTGTCCCTGATTGGTGCTGTTGAGGAAACATCTGTGGAGGAGGCGACCAGACTGTTTGATACCAACTTTTTCGGCGTACTACGTACAACAAGAGCAGTACTGCCGCAAATGCGAAACCAGAAAAGCGGACGTATTGTGAATGTTAGCTCAGTACTGGGTTTTCTCCCTGCACCCTTTATGGGCATCTATGCTGCGTCCAAACACGCTCTGGAAGGGATGTCGGAAACCCTGGATCACGAGCTACGTGAAAGCGGTGTTCGCATCACGCTGGTGGAGCCTTCTTTTACAAGAACAAAATTTGATGTGAATTCCTCTGAAACGGCAGAAAGGATAGCTTTTTATGAAGACTCGCGAAGACAGAGTCTGGGGGCGATACTGAAAAAAGTCGCTACAGCGTCCTTGCCGGAGAGCGTGGCAGGAACAATTGTAACCGCTGCACTGGGCCCATGGAAAATGCGCAATACCCCAGGAGGCGAAGCCACGTTGCTTGCCAGGCTACGTCGTTTTGCACCTGCCAGTATGGTCAGTAAGGCACTGAGAAAAACCTTTGGAATGAAAGAATAGCGACTTAAGAATCATCCCCTTACTGGAAGAGGTCAACCTGGCGGATATGCCAGTTGCTCCGCATAAGCAACTGGCATGACTTTGATCCTATCTGACCACGATGGATTCACCAGGCATACCAGTCGCTACGGGCAATCCGAAGCACCCGATGCATCGCGTTAATGCTGAACTCAGTCCGATGTTTTTCGATAAAAGCATACGCCTGCGTACCCGGTAAGGTATGGCTATTGCAAGAGCGAAGGAGAAGGGAAACTGCGGGGAAACAACCGAAACTATCTGATAAACTGCAGAAATAGCTATGCCAGATACATGAAATCTGTAGTACTCGATCAGTGATCTGGCTGAATGATTTTCAGTCTCACAGCCAACAGTTTATTGAATGCTTTCTCGTTGGAAATCGGAGTCGTGGGCCGGTTGTGTCAGTAGGGGATATAATGAAGTTCAAATATACAGTCCTGACGGGGACAGTCACGCTTGCTGTGGCTTCAGTAATGTTACTTCCGGGTATATTTTCTCAACTAAAAAATACGCCTGAAATTAACTATTATAAAAATCATCCTGATTCTGCCTATAGTGTATTTAGCGGTTGTAAATCTCACCCGGACAATGTGGATGAATGTTACGCGGCATACAGTGCGGCTGTGTATCTGGCCGACTCAGTAGACTGCAGCCCTTCAGGTATTGAAATAAAGCACAGATTTAAGCAGCTTGTTGAACATTCAAGGGAAGATGATATCAACAAAGAAATAATTTCCGACTGTAAAATGAATAAAAAACAGTCTTTCTTTGAAAAATTGATGAAGGAAAGTAAATGAATTTTTAAGATGCAGTGGGTTAACCCCGGCTTCGACAAGAAGACGTGGCTGAAACTCAATGTAAAGCGCAGGCACTCAAGGATTTGCCAACTAGTAATCATATCACTGGCAAGTACACATCTAAAGATGAAAGATATAAAACTGCTAATGCAAGCAAGCTACTCAACAAGTGATAAAAACGAGATATTCTGCTGAAGAACTGCATGAATCGCAAAGGCGGTACTCAGGTTTAAGTTTGGTATTGAGAAATGAGTTGCAATACTTTGCTGAAAATAGCCCCACATGTAAATGTGGGACTTTATTGGTAAATAAATGTTTATTTCTCTACCATATTTGAGATCTGATCGCGGTTGATTTCATGTTTGAAGCCACCCGCATCCTTATAGGTTACCAGCCCCGTAGATTTATCTATTTCTGGTTTACCCTTGGTGACAATCATTTCACCTGATTTAGTCTGCAGTACATAGTCGCTGGAGCAGCCAGCCAGGGCGATGGTGGCAGAAAAAATAGCTAAATACAAGTACTTACTCATCATTTATCACCATTTGTTTGATATGTTGTAAAAATAAAGCACCTCTATTTTATTAAATTTCATTATAAAAATCCACCTCAGAGGTTGAGGCCCGTGGTTATTGTTTGATTTTTACACGCCTCTTTTACCTGACGAAAGATGGAGGATGCAAACCACCTGCCCATATTAGCGGAATAGACGCTGGAATAACTTGCGATTATTAAAGGCTGACTCATGTTGAATCATAAGCTGGAATTGACTAATGATCATGTATCTGTTTAGTCAGGCGAAGGCCCGCGTTCAATAAATGCGGACAGCGCATGACGCGTCGGGATCTGCCTGGCTTATCCAATACCCAGTAAGGGCAGGATTCCCCTTCTTCCCTGGGGAGGGTATTTGTTCAGAGATTGGTTAAGAGTCGATTGACGTAGGCATGATTCGTACCGGGTTATGTTAGCAACAGTGTTGTTGCAGAAATGCGTTGATTTAACGAGTTTTGTGATTTCAAGAAGATTTTCCTGGGGAAATGTTTTAATGTATATATTCCCCCTGAAATATTATGATCAGTTCGTCTTGAGATTATATTTTTGCTTATTCAGGTTTTTGTTTACTATGGCGATTTGACTATCTATTTGAAAATCAAGGATTGCAAAATAATATTTTATACATGATGTTTTTTATATAAAATATCATAATTATAAAACAAGGGAATTAATTGAAATGAAAGGGTATTTAATAAAATGGTACTTTTATTGTGGTTTTTTTTGTCTTTTTAACTACCATTAATAACTCATCCACGGTGTTTATTGGATGAGGGCGAATATATTATCACATTCATTATCAGGATTACTGAAATGGCTACTACTCAGAATCAAGACCTGCTTTCAAAATTCCATGATTGGGTTGATAACAAAAGTGCCGCACCTCTTCATGGTCCTCTGTTAAAGGCCCACGCACTGTTCAAAGTGGAAAAATCTGGAGACAGCAGTGTTTCCGGTCAGAACACAATCGCAACTGGGGATCAGGCTTCCCATCAGTCAGACGTTGGTAAAATCCTGGATCTGGCGATTAAAAACCAGGAAAAGGATAAAATTATCGACATTCTTGCAAGCAATCCGGGCAATGCGGTGACCAGCATTCTTGGGCTGGCAAAGACGCGTACAACATGGAATCCGCTGGATCCGGATAACAATAAAAACGCACAAGGGTTTATGGATTTTGTTGAGCAAATCTTGCGTGTTCCATATTTTCGCATTACGCAGTCTGAACATCCAACCGTTAATTACGAAGAGGAGAATTATGATTCTCTTATCAACAAGGTAGCGGATCTTTACGCCGGTATAACCGAAGCAAGCAGAGAAAAAGTGAAAAATAGTATTGTCAATCTGGCGATGGCATGTACCAGTCGAGTCAACACTACAAATACTGATACTCTCTTTGTACAGAACTCCATTCAGTCAGCGAATGATGATATTGTCGTTCAGCTTGAGCAAACTTATATGCTGATGGAGCGCAGCCACAGTAGCGGCAAAGGTGCGCCTAAAGATAAATACAAAACCCAGGTCGATGTTAAAGTCCTGGAATTGACTTTTTCGTCAGCTTTATGGACTCGTGATGCGGCAGTTAAATTAGCTGCAAAATTTGTCAAAAGCTGGGATGACTGGCTGGATGAAAATACTACGCCAGATACATCTAAACATGTGAAATTCTGCTTTGGTAAAGAAGGTGCTGCGGTCGAGTAAGTTGTTCGTAACTTGGATATTATCTTTGAGGACTGAATCATTGTATAAATGAAGGAGGGCATCTTTATGCGCTCCTTCTATTATTATGCCTGAGAAGTATTTTTCGCCTGCCTGAAATATGCAATGACATTTACCAAATCAGCCATATAAAGGTAAGTTGGCTGCCGCAGTAATCAACGAATCAGCAAAGTCGCCTACAATAGTGAAGCCAATAGATTAATATTCAGTCCAGACTGTCCCCTTGTTTAAGGATAGCGCTGCATCGCTCCGTTGAACTGACAGTTCATAACTGACCATATCGATAGTCATTCATGGCCAGCTAGTAATGTAGGTTGGTACGTGGTATGTCAGGCCTCAACGGGCTTCAATACGGCGATAATCTGGTGCCCAGTGAATCGGACTTTACGCATGGCGATCTCCTCAAGGGACATAATCAGTATGTCGGAAGATCTCTAAAAGTGAATGGTTCGTTTTACCGGGATACTTACACGGTTAAGCGGGATGCTTACAAGAGGTTTTTGTGAAATCAATCAGCTTTAATCGATAGCGAACAGGTCACAAGAGTAAAATGTGTTTTTTTGTATAAAATAATCCTGTCTTCTTTTGTATGCTCGTTAAGTATCCCATGCTTTGCTCAATCCATAAGGGGAAGTCTGATGAAACAATTAAGAATTTATACGTTAAGAAATAAAGAAAGTGCGACAAAATATTTCCGGGATTGCTGGCCAAAGCATATGGTAAGTTTACCGAAGTTTGGAATATTCGTTAATAATGTATACATAGGTGGTGATGAACAAGAGAATCAGGTAATAGCAGTTGTTACATTTCCTGATGATTGTGATATCAACTCGTTGAATCAGAACTATATGCGGAGTAAAGAGTTTAGTAATGATATGTCTGGATTCAATATGTCGGATATTATCAATGTTGAAGAAATAAAAATTAGCGAAACTCTTTTTTGAAAATTTAAAATTCCTATGACAGGTGTTTGCTTTAAATACCTGTCAGTATTTTTTAAATATAATATTTTAAACGTGCTTTTACTTGAGAAATTCCATGGGTACTCATTGATAAGCAGGCATTTTGTTCATCATTTAAGTTTGCCGAATTTTTGCGTACCATCAGGGATGGGCATAGGTATTGCACAGAGTAAAACTTAGGTGCTGAGAATAGATGCTTATCATTAGCCGTTGAGCGAATATAAATAGCGCTCGACATCTTATCTTTGTGGGCGTTACATAATGACTGTATTTTCTTTTAGCCTATGAGTTTCAATAGTTGATAGCAATAATTGTGCCTCATCGCGATAAAGTACTCTTATGTTAGCTATAAACAAACTCGTTTTAATATTTGATCTCTTTGCAGCAATTTTTTCTATCGCTGAGATATTCTCATTTCGTATCTGAAAATCTAATAATAGTTCATTAATAATAACTGGCAAAGATAATTCATTCTTATCAGTAACTGATATGTCGGGATTGATAAAAGGTATTTCCTGACACTTACTCAGAAAATTATAAAACTTAATAGTTCTCGTGATTGAGGATTGTGCCAGTACGCGGAAAAAATATGCAATATCATCATGATCTGTATCTAAAAGCCAGGAACTTCTTGCGATACAAGTACCCGCACAGCGGAATTCCCTATTCATATGCTGGTTTAATTTATAACTTAGTTCGCAAGGTAACATAAGCACCATCCATGCTTGAACATAAAATTTATTTAAAATTCAAACCTAATCAAACACCTGTCAATCAAAGGATGTACTTAAAGAACAAAGCTGTCTCAGCTGAGATACGATTCAGCTTGTATATTTGATGTTTTGTAACATCTTACTTTATTAATTTATAGGTATGATAGCTAAAAATGCATAATATATGCTAAAAATGATTTAAATCAATATTTCATTAAATGAAATGTTATTTTTTTCACACTTTAATATCAAGTTTGAATATATAAAATATCTTCAATGCTTCTACTCATCTCAATTTAATGATTTTCAATTTGGAACTTTCGGCAAGGTTGATTTTTGTTAGTATAGAATGTGAAGGATACAATATAGAAATGGTATAACATCACGCATTGTTACAATACTGCAACAAGCAAGTGACACCATCAACACATAATCGTTGACCGTCACGGATACTATGGATCGCCCGGCGGGGCATACATACTAATCCCGGCATCATGTTGATGTATTCGTACCCCCATTCAGTAAGTTGTCCATACGCCATATCGTCATGCCAGCGGAAGCCCATCCGTGTAGCCCAGCTATGATTCGGCGAAGGCAGCACAATGTCTTCGCCGGGGTTGCTACAACAACATTAGTTACCGACTCATATCATTTTTCAAATACATCATTACTAATGATCAAAAAATTCATTAAAAGCATAAAATAAATCAATGCGTGTGTTTGCTGATATTTTATTTTTAATGTTGGTTTTGTGTGATGAAACTGTTTTTATGTTAATAGAAAGGGTGGAAGAAATTTCGCCATCTTTTTTTCCAAGAATGAAAAGAACTAAAATTTTCCTCTCGCAGTTGCTCAGTGATACTTCTTTTAAATCGATCGGACTCCCTTTACGTAAGTTCCTGAATAAAATTTCTACTGTTTGAATATCAACGGTCACTGGCATTATGATTACATTTTTGTTTCTAATTCGAAAAGGATTAAAATGTCCCTGTGTGAAAATGACATTAAAGCCATGAACTTTGTCAATATACTCACTTTGCAGTTTAAATTTATTATAGATTGTATCAATGAGGGTATGGATACCTGTTTCAAAATATTTACAATTGTAGTTTTTAATAATAACATTTATGTCTTTTAGCATCACATTTGCTCAGTAGTAGTAATAATTTAGATAAGTTAATTAACGGCAGCAATATTAAAAATATAAATAAAGAGATGTGTTTTTTCAAATGTCATATACAATTATGTATAAATTATGTTTTTTATAGCAACTCATTGAACTTTGAGATTTTCCTCAATGTATTGCTGTATATGAAGCGAGGTAACTCCTAAATTAATAAGGTCTATTGACAAATTCCATGCACTTGCTTTAACTTCACCTGGATTTTATTTTTGATTTATTTTAGAGTAGGTGCAACATGCTTCTGATCTATGTATTGATGATAATTTTCTTACTAGTTATAATATTCTTTTCTTTCTACAGACACGTTAAATTAATGAGTTCAAGAAGGATTGGAACACAGAAGAAAAGAAAGTAAAAAAATAACTCGAAATTCCTTGTTGGCTATGTTGTTAAAAATTAAGTTCATTTAAAATGCATGTTTATATGCATTACAAAAAGTGTACTTTCTTGTATATAACCTTAAGCATAAAGTTTGCTCTGCAGCATTAAGCACCGAAAATGTATATGGCGCACGTAGTTGTGCGAATTTTATACTAAGACGGTGTTGCATATAACCCGTATAGGGTGAGGTGCAGTAAGCATACCCGTTTTAGTTCTATGTATTTTTGAGATCCCGGCCAAATGGTGCTTCATTCGATATTCTTCCGGTGTCAGATTATTCAGCGATTCATGTGGACGTCCGCAGTTATATCCCGACCATCATTTTTCCATTACTACCTGCACTTCATTCAGTGTCCTGAACAGGTAAAAATCGAGTATTTCAGTACAGTATGTTCGGTTAAAGCGTTCAAAGAGAGCATTCTGCGTCGGTTTACCTGGCCGGATATCCCCGGTTTGCTGCGATCCTGTCAAGTGTTCTGACCACTCGCTGGGCCAGCAGGTTCAGGTCTGGCTCGATCGACAGCGCCTCACGATTAAAGTTGTCATCAATAACGTCAAATGTTCGAAAACAGCGACTACAAATCTGAGCATCATGCATGAAATCAACCGCTCAGCTTTGGTTCTGCGCCTCAGGCGTAGCCAGCGGCAATGAGGTGCGGGGCATAAATTAGAGTCTGACAATTCTTTCGTTAAAAATAATAAAATGAATGCCCCGTAATATAGCAATGGCTAAGTTGAACAAGAAAAAATAATCATAGTCAAAACTTGCTCATCTTTAATAAAAAGTATTTAATTGCCCTGTCCATGATAAATATCTTGTATAAGATGTGAATATTTTTAGCTACGATCAGCAGGAGCCATAAATGGCAGATAATAATTTCATTGATGTTAATGATGAACATGATAATGACTCGCATGAACGTTTTCAGGCTGCGAGGAAAAGCACCTGGGTTAGTGTCGTCGTTAACTGCCTGTTGACATTGGTTCAGGTTGTTACAGGTATTTTTTCCGGCTCGCAGGGGTTGATTGCTGATGGTATCCATTCACTATCAGATTTGATTGCAGATTTTGTCGTATTGATCGCAAATCAAAAAAGCAAGAAAGAACCAGACGAAGATCATCATTATGGACACCACAGATATGAAAATGGAGCATCATTGATACTTGGTGCTCTTTTGATGGTGGTTGGTATTGGAATGTTATGGTCATCAGCCAATAAAATCCATGCTCCGGATAGCATTCCACAGGTTCATATCTCTGCCCTCTGGATTGCCTTACTTGCCATTGCGTTTAAAGAGTTGCTTTTTCGCTACATGTTATCCGTAGCAACTCGCGTAAAATCAAGCATGCTGATAGCGAATGCATGGCATGCTCGCTCAGACGCAGCATCCTCGCTCGTTGTGGCCTTAGGCATCATTGGGAATATTTCAGGATTCAAACTTCTTGACCCGATCGCAGCATTAATTGTTGGTCTTATTATTACTAAGATGGGATATTCATTCTTAGCGGATGCTCTGCATGACCTGATGGACAGATCCGCTGATGCTGAAACCGAAGAGAAAATAAGGCAAACCTTACTGGAAACTAATGGCGTTCTTGGCCTACATAATTTGAAAACAAGAAAAATGGCTGATTCAGTTATTGTTGACGTTCATTTGGAAGTTAATGGTGATCTTTCTGTTAGGGAAGGCCATGATATAGCTGTTAATGCCAGAAAGTCAGTGTTAGAGAAATATAATGTATTAAATGTAATGACACACATAGACCCATACAATGATACTCGTCAGAGTTAATAAAGAATATTATTAGGGAGTGCGTTTGCAAATAATAATGGGTTGCATATTTCGTCCACTCAGCATAAATGTGGCTACATTTATTGATGTATAATTGGAAAGCACAGGCAATAATTCATCATATTTATGATGGCGAGATAACGACTCAATAAGCAGACATTGAGCAGAGGTTCAGAAAGATGGATAAAGAGCTGCCTCAAGGACTGACGATGTCAGAGGTAAAACATCGTCAGCAGGAAGAAGGACTGAATGAGCTGAATGTAAGCCAACGCCGGACATTTTGGGTGATTGCCCGCGATGTCTGTCGTGAACCAATGTTTATGCTGCTTATTGGCGCAGGCGCAATCTATCTGGCAATGGGTGATCCTCATGAAGCAATAATCCTCTTGGGTTTTGTTGTGATCATTATGTCTGTAACTATTCTTCAGGAGCGCAGAACCGAGAAGGCGCTGGAGGTGCTAAAAGATCTGTCCAACCCACGAGCGCTGGTCATTCGCGATAGCAAGATCTCCTCTGTTCCTGGCAAAGATGTGGTTCGTGATGATCTTGTCATTATATCTGAAGGGGAGCGGATACCGGCTGATGGTTTACTCCTGCAGGCGCATGAGCTGGCAACCGATGAATCAATGCTGACCGGTGAGTCAGAGGCTGTTTCCAAATATTTACCGGCCCGACTTTTTGCCGGAACCATGGTAGTCAGAGGGCAGGGATTAATACAAGTTACCGCTGTTGGTAACAACACTGAACTGGGGCGTATTGGCAAATCGCTACAGAATATTATTACCAAAAAATCGCCTCTTCAGGATGAAATTGGGCGTCTGACTCGCCGTCTGGCTTATATCGGAGTAACTCTTTGCGCCCTTCTTTCAGGGGGATACTGGATTTTAAACAGTGGCTGGCAGAATGCTCTGCTTGCCGGTATAACACTGGCGATGGGAATACTGCCGCAGGAATTCCCGGTTATCATGATTATATTTCTGGCTATGGGAGCCAGACGTATTGCCGCTCATGGGGTATTAACCCGACACCTCAATGCGATAGAGACACTGGGGGAAACAACCATTCTTTGTGTTGACAAGACTGGCACGTTGACACAGAACAACATGATTGTTTCAGCTCTGGCCACAGAGCAGGATCTTATGTTTGTGGGGGAAAATGACAGCCAATCCCTGCCAGACAAATTTTATCAGACCCTTGAATATTCGGTTCTCGCCTGCGAAATATCACCTCATGATCCTATGGAGAAAGCTGTTCATAAAATTGCAGCCACTTTTCTCAACAGCGGCGAATACTTACACCCAACATGGTCTCTGGTCAAAGAATATGAATTATCACCAGCCCTGTTTGCCATGACCCATGTATGGCGATCTGACGACGCGACACAGGATTGTGTTGCCGCCAAAGGGGCACCTGAAGCAATCGCATCACTGTGTCGCCTTCCTGATGACAAACGCATCGCCCTCCTTAGCAAAACAGAACAACTGACTAAAAAAGGCTTACGGGTACTGGGCGTGGCTCGGGCAACACATGATGCCTCACAGCCCTGGCCTGAGCGGCAGCAGGATTTTAATTTTGAATGTGTTGGTTTGATCGGATTCATAGACCCGCTGCGCCCAGAAATTTTCGCCGCAATTGCCCAATGTCACCAGGCCGGGATTAGGGTCGTCATGATTACAGGAGATCATCCCGGCACCGCTGGCTCAATCGCTGCACAGGCTGGAATTGATTCTGAAGTGATAATCACGGGTGCAGATCTCTTATTACCCGGGACATGGGAAAATCATTCTTCAGTGAACGTCTTTGCCCGGGTCACTCCTCAACAGAAATTGTCAATTGTTGAAGCGCTAAAAGCTCAGGGTGAAGTTGTGGCAATGACCGGAGATGGTGTGAACGATGCACCAGCATTAAAAGCGGCCCATATAGGCATTGCTATGGGTAAACGAGGTACCGATGTGGCAAGAGAAGCTGCTTCGCTTGTACTACTGGAAGACAGTTTTACTTCTATCATTGATGCTATACATCTGGGAAGACGGATCTACTCAAATCTCAGACAAGCAATGGTTTACACTCTGGCAGTCCATATACCCATTATTGGTTTATCCATTGTTCCTGTTTTATTCGGACACCCCTTATTACTTGCCCCTGTCCATATCGCATTCCTGGAGCTGGTTATTGACCCTGCCTGTTCTGTTGTATTTGAAGCAGAGCGAGGGGGAACGTCACTAATGATGGACAAACCACGCCCGGCGAGAGAAAAACTGATCTCGGGTTACAATATTATACAGAGCCTGCTTCTTGGTGGCGTTGTCACAATAGCAGTGTTCCTGCTGTATTACTTAAGTCTTTCCGCCGGTGATACTATCGAGCAGGCAAGAACGCTGGCATTTATTGCTCTTGTTATTACCAACCTTCTTTTAATTTTCGCCTGCCGTGATGAAAATGCAAAATGGAGAACTCTTTTTCTTCATGTTCCCGCCATCACCCTATGGATTTGTGCAGGAACATTAGCCATGCTATCTGCAATTATAGAAATCCCATGGATTGCAACTCTGTTCGGGTTTTCACCCCCCACTTTTCCCCAGATACTCATCGCCATCATTGCAGCTGTAGCCGTTCTACCCGTTGCATTTTTCTTAAATAACAATATATTGAAAAAATTTCGTATGGAAACATAAATATCTGAAGCCTGATCTCTGGCAGAGGTTTTTGGCAGGGTTACTTTGCAATGCGCTGATTTTTCTAAGAAATGATAAAAAAACACTTTTCCTAAGGATAAACTAAGCTTTACAGGTCAATCATAGTAAAAAGGAAAAACAAACAGGAGTTACGATGAATATGCACAACAAGCAAATCAAGGTTTGGGATCTCTTTATAAGAGTTTTTCACTGGACGGTTGTTATTCTATTTTTCTGCAACTATTTGTTATCTGACAGAGGACAGCTATTCCAGAGAGGCAGTACACTTCATATTTATGCCGGGTACATTATTATCTGCTTTGTGCTTGTACGGCTGATATGGGGAGTGATTGGTAGTAAAAATGCACGATTTTCTTCCTTTATCCCATCCTATACAGAATTCAAAGAGTACACCAAAAAATTACTTAGTGGAGAACACCCATACTACGAAGGGCATAACCCCGCAGGTGCGGTAATGATTGTATGCCTGCTCGCCGGATTACTTATCACCGGAGTGACTGGCTGGCTTGCAAGCATATCAGACAGTATTGATGGCTGGCAGGCAGCTATTGCCAGTGCCACCGATATTGTTCCCTGGGGAGACATTCACAGCTTTTTTGCTAATTTAACGATGCTGGGTGCAGGTATTCATATAACTGCAGTATTGGCTATCAGCTATCTGACGAAAGAAAATCTGGTACGCACCATGATATCAGGATATAAGAAAAGTAAATAATATGAAGTGAGAGGCAGAACCGCCTCTCACTATAAATCAAACACCCAGTTTAGTATGGAACTGCCCCATAATATCACGTAATTTCTTTGCTTCCTGCTGTGCTGGTGCAAGTCCCTTCTGCTCTGCTGTTGCCTCAACCACATTTACTTCATCTAACAACTGTTTCATTCCAGAATCAAATGTGGCTTTATCACTTCCCGTAACAGAAGTGCGTTGAGCCTCCTGAGCCGACTGTTTAAAGGAAGACAAATCCTTTTTAAAAGAATCAATGTTTGTGTCTTTCATCACTGCTCGATAACTTTTACTCATTAACTTCATTGAATCTTTTACTGTGGGTGAGTTTGCCATCGCATTCCCGTTCACAAAAAACACAGAACTCAGAGCGATCAACACTGGTACAGTTATTTTCACAATTTTCACCATTAATTAGAAAATAAAAAATGAGGTATTACACTAACAAAAAAAACAGTCAATAAAAAGAGTTTAAGTCACTCTTAACATGAAATAATTTAACGCCAAATGGATATGATAATGATTGGTGTTTAAGGTAAATAACATCGCATCGCATTATATAAAAATCATGCAGTAACATGATAAAGATTAAGCCCACATTTAGTCTGCAGGCTTTGCTAAAAATCAAACTTTAACATTCACAACGCTGCCGACAACACTTCCGCTGGAATTGACTGACGGGGTACTCACCTTAGTTACTGATTTTACTGCGTCGTCAGAATCACGATCATTATCCGGAAGGGATTTTGATTCACTTTTTTCACGCGCACTATCTGCCTGGTAGTGTATGTTTGCTAAATTGCTTCCAATACTGTTTACAGACATTCTTAGCTCCTCGGTTAGCCTGTATGCCCTGACGCACACAGACGCTATCGACATAATAAATGATAATGCCAGGTGATTTATTGTTTCAATGAATTTATACAAAAAAGCCAACAAAAACATAGTTCCGTTTAATAAATATTAATTTTTGATTGCTTAAGCTTAATATTTCTTAATGTCGTCTTAATTTAATATTAATTTCCCTTAATCTTAGATATTAATTTTTCTTAATAAAGAGTACTCGCACAGAATAGAGACAAAAAGAAAACTACTTGGCAGCGGCAGGAAATTGGTCGGCGGCTGATAAATGCGCTTCTGGCTGAAGGCAAAGCTCGCGGTTTAACCGGCGCGGAAGCGCATCCGCAGCATGAACAAGGCTGGGTTGCATACAAAGGAATAAGGCTCCGGGTAAAGCATATATTACAGGTTGTTTCACCGCTGTTTTTATATATTTCATGGTATTTATTCTTAGACAAGGAGGTTGTCAGGAATTTTGAGTGTAATAACTGCAAATGATATTTTTGCGAGGGCAGAAAGATAACCGCGACGGTATCACGGTAGTGAAAGATTTACGCTCTACTGCTTATCTTCTGCGCAGATCCCGGTATGCTCTTGTGTCGTGGTAAGGTATTGCATCGGCTTCAGGAGGCAAGACAATGGGCGTGCAGCAAAACATCCGCAGTATTTTAAATGAACTGGCGCAAAACGCGCAGAGCATTGATAACGCGCAAGCCGGTCAGCTTATCGCGCATATCAGAAAAGCGGGCCATATTTTTTTGCAGGGCGCCGGGCGGAGCGGCATTGCTATCCGTGGTTTCGCCAACCGGCTTTTGCACCTTGGTTTTTCCGTCAGCGTGGTGGGGGAAATTTCTTCGCCGCACAGTAAACCGGGGGATTTATTGATTATCGGTTCCGGCAGCGGCGAAACCACTAGCCTGAAAAGCCTGGCGCAAAAAGCGCTGGAAAGCGGGGTGGATGTGGCGCTGATCACCCTGAATGCCGACTCTTCCATTGGCCGCCTGGCAACCTGCGTACTGGTTTTGCCGGGCACGGCAAAGACGGAGAATGCGCGCGCTGAAGGCGCGTTTTCCCAGCCGATGGGGTCCGCTTTCGAGCAGCTCTGTTTCATTACCTGTGACGCGATTATTCTTGAACTGATGGTGCAGCTTGGCGAATCCAGCAACAGTATGTTTAAACGGCACGCTGATTTTGAATAATGACACGGAGCACGTTGCGTTAATTCATTTCCCGCCTCCGGTTATTTTCGTGATGACTGCCGTAATTTCATCGCTTTGTTTTGCGCTGGCTTGGCGTTATTAGCATTTCATTATATGATGGTGTTTATTTTCGGAGCCAGACAATGAATCGTCACGATCTTATACTCCGCGCCGCCAGAGCCTGCATGATAGAGAAAGGCTTTCATAATGCCTCTATTAAAAATATCGCAGCCTGTGCTAATGTCAGCGCCGGGCTTATCTATCGCTATTTTGAAAATAAAGACAGCATCATTGAAGCACTGGTGAAAAATATTGTTCATAATATGAAAAGTCACATGGATGACAAACCCCAGCATGATGAGAATCAGCCGCTGGATATATTCCAGACGTCGGATTTTTTTGCTGATTTGCAGGACAATATCTTTATGTTGATGGATATCGCCTCCGCTGCGACCCGCAACACGCGTTACAAAAAGCTGGTGGCGGAGACGCACAACGCCTTACAGGATGATATTGTTCGGCGTGAAAAACAGCAACATCCGGCGATGGATGAGTCGATTATTCGTACCCGACATTATGTCACCACACTGCTGCTGGATGGTGTCATAGTGCAGTGCGGCAGAAAAGGCTATGCCGTCGATGACGAATTACGTCAGATGATTAATGCAATTGTAGATACGTTGGTGCATGTGAAATAAATCCGTTTCTTTCAGGCGATCGGCTGGCTACCAAAAATCAGCGTATTAAGACGCAGCAGCTCATTTTCATTGAGTTGCTGATCGTAAACCACCCGACAAATAAAGCCATCGATTATAGTCAGCAAAAGGCGAATTTGCGCCCGGCTAAACGGTTGCTGCGTTTCGCTATTCAGGATCTCGCTGTTTCCGGCCAGATAATTAATGGTCTGTTCTTCTTCATCAGTTAATATTTTTCTCACCTGTTCATTTCTTGCTGCTTCCGAATAACTTTCCAGCAATAGCGAGTGTTCGCGCTGACTCCAGCCGGACCAGAAAGCGGAGTCAATATTAAGAAGATCGCTCAGCGTCGTATCAGACCGTAGTTGGCGAAATAAAAACGCTCGCCATTGGGCTGCGACACTTTTTACCACTTCATTAATCAGCGCCTCTTTACTGTGAAAATCACGATAAAGTTGGCCTGCGCCATAACCCGAGCGGCTGAATAACTCGGCCATACTGCAGCCATGAAAGCCGTGCTCGCTGAAACACTCCTTTGCCGCTTCAATGATCTGCTGCTTGCGCGTGCAGTTGCGTTGTTGATTCATCCCCTGATCCATCTTCTTGCTCCGGTTAAGAAAATGCCCCCGACAGTTTAGCCTGGCGGGGGAGGCTTTTACTGTTGCAGTTCCGCCGTTTTTTCCTTCAGCGCAGTACCGCCGCCCATTACTTTATACAGCGTAATCAGATTTGTGTAATACTCTTGCTGCACGCTGACCAGCGAGGTTCTGGCCGTGTATAACGTGCGCTGGGCATCAAGTGCGTTCAACCAGGTGTCCACGCCATTGCGGTAGCGCAGATCCGCTAGCCGGTAATACTCTTCGGACGCTTTGGTATTATTTTTCTGCGCGGTGAGTTGATCGTTAATCGTACCGCGACGCGCTAGCGCATCGGCCACTTCCTGGAAGGCCGTCTGCACTGATTTCTCATAGGCCGCTACGTAGTACTCCTTCTGCGCTTTGGTGTAGTTCAACTGAGAAATGTTATAGCCGCCGGTAAATATGGGCAGCGAAATACTTGGCGAGAATGACCACACCCCGGCGCCGTGTTTAAACAGCGACGACAGATCGCTGCTTGCCGCGCCGCCGCTGGCGGTCAGCGAGATGCTCGGGAAAAAATTCGCCCGCGCCGCGCCAATGCTGGCATTGGCCGATTTCAGATTATGCTCGGCTTCCAGCACGTCCGGACGATTAAGCAGCACGTCGGAAGAGATGCCAGCCGGGATCTCTTCGAACGCATTCGCCACCGCATCGATGTTTTCCGGGATCAGGTTATCCGGCACGGCCCGCCCAACCACCAGATCGAGGGCGTTTTTATCCTGCGCCACGCTGGTCTGGTATTTCGCCACATCGGCGAGCGCCGAATGGTACGTCGTGGCGGCGGAAGAGACATCCACCATTGATGCAGTGCCGTGACGAAGCTGCGTCTGGGTGACTTCCATCGATTGCCGCGCACTTTCGGCTGTCTCTTTGGCAATCGCCAGATTGCTTTTATCCGCCGCCAGCGTTAGCCAGTAATCCACCGTGTTGTAGAGCACCGTCAGGCGCGTACTGCGCGCCCCTTCGACAGTACCCAGCCAGGTTTCATACTGCTCGCGCGTCAGGCTCTGGTTTTTGCCAAACAGATCCAGCTCAAAGGAACTGGTGCTGGCATCGCCTTCATAGCTGGAAGTCAGGGCGGTCTGATTCCCGGTGCCGCTGCTGCTGAGCGAGCGGGAACGGGTACCGCTCAGCCCGGCATTAATGGTCGGGAAGAGATTCGAACGCTCTTCGCCATACTGCGCCCGCGCGGATTTCACGCTGGCGACCGCTTCCCGCAGGTCGCGGCTACTGTCGAGCGCCATCGCCACCACCTGCCGCAGGCGGGCATCAAGAATGTACTGCTGCCAGTCTATATCGCGATAGCTATTCCCCTGGGTGCCTGTCAGGGAGGCATAGGCCTCCCCGGCAGGAAGTTGGCCGCTGACCGGCGCAGTTGGCCTGTCATAGTGGGGATCCAGCGAAATACACCCCGCTAACAGAAACGGTACACATGCTGCCAAAAGTCTTGTTGACATCTTATTCTCCTGATTTTTCTGTCGTTTCGCGCACTGCTTTGTACTCCTCCGGCACGGAAGGGAATACGCGTCTGACCAGCACGAAGAACAGAGGAACAAGGAAAATGGCCAACAAGGTGGCGGCGATTGTCCCCCCGATAATCCCCGTCCCGATGGCGATTCGGCTGTTAGCGCCAGCCCCGGTTGAGATAGCCAGCGGCAGAACACCCGCGGTGAACGCCAGCGATGTCATGATGATCGGGCGTAAACGCGTAGTGGCCGCGTGAATCGCCGCCGCCACCAGGTTTTCGCCTCGGCGGTAGTTTTCCTCCGCGAATTCCACGATCAGGATCGCGTTCTTCGCCGACAGGCCGATGATGGTCAGTAGAGCTACCTGGAAGTAGACATCGTTCTCCAGCCCACGCAGCGTGATGGCTAACAGGGAACCAAATACACCGAGCGGAACCACCATCATGACTGAGAAGGGCACTGACCAGCTTTCATACAGCGCCGCCAGGCAGAGGAAGACGACAATCAGCGAAATGCCATACAGCGACATCGCCTGATTCCCGGCCAGGCGTTCCTGGTAGGAGAGGTCGCTCCACGCATAGGTAGTGGTTCCGCCAGGCAGGGCTTTTGCCAGTTTCTCCATGGTGTTCATTGCTTCCCCGGAACTGCTGCCGGGCGAGGCCTGCCCCTGAATCTCATAGGAAGAGAGGCCGTTATAGCGGGAGAGCGCATCCGCGCCATAAATCCAGTGCGCAGAAGCAAACGACGAGAACGGCACCATGGTGCTGTTGCCATCGCTGTCGGTGCCGCGAACGAACCAGCTATCGATATCCTCCGGTTTGCTGCGGAAGGCTGAATCTCCCTGGATGTAGACTTTTTTCACCCTTCCACGATCCGAGAAGTCATTCACATACGTTCCGCCAATAGCCGAACTGAGAGTACTGTTGACATCGCTGATGGAGACACCCAGCGACTGCGCTTTCACGTCATCCACATCGACCTGCACTTGCGGTAAGTCCGGCAGTGAGTTCGGACGCACGCTGGAGAGCGTCGGATCCTTCGCCGCTTCGGCCAGCAACTGGTTACGCAGTTTCAGCAGTGTATCGCGGTCGGTGCCGCCGCGCGCCTGCAACTCAAAGGTGAAACCGTTCGACTGGCCCAGGCCGCTTACCGACGGCGGCGTCAGCACGAAGATCTGCGCATCGCGGATCGAAGATAGGTTCATCATTGCCCGCTGCGCGATCGCATCGGCGCTGTTCTCTGCACCTTTACGCAGGTCCCAGCTTTTGAGCGAGATAAAGCCCACCCCGGCGTTCTGCCCACTACCCGCAAAGCTGAAGCCATCGACCAGCATGCTGACGTTGACGTTATCTTTCTCTTTGGTCTGGAAGTAGTTTTGGATCTGTTTACGCACTTCGAGGGTGCGGTTTTCCGTCGCGCCGGGTGCCAGTGTGTACTGCACCATGATGTAACCCTGGTCTTCGGTCGGCAGGAAGCCAGTCGGCAGACGCATATACATCACTGCGCAGCCGATTAACAGCACGCTGTACAACGCCAGATAACGGCCCGGGCCATGCAGGACTTTCGCCACGCGCTGGTGGTAACGCTCCTGTAATTTCTCGTAACTGCGGTTGAACCAGCCGAAAAAACCTTTGCCAGCATTTTCATGATTGTGCGGTTTAAGCAGTGTGGCGCAAAGGGCAGGGGTGAGCGTTAAAGCGATGATCACCGACAGCACCATTGACGAGACGATGGTGATAGAGAACTGGCGGTAAATCACCCCCGTGGAACCGCTGAAGAAGGTCATCGGCAGGAACACGGCGGAGAGCACCATGGCAATACCGATCAGCGCCGCCGTGATCTCCTTCATCGATTTTTCTGTCGCTTGCCGCGGCGGTAGCCCTTCCACCCGCATCACGCGCTCGACGTTTTCCACCACCACGATGGCATCATCAACCAACAAGCCGATGGCGAGCACTATCCCGAACATCGTTAAGGTGTTGATGGAGTAGCCGAAGGCCGCCAGCACGCCGAAGGTTCCCAGCAGAACCACCGGTACGGCAATCGCCGGGATCAAGGTGGTGCGCAGGTTTTGCAGGAACAGGAACATCACCACCACCACAAGGGCGATCGCCTCTGCGAGGGTTTTCACCACTTCCTCAATGGAAATCTTGACGAAGTCGGTGCTGTCGAGCGGGTAGTCAATGGCATAGCCGGCAGGCATGGAACTGCGGAACTCATTGACGGTGTTTTTAACCCGTTCAGCGGTGGATAAGGCATTCGCGCCGGAGGCCAGCTGAATGGCGATACCCGCTGCCGGGTGACCGTTGGCCAGCACGTTGGCACTGTAATCTTCGCTGCCCATTTCAACCCGGGCGACATCGCTTAAGCGGACAACGGAACCATCGGTTTTGGTTTTCACCACAATATTGCGGAACTGTTCCGGCGTTTGCAGACGCGAACGCGAACGCACGGTGGCGACCAGTTGCTGCTCGCCGCTGGCCGGTTGCGCCCCTAACTGCCCGGATGACACCTGGGTGTTCTGGTTTTCCAGCGCGCTTTCCACATCGGAAGGCATCAGCGAGTAAGCGGCCAGCTTGTTCGGGTCCATCCAGATACGCATGGCATATTCCGAACCAAACACCTGCACGCGGCCCACGCCATTAACACGCGCCAGCACATCCTCCATGTTGCTGACCAGGTAGTCAGAGACATCCGAAGAGGTACTTTTGTTGGTCTTGTCATACAACGCCATCACCAGCAGGAAGTCACTTTGCGCTTTCTCCACGGTCACGCCTTGCGAGGTGACCGCATCCGGTAAGCGGCTTTCCGCCTGCTGGACTTTGTTCTGTACCTGCACCTGCGCAATATCCGGGTCGGTACCTTGCTGGAAGGTGACGGTGATTGTGACCTGTCCCGTGGACGCGGTACTGGAGGAGGAGAAATAGAGCATGCCGTCCAGACCAGTCAGCTGCTGTTCAATCACCTGAGTTACGCTGCTTTCCAGTGTTTCCGCAGACGCACCGGTATAGGTGGCGGAGATCCTGACCTGCGGCGGCGCAACATCGGGGTACTGCGCAATCGGCAGGTTATTAATGCTAATAATGCCAAGCAGCATAATGACAATCGAGATAACCCAGGCAAAGACCGGGCGACGGATGAAAAACTGAGACAGCATGGTTACTTCCCTCCGTTTCCATCACTGGATTCGGTCGCGCCGACTTCCACCGCTTTCACTGTCATGCCCGCCTGCACTTTGCTGGTGCCTTCGGTAATTAACCGGTCGCCGCTCTGTAGCCCGTTGGTGATCAGCCATTTATTGCCGATCACCCGGTCGGTAATCACCTCACGGCTTTCCACTTTATTCTCTTTATTCACCACCAACGCAGTGCCGTTGCCTTTGGCATCGCGCGTGATCCCTTGCTGCGGCGCAAGGATCGCTTCGCTGCGCACGCCGTTACTGACGGTGGCGCGCACAAACATACCCGGCAGCAAATCGTGTTCCGGGTTCGGGAAGACGGCGCGCAGCGTCACGCTGCCGGTGGACTCATCAACAGAGACTTCGGTCAGCTCGAGTTTACCGGGATGCTGATACTGGCTGCCGTCTTCCAGCGTCACGGTAACGGGAACCGTGTTATCGCTGTTCTGCAACTGCTGTTTTTTCAGTTTCAGCAGTTGCGTGCTCGATTGCGTCAAATCGACGTAAATCGGATCAAGGGTACGGATGGTTGCCAGTGCCGTGGTCTGGCTGGCGGTGACCAGCGCGCCAGGCGTAACCGAGGAAATACCGATGCGGCCGGAAATCGGCGCTCTGACTTTGGTGTAACCGAGGTTGATTTTGGCGCTCTCCACGGCGGCGCGATACTGGGCGACGGAAGCCACATTTTGTTTGTAGGTTGCCATAGCGTCGTCCGCATCCTGACGCGATACGCCATTCTCTTTCACCAGCGCGGCGTAACGCTCGGCTTTCAGTTTGCTGCTGTTAACAATCGCCACGGCATTCTGCAACTGAGCGACGGCTTCATCGTAGCTTGCCTGGTACGTTGCCGGGTCAATCTCGTATAGCACCTGGCCCGCGACAACATCATCTCCTTCTTTAAATAACCGTTTCTTGATGATGCCTTCGACTTGCGGGCGAACATCAGAAACCATGGTGCCAGTGACGCGCCCTGTCAGGTCACTGAATAGCGTTACCGGCTCGGCCTTCAGCGTGACCACGCCAACCTGCTCCGCCATCGCACCTGCATTTGTTTCCGGTTTTTGGTCGCAGGCGACAATCAGACATGCCAGCACGGCCACCATTATTCTTTTCAATGCCATTTGCAAACCTCAGTAATGAACGTTCATTCTCATTCTGGAGAATAGCAAAACGAAGGCGAAAAAATATACGAGGAAAAGTGAAGATATAAAGGATATTTGCTTACAGACGGATACGTTTGCATGCCGTGGGGTCGGCAAACAGCTCCCTCAATGCGCGAGAAAATGCGGCGCAGTGCGCGCCGCAAGGGCGTTATGTCAGATCGCGGAAGTTGCCGAGCCGGTAGCCGCGTTCGGCAATGGCGTATTTCAGCGACAGCGAGGTCAGCACCTCCAGTTCGGTTAACCGCGGGAAGCAATAACTGCTCTGGCGGATGATGTTATCGACAAACGCCGGGTGGCACATCATCTCCAGCGAATCCTCTCCGCGTGCTGCCGAGGCGTCCAGCTCCCGCAAAAAGAGCGCGTCAGAAATCGCCTCGCCATAAAAGCCGCTGCTGAAACCCGCTGTACTGCGAAGCCCAGCCGGCAAATCGCTGTCGGGTAATAGCGCCGGGCGATCGAGGCGCAGCGGCAGCCCGCGCGCGGCGGCAAACTGTGCCACAATCGGCAAGATCTGCGGGATCATATGCACATGATGATGGCTGTCCAGATGCGTCGGTTCACGGCCAAAAAGCGCGACAAAACGCTGGTACTGGCTTTCAAGTTCTTCGGCGATTTCTGCGCACGGTAGCGTATCGGCTTCGGCCATCGGCCAGATCCATTTCCCCAATTCACCCTGCCGGGCAAGGCCGGGCATTGGCGTCAAAGGCTGTCCCAGCGTCAGTACAAAGTGCATGCCTACCGCAAGAGTGGGCAATTCACGGCTCAGCTGCGCCGCATGCTCAATCGCCGCGCCGTTGACCAGCGCAGTCGCGGATGTCACTACGCCGTGACGAAAGCTTTCGACAATGCCGTAGTTTTGCCCTTTGCTGAGACCAAAATCATCCGCGTTAACAATCAATAAGCGTTCCATAGTCGTCCCTTAATGCTGTGAAGCTTTCAGTTTGCCGATGCACTCTGCAAAATTGGGTAGCCACTTTTCATGCGCCCGCAGCATTTCACGCGCCAGTTGTTCCGCATCGCGATCCGAATGTACCAGCGGGCTGAGATTGAGCGCCAGCAGCACATCGTTAAACTCACCGCTCAGCGCCGCCTTGCTGGCTGCCACTTCGAAACCTTTAATGGTATAAATCAGCCCAAGCACTTTTTCGTCAAATTGCGTCACGCGTGGATGGGGCGTTGCGCCGTTTCGCCCGAGAGTGCAGGTCATCTCGACCGCCCACTCCGGCGGGATATTTTTTATGTGCCCGTGATGCGGGATGTTCACATAATGTTCGGCCTGCTTATCGTTATAGATGGCGTTGATCACTTCACAGGCGGCATCGGAGTAATACGCGCCGCCGCGCTGCTCCAGCTCCTTCGGCTTCTCTTTGAGGGTCGGATCTTTATAGAGCTCAAACAGTTGCTTCTCAACCTGCTGCACCACCTGCGCCCGTACGCCGCCTTTGTAATATTCACCCATCTCAATCGCCAGCATCTCTTTCTGCTTGAAGTAGTAGAGCAGGTAAGAGCAGGGCAGCAGATTGAGTGCGCGGATTAACCCTTCGCTAAACGGCAGGTCGAAAATGTTTTTCACCGTCGAGGCTTTCAGCCTGCCGGAAGCGACGCCGTCGAGCAGTTCGGCAAAGCGCGACGTGCCGTTGACCAGCACATCTTTGATAAACACCATATGGTTAAGGCCAAACAGATCGATCGCCAGCACGTCGCTGTCGGTAAGGCCCAACACATCGCGGATAAACATTTTCATACCGATGGGGATATTGCATACGCCAATAAAACGTTTAAAACCGGTATGGCGATAAACGGCTTCGGTGACCATTCCTGCCGGGTTGGTGAAATTGATAACCCACGCGTTCGGACAAATCGCTTCCACATCTTTAATAATGTCGAAGATCACCGGAATGGTGCGCAGCCCTTTAAACAAACCGCCCGCGCCGTTGGTCTCCTGCCCCAGATAACCGTGGCTGAGCGGAATGCGCTCATCGAGTTCGCGCGCTTTCAATTGGCCGACGCGAAGCTGCGTGGTGACAAAATCCGCGTCCTGCAACGCTTCCCGGCGGTTCAGCGTTTTATAGACTTTCAGCGGTACTCCCGCTTTTTCCACCATGCGCTGGCAGAGATCAAAAATAATATCCAGCTTCTCTTGCCCCTCTTCAACATCGACCAGCCATAATTCAGACACCGGTAATTCATGGTAGCGCTTAATAAAACCTTCCAGTAATTCCGGGGTGTAGCTACTCCCGCCGCCAATGGTGACGACTTTTAATTTCTGGCTCATAAATTCTCCCTTGAATTCGGTCATAAATGACGGCGGGCAATGAAAAGCGCTCGTCACCGTTACTGATTGATTTCCGTTAATCGCTTGCGATAGTTATTGGGCGTAAATGATGTCATTTTCTTAAAGGTTTTAATAAATAAGCTGGGGCTGCTGTAGCCAGCCTCCCAGGCAATATCTGTCACCGAATAGTTGGTCATTTCCAACTGCTTTTTCGCAAAATCGATGCGGATTTCATTAATAATTTGCATCGGCGTTTTGCGGTAATAGCGGCGGGTGGCGCGGTTCAGATACTCCTGGGATTTGCTGGCCAACTGGATCATATTTTTCAGCGCATTTTCGCCAAACTGCGTTTTATCATGCATCGTTTCGACGGTGGTTTTCAGCCACTGCGGAACGTCATCAATAACCGGCTCTTCACGGTAGTGGCGCAGCCGGTTAATCACGTAGAAGGTGACGGCTTCGATAAATTCATCCAGCCCGTTTTCGCGGAAATTCAGCGAGGCGATAACCGTTTCGACATAGGTCATAAAGGCATTGCTGGTGCGATAGGCCTGCGAAGCGACAAAGCAGAAGGGCAGCAGCGTCAGATAGTGCTGTTCAAAGAACCGCTTGCTGATGCCGACATTCAGAATGCGCGTCGCGCCGAACGCGTAAAAACTCTGGTGATGCGAGCCGAGCGGGATAAACACAAAATCGCCGCGCTCCAGCAGCACACGTTTCCCGTTGATCACCTGATAGTAACGACCGGTGAGAACCAGCGTAAATTCATAGTAATCATGCTGATGTAGCCCACTCGCGCTCTCCGTTTTGTTGTAGATAAACACGTGGAAATTTTTACCGTTGAAGATCTGTTGCTCGTGAACCGTTTTAATTCCCTGCGTGTTGATCTGTGGCTGCATTGATAACTCCTTACGCATTTTACATCGGGCGGTGCCTTAAGGATAAGCGCACTTTCCTCAAGCCACCGCCTGGCTTCAGAACTTCAGCGCTGCGGCGATATCTTCTTCGCTCTCTTGCTGATCAATCACGTTCTGCGCTTTGTTGGCGACCACCACAAAAGGCAGGTACACCAGCGTGGCAATCACTAAATTGAAGAGTGCGAGCAGTAGCGCGGCGATACTGCCGTTGGTATTGAAGAAAGCACCCAGCCCGGTTGGCATCGTCCACGGTGCGATGTTGGTGATAGGGGGAATAATGCCGCTGTAATAGGCCAGCAGGGTGATGGCGGCGAGGATCGGCTGCACCAGAATAAACGGGATAAACATCACTGGGTTCATGATAATCGGCAGGCCGAACAGAATCGGTTCGTTAATCTGGAACAGGCCGGAAGGTAGCGCCAGTTTCGCCACCTGGCGGTAGTCCGCTCGCCGGGAGGCTAAGAAGATGGCAATAATCAGCCCTAGCGTCGCGCCGCTGCCGCCCAGAAAAATGTACGAATCCAGCATCGGCTTGGCCCAGACGTGGAACGTTTTGCCTGCGGCCAGCGCCGCATCGACGGAGCCGTACTGCTGATAAACGGCGATATTTTCCAGCGCCCATGGCGTCATAATGCCGCTGTCCAGTGCGGTCAGCGCCAGCGAACCGTGAATACCAAAGAACCACAGCAATGGCACAAACAACACGTACACCCAGCCGACAATGCTGCCGAGTGACGCCAACGGCGTAGAGATGGTATCCATAATCAGTTGGTGGAAGTTGGTGCCGAGATGCGTCAGCGCCCAGGCGACAATGCCCATCAGCGACAGAATAATAAAGCCGGGGATCAGCGCGGAAAATGAACGAGCCACCGAAGCGGGCACGCTCTCCGGCAAGGTTATCACCCAGTTGCGGCGCACAATAAAAGCAAACAATTCGGCAACAACCAGACCAATAATCATCCCGGAAATAATATTCGCCCCGCCTAACCAGTTTGCACCAACGGCATAAGCTTCGCCGACGCTATAAGGCGTAACGGTCATAAACGCGGCAATGGATAATAACCCGGCGGCCAGCGCATCGACTTTGCGTTCTTCCGCCAGCGCCATACCAATAAAGAACGGCACCATTAACGACATAATGCCCAGCGTGCCGTTATAGACATTGCCACCAATGCCTTTTAAACCGTTGAGCGTATCAATGGTGGACGCATCCAGGCGGATGCCTAACGAATAGAAAAAGGATCCTTCGCCAAAACTTAAGAATACGTTATTAATTAATACAAACATCGCACCCGCGAGCGTTAATGGCATTAAGCGAATAAAGCCATTTTTAATTGCATTAACGTGAGGCTGTTTGCCTAATTTAACCGCAAAAGGAAGAAGTATCTTTTCAAGTGAATCAATCGCATTACTCATAGATAAATACCCTTAAATACCACAACAAGTTATTGCGGCGCAGTGTGAGGAAAGAACTCAGTAATAAGAGAGTTTAACTATTGGTGGCTTGTTTAATGGCGGCGACGGCTGCTTTCAGCACGCCCAGACCATCGACTTTGCCGTACAGCAGCGAGTCAATCACTTCGACTGGTTTATTTGGCAGCAACTGTTGAATGTCCGCTAACTTCCACGCAATTTGCGGGCCGAGCAATACAACATCCGCCTGTGGCCCTTTTTCCGCGGCCAGAGATTCAGAAAATGCTTCAATAATGACCGGTACTTCATATTTTTCCGCCTGCGCACGCATCTTTGACACCAGCAGCGACGTTGACATGCCCGCTGAACAAAACAGATAAATACGTTTTTTTTCCATCATGCGTCCCTCAAAATGCGATTCTCTGTAGGCCAGATCGGATGCAGGTTGCATTAGCTCTTCCTGCAATGGCAGCCCCGCGAAGCGGGAGGACTATTTTCTGAGTCCAAAACAAGTATACGGCACGCTTCTGGCGGAGGATATTTCTCTACTTACTAAAATTGTCTATGGTTGACCTGGTGCTATGTTTATCTTCACAGTTTGAGGAATTAGCGGGCGGGAAATTTGCGCCAGGGGAAGTGCAGGAAAGAAATTCACTGCGCGAGGCGAGTACACCTGTATGCGGAAAAATGTTGATGGGGAATAAATATCCTCCGGCTATGCCGGAGGATATTTATTTTTGCCTGAAGAATTTCACAGTGGGCCTGGTAGAATAATTATCCGGCCCCACTTAGAACCAATCCTGGTAGGCGTATATTGAAGAACTGCATTTTTGGAATATCGTGGAAGGGTTCCGTTCACCAGAAGACAGGCAAACACTTACACTTTATCTCCCGTGAACGGGAAAAGGGGAGCTACCGCGCTCCCCTTTTCAATCCCCGCGGCCCCGCGGGAAATCGGTGCTTTGCACTGCGCTCCCCTCCCGGTCATCTGCCAGCGGTCGGCTCAACTCGCCGTCCATGGCTCGGTTCGCCTCTGGCCGCCATCCGTGGCGTCCAGCCCTTGTCATCTGCCCTCCGGTTCGCCGATTTCAGCGGGGACTCAACCCCATCGCTTCAGCCTTTTTATTCATACATAAACAGGTATTGCTGTAAGAACAGAAAGAAGGGGAGAAGAGGGTACCATTTCAGAGTTCGATAATCGTGTCTCCCTGTTTTAACCAGCGTGGTGCTTTCATCGTATCGGCAAAAAAATCGACCAACCTATACAGCAAATCCCGCACGATGCTTTCGGGTTCAGGCGCGAGTGTGCCGCTCATCAGTAGTTGTGTTAGCGTCTGACAGTAGCCACACAGTTGGTCGGCTTCTGGCTCAAATTGCGGGAAACGACCAGGAAAATGCTCAACGGTCAGACAGGCTTTTAAATGTTCCGGAACAGGATCGAGAAGCGTAGGTTGCAGCAGGGTAAGACAGGCAGAAAGCCTGCCGCAGAGCGCCATTTTCTGTTGTGGATCGTCGCATTCCGCCAACGCTTCGGCAAAACGCTCGCAGTTATCCGCAAGCTCGATGAAATCCGTGCTGTGGCTGAACGGCGAGGTAAATAAGGCGTGAGTCAGGGTTGGGATTGTAGCCATAAGGCAGCCTCCGATAAGTGATAAAAATACCACCACCGGAAATGCTAATTTCACTGGTGGCGGACTGAACGGAGTTAGCATTACCGGCCTTATCGGAAACCGGCGCACCTTGCGGTGCCCCCGCTCAGCCCACCATTGAGATGAGACAGAACGCTCGATAGTAAAATATCGCCGATAAGGTTAATCAGGATGCTAAACCCGACGCCTGATTTTGCAGGCGCGGAGAGAACATAGGACTAACACATACAGGCGGCAAGGGATTATAGCTAACTTAATGAAGGGATTACCATTCCCGGGAGCAGCTTCGCAAAATTAGTGCATAAAAGCATTCAAATTCAGAGTACCTGCGAGCCAGGCAAGCCCAGTAAGCATTCACGCCACCGGGCATTTCCGGCAGCGACACTATTTTCGCTATGAACACAGGTGCTGAAGCGATGGGGTTGAGTCCCCGCTGAAATCGGCGAATCGAAGAGTGAACGACAAGGTCTGGACGCCACGGATGGCGGCCAGAGGCGAACCGAGACACGACGTCGAGTTGAGCCGACCGCCGTCGGGCACTCGGGAGATGAGCGTAGTGCGAAGCACCGATTTCCCGCGGGGCCGCGGGGATTGAAAAGGGGAGCGCGGTAGCTCCCCTTTTCCCGTTCACTGCATAACGGCTTAAAGGAACTCCTGAACGTCTGGTGAACGGAACCATCCCACGATATTCCCAAAACACCGTTGTTCTGGTGAACGGAACTATCCCACGATATTCCCAAAACACCGTTGTTCTGGTGAACGGAACCTTTCCACGATACTTCCAAAAATGCCATTCTTCCGGTGAACGGCATAATTCCACAATATTCCAAAAGCACTCAGACGCGTGTAGCGATCAAAATCGCCGAAGCCTTAATCAGCGCAATAACGCGTTTACCACTGTCCAGTTGCAAATCTTGCAGACTTTCATTGGTAACAACTGCCACCAGCCCAAACCCGGCATCGGTCTGCACATGCACCGTGGCGTTGACCGCGCCTTCAGTCACCGAAGTGACTTTCCCGGCGAACTGATTACGGGCGGAGAACTTCAGCCCGCAATCTTCAGTTGCCAGCGTCACCCACGGCGCTTTGATCAGCGCGATAGCCTCTTTGCCTGGCGTCAGCCCCAGCGCCGCCTGACTGCTGCTGGTGACAATCGCCACCAGCTTTGCGCCGCCGTCGAGGGTGAGTTCCACTTCATCATTCACGGCACCGTGAGAGGTTGCACTGACCTTGCCTACTAACTGATTTCGCGCTGAAACTGCCATAAGGCCTCCATTATGTATGGATATGTTGAATGTTTTTTCAGCTTAACATAGTGCGTCTTTATTGATACCTAAACGTTTCATGCGCGAAAGCAGAGTGGTGCGTTTAAGCCCGAGCCGCTGCGCTGCGCCTTTTGGCCCGGCGACCACACCGTTGGTTTCGCGCAGTACGCGAACAATCAGCTGGTACTCATCTTCGCCTTCGCGAGCCACTTCAGCGGGCTCCGCAGCGAGCAGCGACGGAATGGTGATTTCCGGCAGCGAAAGTTGCAACACATTGCCGTGCGTCAGCAGCACCGCTCGTTCGATGACGTTCTCCAGCTCGCGCACATTGCCCGGCCACTCCATGGAACTCAGCACGCGTAACGTTTCCGCCGGAATGCTGTCGATGCAACGGCCCATTTTGCGGGCAATCTTGAAGGTAAAGGCTTTCACCAGCAGCGGAATGTCTTCCGGCCGTTCGCGCAACGGCGGCAGATATATCGGGAAGACATTGAGCCGGTAGTAAAGATCGCTACGGAACTCGCGATCGGCGACCATCTGTTTCAGATCGCGGTTGGTGGCGGCGATCAGCCGCACATCGGTCTGGATAAGCTTATTACTGCCGAGCCGCTCGAACTCCTGCTCCTGCAACACACGCAGCAGCTTCGGTTGCAGCTCCAGCGGCATATCGCCCACTTCATCGAGAAACAGCGAGCTTTTATCCGCCAGCTCGAAGCGGCCAATCCGCTGGGTGCTGGCACCGGTAAACGCGCCGCGCTCATGGCCAAAGAGATCGCTTTCCAGCAGCCCGGCAGGCATGGCAGCGCAGTTCATCTTCACCATTCGTCGGCTATTGCGATCGCTGAGGTTATGGATCGCGCGGGCAATCAGTTCCTTGCCGGTGCCGGTTTCGCCGAGGATCAGCACAGTGCTGTTGCTTTGCGCCACCATCTCAACCTGTTTCAACACGCTGAACATCGCCTGGCTGCGGCCGATGATCTCGCCAAACTCGTTATCGACATTATTTAGCTGCTCAGTCAGCGCCAGGTTTTCATCCACCAGTCGCTCTTTCAGTCGATGAATTTCCTGGTAAGCCAGTGCGTTATCCACGGCGATGGCGATGCGTTCGGCAATCTGGCGCAGCAGCTTGAGATTCGCCTGGGTAAACACCTCTTTCTGGCACTGCGCCAGTTTCAGCACGCCAAGCAGATTTTTGCCGGACATCAGCGGCAGCAGGCACAGCGTCTGGATCTGATTACCCCAGGTTTCAAACAGCATCCGCTCGTAGGGCGCGAGTTTGTCGCGCTCATGCAGATTCAGCAGCAGCATCTCTTTACTGCGGAACACCCGTTCGGTCAGCGTGCCTTCTTCGTCGGCTTCCTGAATCTCATGCTTCGGATTCAGTTCATCTTTGTAATGCGTCGAATAGATAGTCAGCTTGCCTTTGCGGCTACCGCGTAGCACCAGACTGATGGCGTCGATGCCGAAATAGTAGTGGATCTCTTTCGCCACCTCGCTGACCAGCTCGTCCATATGCAGCCGCGAGAGTACCGCATTGGTGATGGCCACCAGAATGCGAAAATCGTCCCGCTCCTGGCACAATGACTGGTAATCCGGCGTCTGGTTGTCCCTGCTCTGGAGTTGCTCGGTGACCACGGCGACGATTTGCGCCAGGGTGTGCAAGCGTTCGCTCTCTTTATCGCTCCACGGTTGCCCGTCGCGGCGAAAAAATTCGCAGCCGCCGAAAATTTGTCCCTCCGCCGCCAGCGGCAGTAGGCAGTAGTGCGCAAACGGCGGATAGAGCCGGTTCTGCGTCAGCGCGGGCCAGGTTTCCGTAAAAGTGGTCGCGCTGCAATAGAGCGCCTGCGGGTGGGAAAGAATGTGTCTGACCGGCCCACCCGCCAGCAGTAAATGATCCTCATAAGTTGCATTGTTTGCAGGGGCATTGACGGCGTAGCGGCTGGCGCTGTGGCTGTCTGCATGCCACAGTACAATCGCCGCGCTATCCGCGAGTGCCGCCTGGCGGGTCAGCCGGGCCAGCGTTTCGCTGAGTGACGCCATATCCGGCTGTTGTAACAAAACACGGGTGATGTCGAACAACCCCTGTTGTCCGAGATCGCTCATCGGTGTATACGACATATTGCTCATCCAGGAACACACTCGCAGGTGTGAAAAAATAAAAACAAAAAAATTAGCAAATACGCGGCAATGGTTCCGCGTGGGGTAAATCTAACAGGCGTTTAACGCCGTACAGCCCCGCCAGGCGTACGCCCTGACGTTCAACCACTTCGCCAATCATTGCCGCCTCTGCGCCAAGCGGGTGAGCGCGCAAACGTGACAGCGCCTGCTCTGCGACCTCGCGCTGTACAGCAATCACCAGTTTGCCTTCGTTGGCAAAATTCAGCGCTTCCAGCCCCAGTAACTCGCAGACTCCGCGCACCGCCGGTTTCACCGGTAACGTGGCTTCGTTGAGTTCGATACCGAAGCCACAGGCAGCGGCAAACTCATGTACCACTGCATTAACGCCGCCGCGCGTCGCATCGCGCAGCGCTTTCACGCCGGGAAGATCGTGCAGGGTGGCGATTAACGGCGTCAGCACGGCACAATCGCTGGACAACTCCCCATCCAGCCCCAACCCTTCACGCAAATTAAGGATCGTTGCGCCATGATCGCCCAGCGTGCCGCTTGCCAGCAGTACGTCTCCCGGTTGCAGCGACTGCGCCGCCCAGTGAATCGAACGCGGAATCGCGCCAATCCCGGCGGTATTGATAAAAAGCTTATCTGCCGCGCCGCGCTGCACCACTTTGGTATCACCAGTCACAATCGCAATATCAGCCGCGCGGGCGGTGGCGGCCATGCTGTCGACGACGGTTTTCAGCGTCGCCATCGGCAGGCCTTCTTCAAGGATAAATCCGCAGGAGAGGTAGCGCGGAGTTGCGCCGCTGACGGCGATGTCGTTGGCGGTGCCGCACACTGCAAGCTTGCCAATATTGCCGCCGGGAAAGAACAGCGGATCGATCACATAGCTGTCGGTGGAGAACGCCAGCCTGTCACCGCTGGCGGCCAGCGCGGCCAGATCCAGCCGCGCCTGATCTTCCTGCTCGGCCAGCCACGGGTTAGCAAACGCCTCCATAAAGAGCTGGCTGATAAGCTGCTGCATCGCCTGGCCGCCGCTGCCGTGGGCGAGTTGGACTTCATTCATACTTCACACTCCTGAGCGCGATACTGATACCAGGCCGCGCAGGCTCCTTCTGAGGAGACCATCAGCGCGCCAAAGGCGCTTTGCGGATTACAGGTGTTGCCAAACAGCGGGCACTGGTGCGGTTTGCAGCGGCCGGTCAGCACATCGCCGCAGCGGGCGCGCGGATCGTCATACACCTGCTGCACCGCCGGGCGAAAGTGCGCTTCCGCATCGAACTGCTGATAAGCCTGCGTCAAATGTACGCCGGATTCGCCGATCACCCCCAGCCCGCGCCACTCGCTGTCACCGCTGACGGCAAACACATCGGCAATCGCAGCCTGTGCCAGCCGGTTGCCTTCATCCGGCACGACGCGGCGGTACTGATTTTCCACCCGGCTTTGCGCGGCGATTTTCTGTTCCACCAGCATCACCACGCCCTGCAACAGATCCAGCGGTTCAAACCCGGCAACCACCAGCGGGCGACGAAATTCTTCGGCAATAAAGGTGTACGCGTCGGTACCGATCACCATGCTGACATGGCCGGGCGCAAGAAAGGCATCAATGCCGTTGTCCGGCTGTTCCAGCAGGCTGCGTAGCGTTGGGAGCAGCGTAATGTGCTGGCAGAAAAACCAGAAGTTGTTGATGTTGCGGGTTTTGGCCTGCTGAAGCGTAATGGCCGTAGCGGGCATAGTGGTTTCGAAACCGAGACCGAAAAACACCACTTTGCGCTGCGGATTTTTTTCCGCCAGCGCCAGCGCATCCATCGGGGAATAGACGATGCGCACATCGGCACCACGCGCTTTTGCCTGTAATAGCGACCCCTTTTTCCCCGGTACGCGAATGGCGTCGCCGAAAGTGCAGAAGATCACGTCCGGATGGCTGGCAATCTCCACGCAGGTATCGATGCGCCCCATCGGTAACACGCACACCGGGCAGCCCGGCCCGTGGATAAACTCGATGTTTTCCGGCAGCAGTTGATCGAGGCCGAATTTGAAAATGGCGTGTGTGTGGCCGCCGCACACTTCCATAATGCGCAGCGGACGCGCGGCAGTATAGCTAAGATGAGACGCCCGGTCGCGCAGATGGGCAATAAGCTGCATCACTTGTTCCGGGGCGCGATATTCGTCGACAAAACGCATTATTTCTCCTCGCCGTAGAGCAGCGCACCGACATCCGGCTCGACATCGAACATATTTTGCAGCGCCGCCAGAGTATCAAGCGCTTCGGCTTCGTTAATCACGCTCATGGCAAAACCGACATGCACCAGCACCCACTGGCCGAGACGCGGTTGGCCGTGTTCATCGTGGCTGCCGACCAGGGTTAAATCGACATCGCGCTGAATGCCGCAGACATCCACTTTGGCTTGCAGGCCGTCAATGGCGCAAATTTGCCCCGGTACGCCTATACACATCGTTGTGTCTCCAGCCAGTCAAGCCAGGCGTCCATCCCGTCGCCTTTGGTGGCGGAAACCAGCAGGATCTCAATCTGTGGGTTCACTTCACGGGCATAAGCGATGCAGCGCTCGACATCGAAATTGAGATACGGCAGCAGATCCACTTTATTCAGCAGCATCAGCGAGGCGGCGGCGAACATATGCGGATATTTCAGCGGCTTGTCTTCCCCCTCGGTTACCGACAACACCGCCACTTTATGGCGTTCGCCCAGATCGAAGCCCGCCGGGCATACCAGGTTACCGACGTTTTCAATAAACAGAATGCCGCGATCGTCGAGCGGCAGACGCGGCGCAGCATCGGCAATCATCTGCGCATCCAGGTGACACCCCTTGCCAGTGTTCACCTGAATCGCCGGTGTGCCGGTAGCGCGAATACGCGCGGCGTCATTGACGGTTTGCTGATCCCCTTCGATAACCGCGCAGGGTACGCACGCATTCAGGCGCTGCAAGGTTTCTGTGAGCAGGGTGGTTTTGCCGGAGCCAGGACTGGAGACCAGGTTCAGCACCAGTTGCTGGCGGGCGGCAAAGCGGGCGCGGTTACGGGCGGCGATCTGGTTATTTTTATCCAGTACGTCGATTTCTACTTCCAGCATCCGGCGCTGGCTCATTCCCGGCGCGTGGGTACCAGCTTCCCCATGACCGTAATGCAAATCGCCGCTACCCGATTGGGTTGGGGTGAACTCACGGGTATTGACGCGGGTGATAGTTAGCGCAGGGCGCGCAGCAGGGGCGAACGGTGCGCTGCGAAACGCAGAGTGCGGGTTATGTTCGTCCCCCTCGATATAAAGATTACCGTCCTGACAACCACATGTTGTACACATTGTTTACTCCTCAATTTCCAGGCGCTGAATTTGCATTCCATCGTCGGCAACGATCTGCAACTGGTCGCTGTGGCATTGTGGGCAGCGGCGAACTCGCTGGGTGAGCAGCGTGACGTACTGCCGACAAGACTCGCACCAGCACTCCGCTTGCTGTTGTTCGACGTGCAGTGTACAACCTTCCGCCAGGCTGCCACGGCACACCAGATCAAAACAAAACGTTAAAGCTTCGGTTTCGACACAGGAAAATGCGCCCACTTTTAACCAGACGCCAGTTACCCGACGCGCGCCGTTCGCTGTGGCCTGTTGTTCAATGATTTCCAGCGCCCGCTGGCACAAAGTGATCTCATGCATAATCCCTCCTTATGAGTTGCCGCGTTAATGCAATAAGAGTGCCATCAGTGATTTTGACACCGTGACGATGTCGAACCTGTCGAGATGACACGTCGAAGTGAGTGGATCTTTTTATTTATTCACTTAATAATCAATTGCTTAAATTTTGGCATGGATGATGCTTTACCGCCGTTGTTTCAATTAATCAGGTAAGCAGACATGACGATTTGGGAAATTAGCGAAAAGGCAGATTACATTGCCGGGCGACACCATCTCCTGCAGGAGGAGTGGCGCAGTTACTGTAACGCGCTGGTTCAGGGGATTACGCTGTCAAAAGCGCGCCTGCACCATGCCATAGGTTGTGCGCCGGAGCAGCAGCTCTGTTTTGAGTTGTTCGACCACTTTTCGGTTACCGTCTCTCTGACCGGTGGCTTTAACGGCCATACCATCGAATACGCGATTGCCAATAAAGATGGACGGGATAAGCGATTGATTTCGAAGGCGAAACTCACCAGCGACGGAAAAGTGGACGGCGTTATCAGCACTCACGATCGCGAAAAAGTGCTGGAGCACTATCTGGAAAAAATCGCCACGGTTTACGACAGCCTGTACGCGGCGCTGGAAAACGATACCCCCATCAACCTCTCTCTTCTTGCCAGCAGCGCGCACGCGTCTGTGTTGGCCTGAGTTTGGGTGTCGAGATGTGTCGAAGTGACACGTCGTGCGACTGATTTCGTCAAAAATGACCGCCCGGACTGGGTGAATCACCTGAGGATTAGCTGGTGAACCGTTTTGTAATTGCCGATCCGGCGCTCTGTATCGGCTGCCACACCTGCGAGGCGGCCTGTGCGGAGACGCATCGCGCGTATGGCTTGCAGTCGATGCCGCGGCTGCGCGTGATGCGTAATGAACATGAATCCGCGCCGCAGCAGTGCCACCACTGCGAAGACGCGCCCTGTGCGGGCGTGTGTCCGGTAAACGCCATTAATCGCGTCGATGGCGCGGTGCAGTTAAATGAAAGCCTGTGCGTAAGCTGCAAATTGTGCGCGATTGCCTGCCCGTTTGGCGCTATCGAATTTGCCGGTAGCCGCCCGCTGGACATTCCGGCCAACGTTAACTCGCCGCTCGCACCTGCCGCGCCGCCTGCGCCAGCGCGCGTCAGTACGCTGCTGGATTGGGTACCCGGCGTGCGGGCTATCGCCGTGAAGTGCGATCTCTGCCATTTCGATGAACAAGGCCCGGCCTGCGTGCGGATGTGCCCGACCAAGGCGCTGCATCTGGTCAATAACCTCGACATTGCCCGCGCCAGCCGTCGCAAACGCGAGCAGACCCTGAATACGGACTACAGCGATTTGTCGCTGTTTACCCAGCTTAAGCGGAGTGCAAAATGACGATCCTCTCGTTGCTCAACGGAGCGGTGGCGGTGTTTACCTGCGCTGCTGCGCTGGCGTACCTTTTTACGCGGGCGAAAATTCTCAGCGGCTGGCTGGCCGGTCTTGGCGGTGCAATCGGCAGTGCCATGGCGACCGCAGCCGGGTTGTTATCGCTGCTGGGCGCAGATGCCGTTTCCGGCAGCCTGACGCTGTTGCAGTACCCGTTGCTGGTCACGCCGCTGCGTGCCGTATGGGTGATCACTTTCGGTCTCTGCGGACTGCTTATTAGCCTCTATAACATCCACTGGCACCGCCATGACGCGGTGAAAGCCAACGGGTTATTGATCAATTTACTGCTGGCCGCCGCGCTGTGCGCCGTCTGTGCTGCGAATCTGGGTGAGCTGGTAGTCATGAGCGAAATCATGGCGCTGAGCGCGGTGTTTCTTACCGGTTGCAGCGCCTCTGGCAAACTGTGGTTCGCCATGGGGCGTCTTGGCACTGTGCTGCTGGTGCTGGCCTGCTGGTTTATCCGGCAGCGTTATCACACGCTCGATTTTGTGCAGCTTAGCGGACAACCTCTGAGCAGTGGCATCTGGCTGCTGGGGGTGATTGGCTTTGGTCTGCTGGCGGGGATTATTCCGCTGCACGCCTGGACACCGCAGGCGCACGCCAGCGCGCAAGCGCCAGCCGCCGCGCTCTTTTCTACCGTGGTGATGAAAGTCGGGCTGTTCGGCATTCTCAGTTTCTCCTTGCTGGGCGGCCAGCCGCCGCTTTGGTGGGGCGTTGTGCTGCTGGTATTCGGCATGATCACTGCCTTTGTCGGCGGTTTGTATGCGCTGATGGAGCACAATATTCAGCGCCTGCTGGCTTATCACACGCTGGAAAACATCGGCATCATTTTGCTCGGCCTTGGCGCGGGCGTAACCGGGCTGGCATTGCAGCAACCGGCGCTGATGGCGCTGGGGCTGGTTGGCGGTCTGTATCACCTTTTCAACCACAGCCTGTTTAAGAGCACGCTGTTTCTTGGCGCGGGTGCGCTGTGGTTTGGTACCGGCTATCGCGATATCGAAAAACTGGGCGGCATCGGCAAAAAAATGCCGCTGATTTCGCTGGCGATGCTGGTTGGGCTGATGGCAATGGCGGCGCTGCCGCCGCTCAATGGTTTTGCTGGTGAGTGGGTAATTTATCAATCCTTCTTCAGCCTGAGCGCTAGCGGCCACTTTGTCCTGCAACTGATAGGGCCGCTGCTGGCGGTGGGCCTGGCGATAACCGGCGCGCTGGCGGTGATGTGTATGGCGAAAGTCTATGGCGTCACCTTCCTTGGCGCACCGCGAACCCCGCAGGCGGAGAACCCGCAATCCATCCCCTGGCTGATGACTGCGAGCGTGGCCGCACTGGCGCTCTGCTGCGTGGTCGGTGGTGTTGCTGCGCCGTGGCTGTTGCCGCGTCTGTATGCCGCCGTACCACTGCCGCTACACACCGCAGATACGGTGGTGTCGCAACCGATGATCACGTTGCTGCTGATTGCCATGCCGATGCTGCCGTTGCTGTTGATGGTGCTGTTTAAAGGCGATCGTCTGCCATCCCGCAGCCGTGGAAGTGCCTGGGTTTGTGGCTATGACCATGAAGACTCAATGGTGATCACCGCCCACGGCTTTGCCATGCCGGTAAAAGCCGCATTTGCCCCGGTGTTGAAGCTGCGTAAATGGCTGGAACCCACGCTGATTCTGCCCGGCTGGCGTACCGACGCGGCTCCGCTGCTGTTTCGTCGGCTGGCGCTGATTGAGCTGGCGGTGCTGGTGGTGGTGGTGATTTCCCAAGGAGCCTGATGATGAGTTTTCTGTATGCGTTACTGCAGGCGCTGGCGTTGTTTGCCTTTGCGCCACTGCTGTCCGGTATCAGCCGCGTGGCGCGTGCCCGGCTGCACAATCGCCGTGGGCCTGGTGTGCTGCAAGAGTACCGCGACCTGTTCAAATTGCTGGGTCGCCAGAGTATTGCCCCTGCGGCGTCCGGCTGGGTGTTTCGTCTGATGCCGTTTGTGATGGTGGGTGTGATGCTGACTATTGCGACGGCCTTGCCGGTGGTCACGGTGAACTCGCCGCTGCCGCTGCTGGGGGATGTGATCACCCTGATCTATCTGTTCGCCATTGCCCGCTTCTTCTTTGCCATTGCCGGGCTGGATACCGGTAGCCCGTTTACCGGCATCGGCGCCAGCCGTGAAGCGATGCTGGGCGTGCTGGTCGAACCGATTTTGCTGCTCGGTTTGTGGGTGGCGGCGCTGGTGGCGGGTTCCACCCATATCAGTCATATCACCGACACCGTTTACCACTGGCCGCGTGCGGCCTCAATCCCGCTGTTTCTGTCGCTCTGCGCCTGCGCGTTCGCCACCTTTATCGAGATGGGCAAACTGCCGTTTGACCTTGCGGAAGCGGAGCAGGAGTTGCAGGAAGGGCCGCTGTCGGAGTACAGCGGCAGCGGCTTTGCGCTGCTGAAGTGGGGCATCAGCTTAAAACAGTTGGTGGTGCTGCAAATGTTTGTCGGCGTCTTTCTGCCGTGGGGGCAGATGAGCAGCTTCAGCGCGGCAGGTCTGCTGCTGGCGTTGCTGGTGGCGGTGGTGAAATTAATTGTCGGCGTACTGGTGATTGCCCTGTTTGAAAACAGCATGGCGCGCCTGCGTTTTACTGCCACGTCACGCTTCACCTGGGCCGGGTTCGGCGTTGCCTTTTTAGCGTTCGTCTCCTTACTGGCGACGTATTAAGAGAGTTTATGCATGTCTGAAGAAAAAATCGGTCAACACTATCTGGCTGCCCTGCACGAGAAATTTCCCGGCGTGGTGCTGGATGAAGCGTGGCAGACCAAAGACCAAATCACCATTACCGTGAAAGTGAACTACCTGCCGGAAGTGGTGGAGTTTCTCTACTATCAGCACGGCGGTTGGCTGTCGGTGCTGTTTGGTAACGACGAACGCAAGCTGAACGGCCACTTTGCCGTTTACTACGTGCTGTCGATGGAGCAGGGCGTTAAATGCTGGGTAACGGTGCGCGTTGAAGTCGATGCGCTGAAACCAGAGTATCCGTCCGTAACGCCGCGCGTCCCTGCGGCCGTGTGGGGCGAGCGTGAAGTGCGCGATATGTATGGCTTGGTGCCAGTCGGTTTGCCGGATGAGCGCCGTCTGGTGTTGCCGGATGACTGGCCGGATGAACTCTATCCGCTGCGTAAAGACAGTATGGATTATCGCCAACGCCCCGCGCCGACTACCGATGCGGAAACCTATGAATTCATCAACGAACTCGGCGATAAGAAAAACAATGTGGTGCCGATTGGCCCGCTGCACGTTACATCGGATGAACCGGGCCACTTCCGCCTGTTTGTCGATGGCGAGAACATTGTCGATGCCGACTACCGTATGTTCTATGTGCATCGCGGAATGGAGAAACTTGCGGAAACCCGCATGGGTTACAACGAAGTCACTTTTCTCTCGGATCGCGTGTGCGGCATCTGTGGGTTTGCCCACAGTACCGCCTACACCAGCTCGGTAGAGAACGCGATGGGCATCGTGGTGCCTGCACGCGCGCAGATGATCCGCGCCATTCTGCTGGAAGTGGAACGCCTGCACTCTCACCTGTTAAACCTCGGTCTGGCTTGCCACTTTGTCGGTTTTGATTCCGGGTTTATGCAGTTTTTCCGCGTGCGTGAAGCGTCGATGAAAATGGCGGAAATCCTCACTGGTGCGCGTAAAACCTACGGTATGAACCTGATTGGCGGCATTCGCCGCGACATGCTGAAAGACGATATGGTGCAGACACGCACGCTGGCGCAACAGATGCGCCGCGATGTGATGGAACTGGTCGATGTGCTGATGAGTACGCCGAATATAGAGCAGCGCACCGTCGGCATTGGTCGTCTTGATCCGCAAATCGCCCGCGATTTCAGCAACGTCGGCCCGATGGTGCGTGCCAGCGGTCACGCCCGTGATACTCGCGCCGATCATCCGTTTGCCGGTTACGGCCTGTTGCCGATGACGGTGCACAGCGAACAGGGCTGCGATGTGATTTCCCGCCTGAAAGTGCGTATCAACGAAGTGCTGACCGCACTGAACATGATCGATTTTGGTCTGGACAACCTGCCCGGTGGCCCGCTGATGGTTGAAGGCTTTACCTATATTCCGCACCGCTTTGCCCTTGGTTTTGCCGAAGCGCCGCGCGGAGATGATATTCACTGGAGTATGACCGGCGACAACCAGAAGCTCTATCGCTGGCGCTGCCGTGCAGCTACCTATGCCAACTGGCCAACGCTGCGCTATATGCTGCGCGGCAATACCGTTTCCGATGCGCCGCTGATTATTGGCAGCCTTGATCCTTGCTACTCCTGCACCGACCGCATGACGGTCGTGGATGTGCGCAAGAAGAAAAGCAAGGTCGTGCCGTACAAAGAGCTGGAGCGTTACGGGATCGAGCGTAAAAACTCGCCGTTGAAATAGTGGGAGAACGCGAGCGATGTTTACCTTTATTAAAAAAGTGATCAAAACCGGGACGGCCACCAGCGCGTATCCGCTTGCGCCGATGCCGGTGGATAAAAACTTCCGCGGCAAACCGCAGCATAATCCGCAGCAGTGCATTGGTTGCGCGGCGTGCGTCAATGCCTGCCCGTCGAATGCGCTAACGGTGGAAACCGATCTCGCGACTGGCGAACTGGCCTGGCAGTTTAATCTCGGGCGCTGTATTTTCTGCGCCCGCTGCGAAGAAGTGTGCCCAACGGCGGCGATTACGCTCTCTCAGGAGTACGAACTGGCGGTGTGGAGCAAAGCCGATTTCCTGCAACAGTCGCGCTACGAGTTGTGCCAGTGTCGCGAGTGTGCGCGGCCTTTTGCGGTGCAGAAAGAGATCGATTACGCCATTGCGTTGCTGGCGCATAACGGTGATACCCGCGCCGAGCAGCACCGCGCCAGCTTTGAGACCTGCCCGGATTGCAAGCGCCAGAAGTGCTTGGTGTCGTCCGACCGCGTCGAATTGACCCGCCATATGAGAGAGGCCAGCTAATGAGCCAGCTAGTAGGTCCGCGTGATGCGGACGGTATTCCGGTGCCGATGACGGTGGAGGAATCCATCGCCAGCATGAAAGCCTCACTGCTGAATAAAATTAAACGCTCCGCTTACGTTTATCGTGTGGATTGTGGCGGCTGCAACGGCTGTGAAATCGAGATTTTTGCTACGCTTTCGCCGCTGTTCGATGCTGAACGCTTCGGCATTAAAGTCGTGCCTTCGCCGCGCCACGCCGACATTCTGCTGTTTACCGGCGCCGTCACCCGCGCGATGCGTTCACCGGCGCTGCGCGCCTGGCAATCTGCGCCGGATCCCAAAATCTGTATCTCCTACGGCGCGTGCGGTAACAGCGGTGGTATCTTCCACGACCTGTACTGTGTCTGGGGCGGCACCGATAAAATCGTTCCGGTGGATGTGTATATTCCAGGCTGCCCGCCGACGCCTGCCGCCACGCTGTACGGTTTTGCCATGGCGCTGGGGCTGCTGGAGCAGAAAATTCACGCCCGCCTGCCCGGCGAGCAGGACGATCAACCGGCAGAAATCCTGCATCCGGCGATGGTGCAACCGCTGCGGGTAAAAGTGGATCGTACCGCGCGTCGCCTCGCGGGTTACCGCTATGGCCGCCAGATCGCCGATGATTACCTGCGTTTGCGCAGCGTCGGCGAACATGAAGTGGTGCGTTGGTTAGCGCAGGAGAACGATCCGCGTCTGACTGAAATTGTCAGCCACCTTAATCAGGTGGTGCAGGAGGCAAAAATCTGATGAGCGAGACGGTGGCCTTTAGCCAGCTGCGGCGGAAATTTGTCGACGAGAATGATGCCACGCCGCCGCAGGCGCAGCAGGTGGTCTATTACTCTCTGGCGATTGGTCACCATCTTGGTGTGATCGACTGCCTGGAAACGGCGCTTTCCTGCCCGTGGGAAGCTTATCTGGCGTGGATCGGCACGCTGGAGAGCGGCAGTGAAGCGCGGCGAAAAATGGAAGGCGTGCCGCGTTACGGCGAGATTGTTATCGACAGCACGCACGTAATGATGCTGGCCAACGCGTTTGACCGGGCGCTGGCCGGGCAGAATGAACAGCAGCAGGCCTGGAGCAGGGCGCTGCTGTCGATGTTGCACGACATCCACCAGGAAAGTGCTATCTATTTGATGGTAAGGAGATTACGTGACTGACGTACTGCTGTGCGTGGGCAACAGCATGATGGGCGACGATGGCGCAGGCCCGTTACTGGCGCAGATGTGTGTGGAAAATCCGCAGGGAAACTGGCGCGTGATTGACGGCGGTAGCGCACCGGAAAACGACGTTGTGGCGATCCGCGAGCTGCGCCCGACGCGGTTGCTGATTGTGGATGCTACCGATATGGGGCTGAACCCTGGCGAGATCCGCATTGTCGATCCCGATGACATTGCGGAAATGTTCCTGATGACCACCCACAATATGCCGCTCAACTATCTGATCGATCAGTTGAAAGAAGATGTTGGCGAGGTGATTTTTCTCGGCATTCAGCCAGATATCGTCGGTTTTTACTACCCGATGACGCCGCCGGTCAACGCGGCGGTAGAGACCATTTACCAGCGGCTGGCTGGCTGGGAAGGCAACGGCGGGTTCGATCCGCTGTAAGCAGCGCCGGGGTTCCGGCGCTGCATTAACGACGGCGTTTTTCCGAGTACATCACCTTATCGCAATCTTCCAGCATGCCGCGCAGCGTGGTGTACTTATCACCGCCGTTTTCAATAATGCCGTGTGAGTAGTTGATGTGATAATTCTTGCCGGAAAGACGGTCAACGGCATCGATCCGTGATTGCAGATCGAAGAGAAATGCATCAGCGCTGTGAGTCGGCGTGTTCGCCAGCAATACCGCAAACTCACCGCCGCCAAGCCGGGCGGCGATATCCTGATCTTTCAGGCATTTTGTCAGAGCGCTGGCGAAGGTTTTTACCACTTCGTCGCCCTCTTTATTCCCCAGCAATTCATTGATCGATTTCAGGCTATCGATGCTGAAATAGAGCAGGGTGAGATCTTTTTTATGCTCTTTGAGCCAGGCAAAACGTTTCTCGCCGGAGCGGTAAAAGCCACGGCTGTTGGGCATACCGGTCAGCAAATCGGTCATTGCCATGCTGAGGATCAGAAACTCATCTTCCACAATGGCGCCGAAATCGAGCAGGGTGTTGATCTCCGCACTGGAAAACGGGCGCGGATAAGTGTCTATGATGCAGAGGGTTCCGGCAATTGCGCCGTCCGGCAGCCGCACCGGGCAACCCGCGTAAAAGCGCACCCACGGCTCGCCAGTGACAAACGGGTTTTCGGCAAAGCGCGGATCGGCAAGGGTATCTTTGACAATAAACACGCCCTCTTCGAGGATTGCGTGCGCACAGAACGACAGATTGCGCGGTGTTTCGTGGGTATCGATGCCGCTACGCGACAGCAACCACTGACGATCGCGATCGAGCAGGCTTATCACCGCGATGGGGACATCAAAGGTGGTCTTCGCCACGCGGGTGAGCCTATCAAAACGTTCATCATCCTTTTTATCCAAAAGGTCCATCATGTACAGTGATTTAAGCCGCTCGTTTTCGTTGACTGGCATGGCCGGGAAGATCATGAGACACCCTCGATTTTTTCTGTTTTCTCAAGTGTAGACAGATCTTCCCATCATTGCGTTATATATCCGTGGCTTGCCCCTGCGCACGGATAAAATCGATAAACGCCTGTAACGGCGCAGGGATTAAACGTCGGGAATTATAATAGAGCCAGGGGCCGCTAAATGATTGCCACCAGGGTTCCAGCAACGGCGTCAGTGCGCCATTTTCTAACGACGGGCGCAGCCACTCTTCAAACAGATAGATGATGCCGATACCGGCAATCGCCGCCTGCACCGCCAGATCTATCGCGCTACCGACGCGGGCCGACGGATCAACATTACTTAATGCACAGGAGGTTTTTCATGTCTCAATCCACGCTTACTTATCGTCTTGGCGATCGTCAGGTTGGTCGTCTGGGTTACGGTGCGATGCAACTGGCTGGCCCTGGCGTGTTTGGTCCGCCAGCGGATGAAGCAAAGGCGCTGGCGGTATTGCGCGATGCCATCGCTGCCGGGGTGAATCATATCGATACCAGTGATTTTTATGGTCCGCATGTCACCAATAAATTGATTAAACAGGCGCTGCATCCTTATCCGGACGACTTATGCATCGTCACCAAAGTTGGTGCGCGGCGTGATGATAAAGCCAACTGGCTGCCCGCATTCAGCGCCGAAGAGCTGACCTGTGCGGTGGAAGATAACCTGCGTCATCTCGCTTTGGATACTATGGAAGTGGTCAACCTGCGTTCGATGTTTGGCGTGCACGAGCCGGAAGAGGGATCGCTGGAAGCACCACTGGAGGCGTTGATCAAACTGAAAGAGCGCGGGCTGATCCGCCATATCGGGTTGAGCAACGTTACGGCGAAGCAGGTGGCCGACGCGCAGAAAATGACGCCCATTGTCTGCGTGCAGAATCTGTATAACGTGGCAAATCGTCACGACGATGCGCTGGTGGATAGCCTGAACGCGCAGGGCATTGCCTTCGTGCCGTTTTTCCCGCTGGGCGGTTTCACGCCGTTGCAATCTGGCGAGCTGAACGAGGTGGCGCAGTCGCTTAATGTAACGCCGATGCAGGTGGCACTGGCGTGGCTGTTGCAGCGTTCGCCGAATATCCTGCTGATCCCCGGTACGTCGTCGCAGCAGCATTTACAGGAAAATATGGCCAGTGCGGACCTCGTGCTGCCGCCTGAAGCGCTGGCAAAACTCAACGGTATTGGCGCGTAACTTCAGCGCTGGATAGGCTGCCCGATGGCGCTGCACGTATCGGGCCTGTGAGATCGCGCCGGTTCGTAGGCTGGATAAAGGCGTCGCCGCTATCCGGCAATCAGCCACCACAGAGCAATTATTTGGGCGGTGCCACCGACTCGCGGCGCACCAGTTCACCTTCGTGTGAACAGACCGCTTGCTCGCCTGGTGTCAACAAAATGTCGATGGCGTGACGGATCATCGCCTCCATCGGTACATGAATGGTGGTAAGCGACGGGTTGTAATACTTGCCGAGCACCGAATCGTCAAAACCGGCCAGCGACACATCTTGCGGCAGGCGAAGCCCCGCTTCCAGACAGGCTTTCGCTACGCCAATTGCCATATCATCATTGCCCGCGAGGATGCAGGTAAACGACACCTTACGTGCTAACAGCTCACGCCCTGCGGCATAACCGCTGTCGGTAGACCATGTGCCATGTACTAACAGTTGCGGGTCTGGCTTAATACCGACGCGGCACAGCGCCTGCTGGTAGCCCGCCAGGCGCTTTTCGCCGGTTGGCGAACCTTCAGCGCCGGTAACAAAAGCAATACGCGTATGCCCCTGCGCTAACAGGTGGGCCATCATGGTTTCACTGCTTTGTTGATGATCAACAAACACGCACTGATTGCGGTGGCGGGGGAGTTCACGGTTGATGACGACAATGGGCGTCTGGCTGTTATCGATAATTGCGTCCAGCTCATCGACCGTCAGGTATTTGGGGTAAATCATAATGGCTTCACAGCGCAACGACATCAGCAGATCGATGGCGTCGCGCTCTTCCTGCGCACTGTGTTTACCGTCTGCCAGCACCAGTTGTCGACCATGCATTTCACTGTTGGTCGCCGCGTGGTAAGTCAGGCTGGCGAAAAACGGGCCGTTATACAGCCCGTTGGTGATCACCAGCCCCACCGAGTTGGTCTTATTATTGGCAAGATTGCGCGCCAACTGGTTGGGGCGATAGCCCGTCTCGGCAATGGCCTGGAAAATGCGTTCCTTTACTTCCTCACGAACAACAACTTTGCCATTTAGCGCTCGCGATACCGTCGCTTTCGACACGCCAGCCAGCCTGGCGACATCCAGTATCGTTACCATTTTTCGACCTCACTCTTGTTATTATGCTGGCTGCGTTCCTGTCTCCAGCAACATCAGCGGCGTAACGTATTACCCCTGAAGATTAACGGTATTCAAACCTACATGGATCAGTAATTCTGCACCATTATCGCATATCAGGCCGATAGCGTGATGCGTGTCAATTAATGTGGCGAACAGCGCGACGCTCGTCGGCGTTGCGTATTGATCCGTTTCTCACCCGCCACGCATATTTCGTTACGGGCCGAAGCATGGTGTGTCGGGCGGCGTAAACTGGCGGCACATTCACTGATGGAGAGCACTGATGATCGCTGTACTGTTTGAAGCCGATGTTGCCGCTGGCAAGCAGGATCGTTACCTGCAATTAGCCGCGGAACTCAAGCCGCAACTGGCAGACATCGAGGGTTTTATCGCCATTGAACGCTTTCAGAGCTTGAGTACGGAAGGGAAGATTTTGTCATTATCCTGGTGGCGGGATGAAGAGGCGGTGCTGGCATGGAAGGGCAACCTCCTGCACCTGGCGGCGCAGGCGGAAGGACGGCGCTCGATTTTCTCGTTTTACCGTATCCGTGTCGCACAGGTTTTTCGCGATTATTCCTCCGCAGCAGGGAAGACCGACCATGTATGATATTCACGTTATGCTTACCAATGTGCCCGGCGGGCTGGCATCATTGGGTGAAACGCTGGGTAAAAACGGTGTGGGTCTGGAAGGCGGCGGTGTTTTCAGCATCGGGAGTGAAAGCCATGCCCATTTTCTGGTGGCCGACGGCGAACGCGCCCGCCAGGTTCTGGAGGCTGCCGGGTTTACAGTGCGCAATGTCGCAAAGCCGGTGATCCGCAAACTGAAACAGGAAAAACCCGGTGAGTTAGGCGCTATTGCCCGCACGATCGCGCAACACGGTATCAATATTCTTGTGCAGTACAGCGATCATGATAATCGCCTGATTCTGCTGACCGACAACGATCCGCTGACCCGCAAGGTCACGCAACCCTGGAAGGGGACGACATGAGTTTACCCGGTTTATCTGCGGCACACAGCAACACGCTGGTGCTGGAAGAGGCGCTTGCCGGTATCGCCAGTGCGATGGCCGATCCTTCGCGCTCGCGGATGCTGTGCGCGCTGATGGATGGACGAGCGTGGACGGCGACGGAACTGAGCACCGTGGCGGATATTGCCCCTTCAACCGCCAGTGCTCACCTGAACCGGCTGTTAAATCATGGCCTGCTGGTCTGTGTTTCGCAGGGGCGGCACCGCTACTACCGGCTGGCGGGCAGCGATATCGCTGCACTGCTGGAAAATATGATGGGCGTGTCGATGCGTGCAGGGCGTGCGCTGACCAGCCGTACGCCGCCGGAATTGCGGCAGGCACGCACCTGTTATGATCATCTTGCCGGTGAAATTGCGGTGGGCATCTACGCGTTTTTGCAGCGTGAAGGCTGGATAACTGACGATGGCAGTGTGGTGACGAATGTTGGTAAACGGCAACTGGAAAAGATCGGCGTGACGCTCGATCCACATACTCGTCGCAAACCCTGTTGCGCGTGTCTGGACTGGAGCGAAAGGCATTTTCATCTTGGCGGTGATGCAGGCGCCGCGCTGCTTATCGCCTTCGAACAGCAGGGCTGGCTGCGCAGAACGCCGGGCTACCGTGAAGTGACCATTACCGGGGAAGGCAAGGCGGCGTTTTTACGATTATTTGCTGTCGGGCTGTAATGCTGACTTTGCCGGTAAACCTGTAAAAAATGGTCGTCCGATTTTCGGTTTTGCCGGATGACGGCTACACCTTCTACTGGTCGACAAAACTTTGCCCCATATGAGCCTGGTCAGTGCCACACGTTTAATCGAGATCTTCGCCGTTGCTGGCGATCACTTTTTTATACCACCAAAACGACTTTTTCCGGCTGCGCGCCAGCGTGCCGTTGCCGGCATCGTCACGATCGACATAGACAAAACCGTAGCGCTTGCTCATCTCGCCGGTGGAAGCGGCCACCAGATCGATACAGCCCCAGGTGGTGTAACCGATAACCGGAATGCCGTCTTCAATGGCATCGCCCATTGCGCGGATATGCTCGCGCAGATAGCTGATGCGGTAATCATCGGCGATTTCGCCGTCGGCATTGAACTCATCTTTCGCGCCGAGGCCGTTTTCCACCAGGAACAGCGGTTTCTGGTAACGGTCGTACATCATGTTCATGGTGATGCGCAGACCCAGCGGATCGATGCCCCAACCCCATTCGCTCACTTCAATATGCGGGTTACGCAGGGATTTCACGATATTGGCGGCGCTGGTGTTGTTGGCGTTCATATCTGCCGAGGCGCAGCGTGAGGCGTAGTAGCTGAAGGAGACAAAATCGACAGTATTCTTGAGGATTTCGTCATCACCCGCTTCTTTGACAATGCTGACGCCTTTTTCGCGGAACACGCGCGCAGAGTAGGCCGGGTAGCTGCCACGCGCCTGTACATCAATAAAAAACAGGTTTTCGCGATCTTTTTCCAGCGCGGCCCACACATCGGCCGGTTTGCAGGAGTAGGGGTAGAAATTACCGCCTGCCAGCATGCAGCCCACCTGGTTTTGCGGGTTCACTTGATGAGCGATTTTGGTCGCCAGCGCGCTGGCAATCAGCTCATGATGCGCGGCCTGGTACTTCACCTGATCCTGATTTTCACCCTCTTCGAACACCAGGCCCGCGCCGGAGAACGGGCTGTGCAGCATGATGTTGATCTCGTTGAAGGTCAGCCAGTATTTCACCAGCCCGTCGAACGCCTCAAAGCAGGTGCGCGCGTAGCGGGTAAAAAACTCCACCATTTTACGGTTGCGCCAGGAGCCGTACTCAATCACCAGATGCATCGGCACGTCAAAGTGGCAAAGCGTCACCAGCGGCTCGATATTGTACTTCTTACACTCTTCGAATACCGCGCGATAGAAGGCGATGCCTTCCGGGTTCGGCGTCAGCTCATCGCCTTTCGGGTATAAACGGCTCCATGCGATAGAGGTGCGGAATACCGTAAAGCCCATCTCTGCCATCAGCGCGATATCTTCTTTATAACGATGGTAAAAATCGATAGCCTGATGGCTCGGGTAATACTCATCGTCACGCAGTTGAAAGCGCTTTTCCTGGCCCAGTTTCACAGGCAGACGGTTGACGCCGTGCGGGATCATATCGACGGTGGTCAGCCCCTTACCGCCCTCCAGATATCCCCCTTCCGACTGGTTAGCGGCAAGTGCGCCGCCCCATAAAAATCCTTGCGGAAATACTGACATGCGTAACCTCTTTTTCGTTAATCAGGCGCGTGCTGCTTCAACATTGATCGGCTGTGCTGCCTGCGGTTTGCTCGCGTTTTCTACCGGAATATCTTCAAATCCCAACAGTAAAGTCAGCACGAACGACAGCACCACGGCCAGCGCCATCACACCAAATACCCAGACGATGGACATTGGATTGGCCGGGTCGAAGAACTGCACGCTGGTAAATAAGCCCGGCGCGGCCATCGAGTGGCTGGCCAGCCCGGCAATGCCAGCGACTGCGCCGCAGATAAAGCCGCTAATCAGGCTGGCGATCAGCGGACGTTTCAGGCGAAGGGCCACACCGTACAGCGCTGGTTCGGAAATCCCCGCCAGAATGGCGGAAGCCGCTGCCGCCATTGCCGTCTGGCGCAGTTCCGGGTTTTTCGTTTTCCACGCCACGGCGAGCGAAGAGCCGCCAAGCGACAGGTTCGCGCCAATTTCAGATGGCATTACCATGCCCTCTTTGCCGGTTTCGGCAATGGTCTGAATGATGGTCGGCGTAAAGACGCGATGCATCCCGGTCATCACCAGCAGTGGCCACAGCGCGCCCATGATGGCGACGGAGAGCCAGCCCAGGTAACCGTGAATGGTATACACCAGCGTGGAGATAGCACTACCGATCCAGATGCCCAGCGGGCCAATCAGCACAATCGCCAGCGGCGCGGCAATCAGCACAATCAGCATCGGTTTAAGGAAGTTTTTCGTTACCGCTGGGGTGATGCGATCGACCCAGCGCTCGATATACGACAGGCACCAGGTCATCACCAGCGCCGGGATCACCGTGTAGGTGTATTTCACCGCCGTCACCGGCACCAGTGCGAACTCAACGTGCTCGCCCTGCGCGGCTTTCGCCATCAATTCAATAAAGCCCGGATGCACCAGCACGCCCGCAATGGCAATCGCCAGCGACATATTGGTTTTGAATTTCACCGCCGCCGAGGCCGCAACCATCAGCGGCAGGAAGAAGAAGGCGCCATCGCCGATCACCGTCAAAATGGTCAGCGTGGAGGAGCCTTTTGGCAGCGCGCCGGTCATCTCCAGCACCATGGCCAGCAGTTTCACCATTGAGCCGCCGATGATCGCCGGAATAAGCGGCGACATGGTACCGATCAGCGCATCAAGAATGCCCGCGCCAATGCGCTTCAGCGTCAGTTTTTGTGTGTCGGGCTCTTCAACCGGCTGCAGGTTTTGCGGCAGCAGACTGACCACTTCGCGGAAGGCCTGGGAGACGGTATTGCCGATAATCACCTGGCACTGTTTGTCGTTACGCACCACGCCCATTACGCCGCTGATGCTTTTCAGCGTCGGGCTGTCGATGCGCATCTCATCTTTCACCACAAAGCGCAAACGCGTCATACAGTGCGTGACGGCCGCGATATTTCCCGCGCCGCCCAGCGCATCAACCACCGAGTGGGCCAGCGCCGCATAATTCTTAGCCATGGAGTTATTATCCTTTTTTATCAATAAGGTACTGGCTCACAGTCACGACTGGCGGCTGTGAAATATGAAATAGGTAACCGGTTCCACAAAATCATGAAGAGTTTATTTGTAGTAAACAAGGACTAAAAAACGCTAATTTTTTAAATCGTGACAACGATCACTTATGAGATTGCGGGGTGTGAAATCGCTGTACGGCGTAAAGAGTTCCATTAAACGCAACGCCTGAAGTACACTTCGGCTGATAACATTTTCAGGGGGAAAAGATGGCGACAATGCTGGAGGTGGCGAAGCGGGCAGGCGTGTCGAAAGCAACGGTTTCGCGTGTCCTGACGGGCAAGGGATATGTCAGCGAAGAGACGAAAGACCGTGTGTTTCAGGCCATTGCCGAGAGCGGCTATCGTCCGAATTTACTGGCCCGTAGCCTGGCGAGCAGTAAAACCCAGACGCTGGGGCTGGTGGTAACCAACACCCTCTATCACGGTGTCTATTTTAGCGAATTGCTGTTCCACGCCGCCCGAATGACCGAAGACAAAGGCCGCCAGTTATTGCTGGCCGACGGAAAACACAGCGCGGAAGAGGAGCGCCAGGCGATTCAATATCTGCTCGATTTACGCTGTGATGCGATCATTATTTATCCGCGTTTTTTGAGCGTCGATGAAATGGATAGCATTATCGACAGTCATTCGCAGCCAATAATGGTGCTTAACCGCCGTTTACGTAAAAACAGCAGCCACTGTGTTTATTCCGATCAAAAAGCCTCAAGTTTTAACGCGGTGTCGCAATTAATTTCCCGTGGTCACCGTGATATTGCTTTTATTACGGGGTCGCTCGATTCTCCTACCGGTATTGAACGTTTATCCGGTTATAAAGACGCGCTGACACAGCAGGACATTGCATTGCGTAATGAGTTGATTGTTGAAGGGAAATGGACGCCAGTTAGCGGCGCACAGGGTGTACAGACACTCTTATCCCGAAACGTTGAATTTAGCGCGCTGGTGGCCAGTAATGACGACATGGCGATTGGCGCAATTAAACAGTTACACGACAGCAAAATAAGTGTGCCGCAGCAGGTCTCGGTGATTGGTTTCGATGATATTGCTATGGCACCATTTACCGTTCCGGCGCTTTCCAGTGTGAAAATACCGGTCACCGAAATGATCAAAGAGACGATTAACCGCTTAATCTTTATGCTCGATGGTGGCGACTTCACTTCTCAGCAAACCTTTCCCGGCGAATTAATGTTACGTGACTCACTGATTTCCGGCCCGCACGCCTGACCTCGACATCTGTCATCGACAGAAGTGTCGATGACAGCCATCCTTCGCGAGCGCTTCTTTAAATTTCCTTAAATAACAGCAAATTAAAAACTGGCATGTTTTATGAATATTCCGGCGGGATAAAGCACATTGCCGGAGAAGATAATGAACCGATTTATCATGGCGGACGCTGCAAAATGCATTGGCTGCCGCACCTGCGAGGTCGCCTGCGTGGTGTCTCATCAGGAAAACCAAAACTGCGCGGCGCTCACGCCTGAGAGCTTTTTACCGCGTATCCATGTCGTCAAAGGTGTGAATGTCTCGACAGCGACACTCTGTCGTCAGTGCGAAGACGCGCCGTGCGCCAATGTCTGCCCGAACGGTGCCATTAGCCGTGACGAAGGATTTGTGAATGTGATGCAGGAACGCTGCATTGGCTGCAAAACCTGTGTCGTGGCCTGCCCGTACGGCGCGATGGAAGTGGTTGTGCGCCCGGTGATTCGCCATAGTGGCGCAGGGCTGAATGTTCGCGCAGAAAAAGCCGAAGCCAACAAATGCGATTTGTGCCACCACAGCGAAAGCGGCCCGGCCTGTATACAGGCGTGTCCGACGAAAGCGCTGGTCTGTGTCGATCGCAATTTACTGGAACAAATGAGCGCGGAGAAACGTCGTCGCGCCGCGCTGGACAGTACTGTTTCTCTGGTGTTCTAAACAATCTGACTTTCACTTTTAACAGGTCTGTTACTGATGAAAAAAATCACAAGTGTATGCCCATACTGCGGCGCGGGCTGCAAACTGAAACTGGTTGTCGACGACGGAAAAATCATCCGCGCAGAAGCGGCAAACGGTCACACCAACCAGAATGAACTCTGCCTGAAAGGCTACTATGGCTGGGATTTTCTTAACGACACCAAACTGCTGACGCCGCGTCTTACTCAGCCGATGATTCGTTACGAAAAAGGCGGCAAATTGACCCCCGTTAGCTGGGATGAAGCGATCCGCTATACCGCGAAGCGCCTCAGTGAAATCAAAGCCAAATATGGCCCGCGCGCCATTATGACCACTGGTTCATCTCGCGGTACGGGCAATGAAACTAATTATGTGATGCAGAAATTCGCCCGTGCCGTAATCAACACCAATAACGTCGACTGTTGCGCCCGCGTCTGCCACGGCCCGTCGGTGGCGGGTTTGCAGGAAACCCTTGGCAACGGTGCGATGAGTAACTCTATCGGCGATATCGAAAATTCCAGTTGCCTGCTGGTATTTGGCTATAACTGTGCCGATTCGCACCCGATCGTCGCGCGCCGGGTGATCAAAGCCAAACAGAAAGGGGCCAAAATTATTGTTTGCGATCCGCGCCGCATTGAGACCGCGCGTATCGCCGATCAGCATCTGCAACTCAAAAACGGTTGTAATATGGCGCTGGTCAACGCTTTCGGCTATGTGCTGCTGGAAGAAGATCTGTACGACAAAGATTATGTCGCCAGCTTTACCACCGGGCTGGATGCCTATCGTGAAATGGTTAAAGACTATGCGCCGGAAGCGGTGGAGCATCTGACCGGCGTTCCGGCGAAACAGGTTCGCCAGGCGATGCGCACCTACGCGGCAGCGCCATCCGCCACCATTATGTGGGGCATGGGGGTGACGCAGTTCGGCCAGGCAGTGGATGTGGTGAAAGGACTTTCCAGCCTGGCGCTACTGACCGGGAATCTTGGGCGTGAAAATGTCGGCGTCGGCCCGGTGCGCGGCCAGAATAATGTGCAGGGCGCGTGCGATATGGGCGTGATCCCCAACCAGTTCCCCGGCTATCAGGATGTAGTGAATCCTGAGGTGCGGGCAAAATTTGCCAAAGCCTGGGGCATCGATCCGGCAGTGATGGATGACAAAGTCGGCGTCCGCATTACCGAAGTACCGCACCTGGCGCTGGAAGGCAAGGTGAAAGCCTATTACATCATGGGCGAAGATCCGTTGCAGACCGAAGCGGATTTGGGACTGGTGCGTAAAGGTTTCGAAGCGCTCGATTTTGTGGTGGTGCAGGACATCTTTATGACCAAAACCGCCGAACAGGCTGATGTGCTGCTGCCCGCCACCTCCTGGGGCGAACATGGCGGCGTCTTTACCTGCGCCGATCGCGGCTTCCAGCGTTTCGAAAAAGCGATTGAACCGAAGTACAACGTCAAACGTGACTGGGAGATCATCAGCCTGATCGCCACCGAGATGGGCTACCCGATGCACTATGACAACAATCAGCAGATTTGGGACGAACTGCGCGAGTTGTGCCCACTGTTCTATGGCGTTACCTATGAGAAAATGGGCGACATGGGACATGTTCAGTGGCCGTGCCCGACCCTCGATCATCCTGGTACGCCGTACCTGTATCAGAACAATAAGTTCGATACCCCGGACGGCAAAGGCCATCTTTTCGCCGCGCCGTGGCGCGCGCCCGCAGAACGCCCGGATGAGGAGTTCCCGCTGGTGCTCTGTACCGTACGTGAAGTGGGCCACTACTCTTGCCGTTCGATGACCGGAAACTGTGCCGCGTTGCAAACCCTTGCCGATGAACCGGGCTTTGTGCAGATCAACCCGGCCGACGCCGAAGCGCTGGGTGTGAAAGACCGGCAACTGGTGTGGGTGGAATCACGCCGGGGCAAAGTGATCACCCGCGCGGATGTCAACGAACGCATCAACAATGGCAGCGTATATATGACTTACCAGTGGTGGATTGGCGCCTGTAATGAACTGACGCAGGATAATCTGGATCCCATTTCCAAAACGCCGGAAACTAAATACTGCGCCGTTCGGGTGAGTGCGATCAACGATCAGCGTTGGGCCGAGGAGTACACTCAGAGCACTTATCAACAGATGAAGAATCGTTTGCTCAACGCGGCGATGCAGTGATGTGATGACAACCAGCAACGGTGTTTGCTTACGCGTATACGGTAAAGTTCAGGGGGTGGGTTTTCGCCCCTTTGTCTGGCAACTGGCGCAGCAGCACCGTTGCAAGGGCGATGTCTGTAATGATGCACAGGGTGTCGAAGTTCGCCTGCTCGGCGATGCTGGTGATTTCGTCACCCTGCTGCAACAACACTGCCCGCCGCTGGCACGCATAGATCGCGTCGTCAGTTCACCGTTCCACTGGTCATCACCGCCACAAGATTTCACCATCCGCCAGAGCGCGGGTGGCACCATGAATACGCAAATTGTTCCCGATGCGGCGACGTGCCCCGCCTGCCTTGCGGAGATGAACGATCCCCGCGAGCGCCGCTACCGTTATCCGTTTATCAACTGCACCCATTGCGGGCCGCGCTTTACCATTATCAAGGCTATGCCTTACGACCGGCCTTACACGGTGATGGCGGCGTTCCCGCTCTGTGCGGCCTGCGAAGCTGAGTATCGCAGTCCCTTCGATCGCCGTTTCCACGCTCAGCCCGTCGCTTGCCCGCAGTGCGGCCCGCAGCTTGAGTGGCGCAGCGATGTCTGGCAAACCACGGGCGAAGCGGCATTGCAGGCCGCGATTTCACTGCTGAAAAGCGGCGGCGTGGTGGCTATCAAAGGCGTTGGCGGTTTTCACCTTGCCTGTGATGCACATAACCAGGCGGCGGTGCAGCATTTGCGCGCCTGTAAAAATCGCCCGGCGAAACCGCTGGCGGTGATGCTGCCGGATGCTGCAGGGTTACCTGCCAATGCGCAGCGTTTACTTGCCACGCCAGCGGCGCCGATAGTGCTGGTAGCGAAATCCATCGTTGACGGTTTATGTGATGCCGTGGCACCGGGTCTGGATGAAGTGGGCGTCATGTTACCGTCCAATCCGTTGCAGCATCTGCTGGCGCAGGGTTTGCTGCGCCCGCTGGTGATGACCTCCGGCAATCTTAGCGGCAAACCGCCCGCCCTCACGAATGAACAGGCGCTGGTCGATCTGGCGGGAATTGCCGCCGGATTTTTACTGCACAATCGCGATATTGTACAGCGCATGGATGACTCCGTGCTGCGGGCAAACGGCGAGATGCTGCGCCGCTCGCGCGGCTACGTGCCGGATGCGCTGAGCCTGCCGGAAGGGTTCAATGCCATACCGCCGCTGCTGTGCCTTGGCGCGGATATGAAAAACACCTTTTGCCTGCTGCGCGGTGAGGCTGCGGTGCCGGGGCAGCACTTTGGCGATCTCGCCGATGAAGGTGTGGAAACACAGTGGCGCAACGCGCTGCGCCTGATGCAGTCGATTTACGACTTCACTCCGCAGCAACTGGTCATCGATGCGCATCCCGGCTATCGCACCAGCCAGTGGGCTAATTGCAGCGGATTGCCACTGCAAACGGTACTGCATCACCATGCGCATGCCGCAGCGTGTCTCGGCGAGCACCACTGGCCGCTCGACGGCGGCGATGTGATTGCGCTGACGCTGGACGGTATTGGCATGGGGGAGAGTGGTGCGCTGTGGGGCGGCGAATGTTTGCGCGTCAATTATCGCGAATGTGAGCACCTTGGCGGCTTACCGGCGGTGGCGTTACCTGGCGGTGATCTGGCCGCGCGGCAGCCGTGGCGCAACCTGCTGGCGCAGATGCTGTCGTTTGTGCCTGGGTGGCAAGATTATGCGGAAACTGCTGTTCTCCGGCAACAAAACTGGCCGCTGCTGGCGCGCGCTATTGAGCGCGGCATCAACGCGCCGCTGGCGTCTTCCTGTGGACGTTTATTTGATGCAGTGGCCTGTGCGCTGGGTTGCACGCCGCTGCAACTGAGTTATGAAGGCGAAGCTGCCTGCCAGCTTGAAGCGCTGGCGGCGTCTGTCTCCGTGGTGGATCACCCCGTCACGCTGCCACTATGCGGAAACCAACTGGATCTTGCCACCTTCTGGCGGCAATGGCTGGGCTGGCAGGCATCACCCGCGCAGCGTGCGTGGGCGTTTCACGACGCGCTGGCGCAAGGGCTGGCGAGCCTTGCCCGCGAACAGGCAGAGCGACGCGGTATTCAGACGCTGGTATTCAGCGGCGGCGTGCTGCATAACCGCCTGCTGAAGGCGCGCCTGCAAACCTGGCTTTCTGATTTCACCTTGCTCTTCCCGCATCAGCTCCCGGCCGGTGATGGCGGAATTGCCTTCGGCCAGGGGCTGGTTGCCGCTGCGCGGACTATAGCGCCAGCACTTTAAGCAGCGCGAAAGCCTCTTTCATACGCTCTTCACTGACCACGAAGGCGCGCAGTTTCTCATCGGCATCAAGCCCTTTTGCCACCATGCCCTGGGGATGAGTCGTAATCTGCCAGTTCAGGTCGCGGCGGCTGGTTCGTTAATGCCCTGCGCAATAGCGTCGGCCATCATGCGGGTGTTGTTGGACATGGTGTCGTAGAAAATGGTGATACGATCTTCCTGATAACCGGCCGCCCATTTCAGGTACAGTTCGACAATTTGCGTCGGGTTATCGCGCCACACCACGCCGTGCGAGGTGGCAATCATATCCACGGGCAGATTAAAGCCGAGGATTTCGGTGATTTTCGGCGTCACCAGGCGGCTGAACGGCGTCAGGATATTCGCATAGTAGCGCTGGCACTGTTCGAACAGCTCCGCCTGATCCACTTCATCATTAAACAGGCGTTCGTCGCAGTAGTGCTGCCCAAAAGCGTCATTGCTGAACAGTACGGCGTCGCCGGTCAGGTAGGTCATCATGCCACTGAGGATTTTCAGCGGGCGTTGATTGCCAGAGCGCTGGAAGAGAGTGGGGGGAACAGTGCGGCATGCGCCCGGACGCTGGAACTGGACGTCGCCAACCTGCACCGGCTGGCGAAACATCTGGGGCTGAAGCGTTAAAGAATGCCGGCCTGATAGAAATCCTGCAAGTTGATGGCGCCCACCAGAATTCCCGCGTCATCCACCACCGGGGCGGCGGCGATTTTGCGCTGCATTAGGTGCTCTTTGGCATCCACCGCGCGGCTGTTGGCGTCTAAGGTGATGCCGCCGCGCGTCATCGCTTCGCTGACCGCTGTGGTTAACGCGCCGCCAGCCACCAGCCAGCGGCGCAGATCGCCGTCGGTAAAGACGCCTTTAACCTGGTGCTGCGTATTGCAAACGGCAACCAGACCTAAACCGGTGCGGCTTAACTCCAGCATCGCCTCCATCACGCTGGTCGTCAGTTGCACCTGCGGGATCTGCTCCTCTTTGCGCATCAGATGATGCACTTTATTCAGCAGCCGTGCCCCGAGCGCGCCTGCCGGATGGGAGCGGGCAAAATCCTCTTCGTCAAAGCCGCGCGCCTGCATCACCGACATCGCCAGCGCATCACCCATCATCAGCGTCGTGACGGTACTGGAGGTCGGTGCCAGGTGCATCGGGCAGGCTTCACGCTCAACGGAGATATCCAGCACTGCATCGGCGGCCAGCGCCAGCGGCGAGCGCGGTTTGCCGGTCATCGCCAGCAGGGCGACGGATTTCTCCGCCAGGCGCGGCAGGATCAGATCCAATTCTTTTGCCGAGCCGGAGTAGGAGATAAACAGCATCACGTCGCGGTTTTCAATCATACCCAGATCGCCGTGCAGCGCTTCCGCCGGATGAACGAAAAATGCCGGTGTGCCGGTGCTGGCAAAGGTGGAGGCGATTTTTTTGCCGATATGCCCCGATTTGCCGATGCCGGAAACAATCACTTTCCCCTCGCACTTCAGTACCGTTTCTGCGGCACGCACGAAAGCCTCACCGAGCCTCTCCGGCAGTCGGCTTGCTTCCTGTAGCTCCAGTAGCAGGGTCTGACGCCCGGCATGAATTAACGACTCACTCATGGTCTTCTCCGGCAATGATCACTTCGACGCCTTTGGCTTCCAGCGCGGCGCGAACGTCCGCCGGGATGCCAGCGTCGGTGATCAATTTATTGACGCTTTCCAGACTGCACACCACGTTCGGGCTTTTGCGGCCAAACTTTGATGAGTCGGCCATCAGGATCACTTCCCGCGCGGCGTTACACATCGCTTTGCTGACGGTAAATACTTCGTTGAAGGTCGTGACGCCCGCGTTCAGATCAATGCCGTCCGTGCCCATAAACAGCTTGTCGAAGCTGAAATGGTCAAAAGCGTTTTCCGCCAGTTGGCCGTGAAACGAGGCGGATTTTTTACGGAAGGTGCCGCCAGGCATCAGTATGGTCTGCTCGTTATCCAGTTCCGATAATGCATTGACGATGTGCAGGCTGTTGGTCATCACCGTGATATTATTGAAGTGGCTGAGCAGCGGCACCATCTGCAAAACGGTGCTGCCTGCATCAAGAATGAGCGAGTCGCCATCATGAATATAGGTGACCGCTTTTTCGGCAATCAGCCCCTTTTGTACGGTATTGATCAGCGTTTTGTGATCGATAGGGGGATCGGCTTCATCTTTGTTTAACACCACGCCGCCATAGGTGCGGATCACCGCGCCGGAATGCTCCAGCGCGACCAAATCCTTACGTATGGTTGTCCCTGTGGTGTCGAAATATGCTGCCAGCTCTTCAACAGAACACTTTCCCTGCTTTTGCAGATGCTCAAGAATAGCCGCCTGACGCTGACGTGGTTTCATAGGCGCTGATATCCTGCGTTACGTTGCGAAATGATAATTTCGCAAGCTAATAGCGTTCACAACGAAATTATCAATGTTTCATTTTAAGCGCTAATGATAGAGCATTCTGACAGGCCGGATCACGGGGAAAGATCACATCAGGCTCTAATTCCTCTCTTTTCACACCGATTAAATGGTCGATTTTTGCCGGGCGGGCGAAAACCGTAATGCCACGCATCAGCAGGGTATCGCAAACACAGTCCTGCTTATCAAAAGCGACGGCCAGAACGACGCGGGGTTTAAAGCGCCCTCCGGAACGGCCGACGCCGACGCGTCCGCGTTGGCATAGCGCGTCGAACGCCCGGTTGAACTGCCGGATTTGCCAGCCGCCAAGAGCCAGCTGGCTGAGCCAGGCGATGGCGGCGACGGTGATCAGGGCTGAAACCATCTTATTCTCCTTTGTTGCTGCTCCAGGTCAGTGCGGTTGCCAGATGGCGGATAACGCCTTATCCAGCCTGCGGTGTCCGTCCTCAGACAGTATGCGCAGGCCTGATAAGCGAAGCGCCATCCGGCAATAGATGGCGTATGCACCGTCAGAACATCACCTGGCCGCCGGTCACGTTAATCGACTGCCCGGTGCAGTAAGAAGCTTTCGGGCTGGCGTAAAACATCAGCACATTCAGCACATCCTGGTAGTCGCAGCCGCGTTTCAGCGGCACTTTCTCAGTGTAGTACTGTTCGACCTCGTCAGCCGCAATGCCCAGTTTGCTGGCGTATTGTGGGATAAGTGACTGGAACATAGGCGATTTCAACAGGTTGCCCAGCATCAGCGAATGTACCGTAATGCCGTATTCCGCCAGATCCAGCGCCAGTGACTGGGTTAAGCCGACGCCGCCAAATTTTGCCGCGCTGTAGCCGGAATTGTGTTTGCTGCCCACTTTGCCGGACTTTGAGTTGATCTGAATAATGCGCCCCTGAATACCGTCGCGAATCATCAATTTGGCGAATTCGCGCGCACAGAGGAAATAGCCGACCAAGTTGACCTGTAGTGAGCGGTCAAAATCCCCTAGCGCAAAATCGCTGATGAACGCGGCTTTGGCGATGCCGGCGCTGTAGACCAGCAGATCTGTACGGCCAAAAATTTCGTCCACGCCGCGCGCCAGCGCCAGCACGCTATGCTCGCTGGTGGCATCCGCGCCAAAGCCATAGGCCATCCCTTCGCCAAACTCGCTGTTGATCTCCTGGGCGACATTCGCCGCTTTATCACTCTGAATATCCACTACCGCTACGCGGTATCCTTCTGCGGCAAGCCCACGGCACAGGAACGCCCCGAGGGTTTGTCCTCCGCCAATGACTACGGCAACCTGTTTCATACTCTTCTCCTTACGACTTAAGCGACAAATTTCAAAATGCAACCAGGGACGATAGTGTCCGGCACCGGACCTGCGACATGTACCGTTCCGGGGTATTCCGCCTGCGTTTGCCCATCAAAACGCAGGGTGATATGGCCCAGTTCACGCAAATTCTGTTCGGCGACGTCGCCAACGGCGGTGACCGGATAATGTTGTTCGCCAAGCTCGAATTGCACGCCGGGTAGCAGTGCGCCGTTCAGCGCACCGTGGTTATGGATAAAACAGAACTCGGCGACATCGGCGGGCGCGCCTTCCCTGAAGGTAATCAGCATGTTGTCGCTGAGCGCATCCGCTGCGCTGTCACCAATGCGGGTAATGGTGGTTTGATAAATAACGCTCATGACGCCTCCTTACTGATAAATGAAACCGGAAACAAACCAGGCAATCAGCACCGTTGGCGCGCCGGTCAAAAAGCGACTGACCAGCACTGAGGGCACACCGACGCGAACCGTGTCCTGGCGGGCTTCAGCCAGTGACAAACCGACCGGGATGAAGTCGCAAGCCGCCTGCGCGTTAATGGCAAACAGCGCGGGCAGGGCGAGATGCGGTGGAATATTCCCCTGACCAATTTGCACGCCGATCAGCACGCCAATCACCTGCGCAATCACGGCGCCAGGCCCGAGAAACGGCGACAGCAGCGGGAAAGAGCAGATCAGCGCCAGCGTCACCAGCCCCAGCGGATGGCTGGCCAGTGGCGCCAGACCGTGGGCTATCCCGTCGCCGAGGCCGGAGGCGATAATGATGCCAATCAACGCCGAGACGAAAGCCATAAACGGCAGGATGGTTTTCAGCACCGTATCGATGGTGTCACGACCGGCCTGAAACAGCACTGCTACTGCCGACCCCATGCCCATACCGACTTTTGCCAGCAGTCCGTCGCTTTGCTCGGTGATTTTTTTGCTGCTGTCATAATCCCGCCGGGCGGTCGGTTTGGCCGTGGTCGCTTCGCCTTGCAGATGAATGTTTTCCTCTTTCACGCCAGAGACATAGATATCTTCGAGGATGTACTGCGCCAGCGGCCCGGATTTCCCCGTTGCGTGGATGTTCACCGTCGGGATGCGCCGTTTCGGGTAGATGCCGCAGCGCAGCGTGCCGCCGCAGTCAATCACCGCTACGCCGATTTCCGTTTCCGGCGGTTCGCCCTCTTTAAAACCATCCACCGCCTGCCATCCGGTAAGCTGCGCCAGCTTGTCGACGATGGCCGGACGCGTTCCGGCAGTGATATAGACGATTTTCTTCTCAACGCTGGCGTCAATTTCCAGCGGGCCGCCCCAGCCGCCGGCGCCTTTTTCAATAACAATACGGTTCATGATGTTGCTCCGGCGAGTTGGACATCCTGTTCAAGTTGAATACCCATTTTCTTCTCGAAAATGGCCGTCGTGAGATCGGTAATCCAGCCACGGAAGAAGTTGGTGACCAGGCCAACCAGTAGATAGCTCACTGCCAGCGGGCCTAACGGTAAACCGAGCGTGGTCAGGCCGTTGGCGATGCCGAGATAGACAAACAGTTCGCCGGGGTTAATGTGCGGAAACAGGCCGTTCATTGAGTGGCAACTGTAAGACGCCGCAGCGTAATAACTGGGTTTGTAGCGTTCCGGCATAAAGCGCCCGAGGCTTAATGTCATCGGGTTGCAGAAGACAAAAGTGCCGACGCACGGCAGCAGCAGGTAACGGGTCAGCGGATTGCCCGCGCAGCGCTGCGCGAGCTTTTCAATTCGCTGCTGACCAATAAAGTTAATTAGTGCATTCATGATCACCAGCAGGCTTATCAGCAGCGGCAGAATACCGGTCACCATGCCGGTAAAAACTTCTCCGCCTTTCTGAAACAGCCCGATGAACCATTCGGCACCATGCGTGATGGTTTCCATTGTTCTCTCCTGTAGGGTTGTCGTTTTGTTGTTTAACCGTGCGCTATCATAATCATTATGAAAGGTTGAAATGTGTTATTTAGATCTCGTTATGAAAGAAAAAATGATCATTGTGAAAGATTGTGCTGAGGGCAACGCTTTTAAATGAACAAGCCAATCGAAGACTTTGCTGATCAAGGTTACCTGGGCATCGCCTACAGCATTGAATCCTGTGGTTTGCTGCTTCTGCCTGGGTGCTGTCATTCGCTGGTTTTGCTCGCTTCCGGTTTAACTCGTCGGTTAGTCACTCGTCAAAACGGCTCATATGACCTCCAGGTCGAATCTGGTCAGGTTAGGTAGGGATTTTGGCGAAGTTGTGAAATGCAAATGTATCGTTCACATATTGTAAACGGATGGAACGAACGCAAGATGCACGTAATTTCAAAAGAGCCTTTTGAGGAAGCGACAACGCGAAATCCCAACGATTCGTTAGCCATTCGGGCGCTGTACCGCTTAGTGCGTGAGACCGACTTCTCTTCTCCGGCTGAGATGCGGACTCTGATACCGAGCCTGGATAATTTTAAGTACCGGAACAAGTGGTGGGTTCTGGATGTAGGGGGCAACAACTTAAAGGTTATCGCCTACATCAATTTTGTGAATAAACGCTTCTACGTGAAGCACATTGCAACCCACACTGAATACGACAAGTTGACTCGCTATTACAGGGAGAACAAAGAATGATCATCGACACTGCAAAAGCCATTGAAGCAACCAAACAACTCGTAGCCGCTGTCCCTTTCCTGGGAGGAAGTTCGTCCGAGAACGATTACCGCGAAGCGCTGGCGCTGGTGGATTACCTGATCGAGAATGACGATGAAAACCCGCTCATTGATTTCCTGGCTGGTAAAATCGCTGACTATGAAGATAACAATGATCGCTTCGCTGAATTCAACAAAGCTATTGCTGAAATGCCGGTCGGCGTTGCACTGTTGCGCACCCTGATAGACCAGTACAAGTTGTCTTATTCTGACTTGAAACAGGAGATCGGCTCTAAATCACTGGTAAGCCAGATTTTGTCCGGCCAGCGCTCGTTGACCATCACCCACATCAAGGCGCTTTCTGCTCGGTTTAGTGTCAAGCCAGAGTGGTTTTTATAAAGTAAAGAAATAACTAAATCACCATTAGGTGATTACAGACTGCAGACAAAGTCCTGGCCGAAAGGTCAGGACTTTGCCTGCAGTCTGGGGTGGCGTATCATACGCCACCGTTTTTGACATATTCCATAAACATCCTCCTGGCCTGCTCTGGTGGTGTCCCTGTCATCACCAGAGCGTCAATGAAAGAGTGCTTTTTCAGCGCGAACTGATGAGAAGAGAAAAAGTGGGGTGCGATCGTACGTACAGGCCTGATGTCGCTTCCTTGTCGGTAGCCAGATGCTTTAACATACTTGCTCCTGGCTGAATTCCTTTAAATTGGACGTCCCATGTTGAAGCGTTATTACGCAGCGTTGCTGCCTGCGTTTGTTATGCTCTGTGCCTGTAGCACTAAACCCCAGCTTGCCGAAACCCCTCAAACCGTATCACCTAAGCCTTCCGGCGGTTTTCTGCTGGAGCCGCGGCATTCAGTTTTGATGACTGGCGGTGATTTCGCCAATAATCCGGCCGCTGAACAATTCATCGATATGATGGTGAGCAAGCACGGTTTTGACCGTCAGCAACTGCACGAAATTCTGTCGCAGGCAAAACGTCTGGACTACGTGTTGCGGCTGATGGATAAACAGGCACCGATATACACCGGGCCGACGGGGCCGAATGGTGCCTGGCTGCGCTACCGCAAACAATTCATTACCCCGGATAACGTGCAAAACGGCGTGGCGTTCTGGAACCAGTATGAAGATGCGCTCAACCGCGCGTGGATGGTCTATGGCGTACCGCCGGAAATCATCGTCGGCATTATTGGCGTGGAAACGCGCTGGGGCCGTGTGATGGGAAAAACCCGTATTCTGGATGGTCTGGCGACGCTGGCCTTTGCTTATCCGCGCCGCGCGCAATACTTTGCTAGCGAACTGGAAACCTTCCTGCTGATGGCGCGCGATGAGAGCGATGATCCGCTTGATCTGAAAGGTTCTTTCGCCGGTGCAATGGGCTATGGTCAGTTTATGCCCTCCTCCTATAAGGAGTTTGCCGTTGATTTCAATGGTGATGGACACATCAACCTGTGGGATCCGGTCGATGCCATCGGCAGCGTGGCGAACTACTTCAAACAGCACGGCTGGGTGAAAGGCGATTTGGTGGCCGTACCGGCCAACGGCCAGGCGCCGGGGCTGGAGAATGGCTTTAAAACCAACTACAGCGTCGGACAGCTGGCGGCAGCAGGTTTAACACCTCAGCAGCCGCTGGGTGATCATCAACAGGCCAGCCTGCTGCGCCTGGATATTGGTACTGGTTATGAATACTGGTACGGGTTGCCGAACTTCTACACCATCACCCGCTATAACCACAGCACTCACTACGCGATGGCGGTCTGGCAGCTCGGCCAGGCGGTAGCATTAGCGCGCGTTCGCTGAGCCCTTCCCTCCTGCGGGCTGTCTCTTATACACAAATCCCTGATATGGTCGTCGGGGATTTTTTTGAACCTTTTCCCCATCCGTTGATCTGTCTGTATATCCCTTCACTCTATATTTGCGAGCGCTATCACGTTAATTAGCGTGAAAAGTGTGATCTGCGCTGGAAATATCTCTGAGATTCCCCTTCTTGTCTTATTCTCTGTCCGGAAGGCAGGACACGATTTAGTATTGTCGTTATTTCAATGCCCTTTTATATTCATCATCACGGATTGCAAGTGGAGCTTATCTGTTCAGAGCTTCTTAATTATTTTTAATCTGCGTAAGGGTAAATAATGCAAATGATTACCTCACGACAAAACAGATTATTGAAATTCCTTCTTCCACGAAGGGAATTTATTACCTTGTTAAAAATCGCTGAATACTTAAATGTTTCGGAAAAAACCATTCAACGCGATTTACGAATACTGGAGCCGTGGTTAGCAGAATGGAGTATTGGCATAAATAAACGTGCCGGTGCCGGGGTAATGTTAAGAGCAGATAATATAACGGACCTGTTGCACCTCGATCAGCTGCTTGGTGCGGAAGGTGACGATACCGATGGCATGATGAACAATTCCCGGCGTGTGAAAATAGCCTCACAATTATTAAGCGAAACGCCACATGAAACGTCCATCAGCAAATTGTCGGAACGCTATTTTATCAGCAGTGCCTCAATCGTTAACGATCTGAAAGTGATTGAATCCTGGATTGCTCCGCTGGGATTGACGTTGATTCGTAGCCAGAGCGGAACGCATATCGAAGGCAGCGAAAGTAGTGTGCGTCAGGCGATGGCATCGCTGATTAATGGCGTCATTAACCATAACGAACCGGGCAGCGTGATCTATTCCCGCCTCGACCCGGGAAGTTATAACGCGCTGGTCCATTATTTTGGCGAAGAAGACGTTTTATTCGTTCAGTCATTATTACAGGAGATGGAAAACGATCTCTGCTGGTCGCTGGGCGAGCCGTATTACGTCAATATTTTTACGCATATCCTGATCATGATGTACCGCATTACGCGCGGCAATGCGCTGCCGAAAAAGGACGATAACGCCAGCGTCTTCGATGAAAACATCTTTTCCATTGCCAGCCGCATGATACAGCGTATCGAAACACGTATTGCCCATCCGCTGCCGGAAGACGAAGTCTGGTTTATTTATCAATACATTATCTCTTCCGGCGTGGTCATCGAAGAGCACAACGACGTCAGCGTGATTGGCCATATGCACTCCAGTGATGAGGCCCGGTTGATTACCTGGCGGCTTATCGCAACCTTCGCCGATATGGTCGACATCGACTTTAGCCAGGACATCGCGCTATACGACGGACTGCTGATTCACATTAAGCCGTTGATTAACCGTCTCAATTACCAGATTCGCATTCGTAACCCGCTGCTGGACGATATCAAAGGCGAGTTACAGGACGTCTGGCTGCTGACCCAGTGCGCAGTGAACCGGGTGTTCAGTGGATGGGGCGAGCAGGCGGTATCGGAAGATGAAGTCGGCTATTTGACCGTGTATTTCCAGGCGGCGATGGAGCGACAGATTGCCCGCAAGCGCGTGCTGCTGGTCTGTTCGACGGGCATCGGCACGTCGCACCTGCTGAAAAGCCGCATTTTACGCGCCTTCCCGGACTGGACTATCGTAGGCGTGGTCTCCGCAGGGAGCCTGCCGTCAATGCTGACGGAGGATATTGAACTGGTAGTCTCGACAATCAATCTTCCCGCCATTGCGCTACCGGTGGTGTATGTCACCGCCTTTTTTAATGATGCCGATATTAAGCGCGTGACGGAAACAGTTATTACGGAAAAATTGCATCGTGCGACGTCTCTGGTCGTCGAACATTAATATCTGAATCCATGAGGTATGTTTAATGGACATAACAAAAATCCTGAATACGAATCGCGTTATTTTAGATATGAAGGCCACGACTAAAACGGAGGCGATTGAAGAGCTAACCGATCTTTTGCAAAAAGACGGCGCTATTAGTTGCCGGGAAACGTTTATTCAGGATGTCTGGCAACGAGAGTCAGAAGGGTCGACCGGCTTCGAAAATCATATCGCGATACCCCATGGTAAGTCTTCAGCGGTGGTTAATACCACCCTGGCGATTGGACGCACACGCCACGATATTCCCTGGGAAACTCTGGATGGCAGTAACGTGCGCTGCATTATTTTGTTTGCTGTACGGCTTGAAGATCAAAACACCACGCATATCCGTCTGTTATCTCAGGTGGCGGGTGCGCTGGCAGATGAGGAGATCATCGAGCAATTACTTGAAGAGAGCAGTCCACAAAAGATTATTGACTTGTTTAGTCAATATGCTGAATCCGATGTTTGCTAAATAAAAAGTGGAGCATGTTATGAATATTGTTTGTGTCGCTGCCTGTACGGCGGGTATTGCACATACGTATATTGCCCGCGAGAAGTTAATTAAAGGTGCGAAAGCGCTTGGGCATAATATTAAAGTTGAAACTCAGGGCACTATCGGTACTGAAAATGAGTTACTGGCGGAAGATATTTCCGCAGCCGACGTCGTTATTCTTGCGGTCGATGTCAAAATAAAAGGAGAAGAGCGCTTCATTAATAAACGCATCGTGCGAGTTAAAACCGAAATTGTCATTAAATCACCCGTTCAGTTTCTTGAAAAGGTCGAGAAATCATTAGCTAATGCGTGATCCTTATCTGGAGGTCACATGAGTGAAAATAAAGTTCCTGTTTCGCAGGAAATAAAAAGACATCTTTTGACGGTCATCTCGTGGATGATTCCGTTAATTGTGGCAGCGGGTATTTGTATTGCCCTCGGCCAGGTACTCGGCGGCACAAACGTTGGAGAAAAAACGGGCACTATCCCGTGGATGCTCAATCAGATTGGTGGCTGGGGAATGGGGTTGATTGTCCCCTTGATCAGCGCCGCCATTGCGTACTCCATTGCTGACCGTCCCGGATTCGCACCGGGCCTGATTGTCGGTTTTGTCTGTGGGCAGATTCATACCGGGTTTATCGGCGGGATGCTGGGCGGCTTCCTGGTGGGCTACACCGTTCTGTTGCTTAAACACTACATCCGCCTGCCGAAATCGATGCAGGGTCTGATGCCCATCATGGTGCTGCCGGTGCTGAGTACTATTATCGGCGGCCTGCTGATGATGACCCTGATCGGCCAGCCCATCGCCTGGCTGCAGGAAGCGCTGATCCACATGCTGGAGTCGATGCAGGGCGGTTCACGCTTCCTGATGGGGGCCATCCTCGGTGCAATGGCGACGTTCGACTTCGGCGGCCCGGTGAACAAAACCATGTCGCTGTTTGCCGATGGCATGCTGGTAAGCGGTGTGTACGGGCCGGAAGCGGTGAAGTTTGTCGGCTCTATTATTCCGCCGTTCGGCATCACCCTCTCTTTCCTGCTGACACGCCACAAATACACCCGCGCCGAACGCGAAGCGCTGAAAGCCGCCTTCCCGATGGGAATCTGCATGATTACCGAAGGGGTTATCCCGATTGCGGCGCGTGACCTGCTGCGCGTGGTCGGCTCCTGTGTGGTGGCCTCGGCGATTGCGGGTGGCCTGATCATGGTGTGGGGCGTGGAAAGCCCGGTGCCGCACGGTGGCATGTTCGTGGTCCCGCTGTTTACCCATCCGCTGCTGTTTTGCCTGGCGCTGGGGATCGGCACGGTTATCTGCGGCGTGATGCTGTCGCTGTGGAAGAAACCGGTGACCGAACGTGACGAGGAGTTTGACGAGCTCAGCGATAAGAAACTGAAAGACGAAGAGATCACCTTCACCCTGGAATAAACGGAGACCGTATGTTTGCCGACATGAAAAGTATGGTGACCAAAGCCTGGCGTGAACACTATGCGCTGCTGGCCATCAACTGCATGAACCTCGAAAGCGCTCGCGCGGCGATGCGGGTTGCCGAGAAACACCGCGCGCCGATTATCCTGAACCTGTATCAGGGACATCTGGCGCATTTCCCACCACCGGTTGCCGTGGCGGTGGTGAAAGCGCTGGCCGGGGAGGCCACTGTGCCGGTCACGCTGGCGCTGGACCACGGGAAAGATCCGGTGCGCATTCGCCAGGCGTTTCGCGCCGGGTTCAGCGGGCTGATGATTGATGCGTCCGCCTTCCCGCTGGAAGAGAACGTCCGTCAGACCCGCGCGGTGGTTGAGCTGGCTGCCAGCGCCGGGCTGTGTGTGGAAGGGGAGTTAGGCCATCTTGCCGATGCGCCGCGCTACGACCACGCCACCAATGCGGATCTGATGACCCAGGCCGCCGACGTCGAGCCGTTTATCCAGCAGACCGGGATTGACCTTCTGGCGGTGTCAGTCGGAACCGCGCACGGCATGTACGCACCCGGCATCACGCCCGCCATTGATTTTCAGCGCCTGGAAGAGGTGGCCCGCAAATCGACGGTGCCCCTGGCATTGCACGGCGGCAGCGGAACCCCGTTTGACCAGATGCAGCGCTGTCCGTCCTTTGGCGTCGCCAAGATCAACGTCGGCGCGGCGGTGTTCGAAGCCGGGAAAGCCGCGCTGCTGCATACCCTGTGTCATGACAATTCTCGCGAACTGGTGGATGTGCTGATGGCCATGGAGCAGGCCAGCGAGGAAGCCATTATCCCGTATCTGCAGGCCAGCGGCGCCATCGGCAAAGCCTGATTCATTTCTCTGTAACGCCTTCTATGCCTCTGCAACGACGCACCGGCAGGGCTTGCTACACCCTGAAACTGGAGAATTAACATGTTAATTTCAATGAAAGAGTTACTGAAACCCACCCGCCAACACGGTTTCGCTATTGGTGCGTTCAACGTAGCGGACAGCTGCTTTATCCGCGCGGTGGTGGAAGAAGCGGAAGCCACCAACACGCCTGCGATTATTTCCATCCACCCCAGTGAACATGATTTTGTTGGGGATAGCTTTTTCGGCTATGTCCGCGATATCACCATGCGCAGTCCGGTGCCGTTCACCCTGCACTTGGATCACGGCGCATCGGTCGAGCATGTGCTGCGGGCAATCCAGTGCGGGTTCACCTCGGTGATGATCGATGGCTCGCTGCTACCCTATGAAGAGAACGTGGCGCTGACCAAAGAAGTGGTGCGTCTGGCGCATGCGGTGGGCGTTTCGGTGGAAGGGGAACTGGGCACTATCGGCCAGACGGGCACGTCTGTAGAAGGCGGCGTGTCGGAAGTGACCTATACCGACCCGGCACAGGCAGAGGATTTTATTGCCCGCACCGGGGCAGATACTCTGGCGGTGGCGATCGGTACGGCGCACGGTATCTACCCGAAAGGGATGCAGCCGAAGCTGCAAATGAACATTCTGCGCGATATTGCCGGTCGTCTGGACATTCCGCTGGTGCTGCATGGCGGTTCGGCCAACCCGGATGCGGAAATCGCCGAATCGGTGACCCTGGGAGTGGGCAAAATCAATATCTCCAGCGATATGAAATACGCCTACTTCCAGAAGGTGCGTGAGATCCTCGCCCGCGAAACCTGGTGGGATCCGAACGTGATCTATCCAGATGCGATCAACGCCGCGCGCGAGGTGATCCGCTACAAAATGAAGCTGTTTGGATCAACCGGGAAAGCGTCACTCTACTAAGGCCATTGAGGCGGGTTTGCCCGCCTCTTTCGCAATAAGGAAAGAGATATGTACTACCTGGGGCTGGATATCGGCGGCACGAAAATTGCGGCGGTGGTGATGGACGAGCAGGGGCAGGAAATAGCCCGTTACCGTTGCCCGACGCAGAAAGCGAGCTATCCGCAGTTTGTGGAATCGGTGGTCGCTTTTATCGATCAGATTCGCCATGACAGGCAGCAGCCGATGATGATGGGGATTGCCCTGCCGGGCAGCGTCTCGCCGCTAAGCGGGTTGATTAAGAACTCGAATATCCAGGTGATTAATGGTCGCGCGTTGCAGACGGATCTCCAGCAGTTACTGGGGCAGACGGTGGTGATGGCAAACGACGGCAACTGTTTCGCCTTGTCGGAAGCCTGCGACGGTGCGGGGGCGCAACATGCTGTGGTGTTTGGCATCACGCTCGGTACCGGCTGCGGCGGCGGGATAGCCATTCACCGCCAGCCGTTTGTTGGCGCGTGGGGGAATGCCGCCGAGTGCGGGCATATCACTCTGCCGGGCTACAGTGAGCGGCACGACGGCCCGCCAGCGCGCTGTTACTGCGGTAAAGAGAACTGCGTGGAGTCGTTTGTCTCCGGAACGGGGATGAGCGAACGCTACCAGTGGCTGAGTGGGCAACACCTGTCTGTCGACGTGATTGTGGCGTTGGCACAGCAGGGTGAACCCAACGCTGTGCAGCAGGTGGCGCGGTTTCGCCAGCAGCTTGCCCGCATGCTGGCGACGGTGGTGAACCTGCTCGACCCTGGCGTGATTGTGATTGGTGGCGGGCTGTCGAATGCGGCGTTGCTTATCGCGAATCTGGACACCGAAGTGGCCCACTTCGTTTTTACCGATCATTTCTCCACCCCTATCGTGAAAGCCCATCACGGCGACAGCAGCGGCATGCGCGGCGCTGCCTGGCTTGCCATTAGAACCAGGAGAACAGAATGAAACGTTCACAGATTAACTATGCCATTGATAAAGCTAATGCCATCGCCGAGACGTTCCGGGGGTGTCGGCCGGAGTTTGCGTTTTTACCGCCGATGCCTGGCGAAAGCAGCCGCTGGGGGAGTGGGGCGAAGTGCTGGGTAGTGATGTTGCACAGCTGGTTCAGGCTTCAGAATATTGTTGAAGGATATCACTTTGCGAAGTCTCTTGATCAGAAGATTTGATCAAGAGACTGCCTGCGGGAGGGGAATCTGAAACATTTCGATGCACTCCCGTTTCGCCACTGTATTTACATCATCGCTGAGAATGCTTATTGTTATGTTATAACGTATTTGAGGCGTATCGATGATCCCCGTAACTCTGTTTTCTCTGTCTGGTGCGACCCGGTTGCTGCTGGCCGTCGCTTTATTGCTGGTGCTCTGGCTCCTGACTGATTGGGCGGTCACGTTGCCATGATTGAACTTGACCATTTAGTGGCGGGATATGACCGGCTGGCAATTACCCCTGCGCTCTGCGGCACGCTGGAGCGCGGAAGTATGACCGCTATTGTCGGCGCTAACGGCTGCGGCAAATCGACATTGCTAAAAACGCTGGCCGGATTTTTACCTGCGGTGAGCGGCGTACTGCACTGGCAACCGTCACGCCCGACAATTGGCTGGCTGGCGCAGCGTCACGCGCTGGAATCGCAGTTTCCGCTCACCGTTCAGGATGTGGTTTGCATGGGCTGTTGGCCGCGTATTTCTCTGTTTCGCGGTATGAATCGTGATGCGCGTAAGCGGGTTGCGCAAGGGCTGGAACGCGTGGGCTTAACAGCCATGGCGCGTGAAACCATTGATACGCTCTCTGGGGGGCAATTCCAGCGCATGTTATTTGCCCGTGTCTGGGTACAAAACGCGCCGCTGGTCATGCTGGATGAACCCTTCACCGGCATTGATGAAATTACCTCGCAGATATTGATGGAACAAATCGTTGATATGCATCGCGAAGGGCAGACCATTCTGGCCGTGCTGCATGATAGTGAACGCGTGGCGCGTTACTTTCCACAAACACTGCGCCTTGGTGAAAAAGCCGCACAGTGGGGTGCATCCGACCAGTCTCAGAGGACGGACGAGGTGTGCAGCGCATGATTTGGCATCTCTTTTTCCAGCCGTTTATTGAATTTGGTTTTATGCGCCGCGCGCTGGTGGTTTGCCTGGCGCTTTCGGTTAGTACCACGGCGCTGGGCGTCTTTTTGCTGCTGCGTCGTATGAGCTTGATGGGCGATGCGCTTTCACACGCCATTCTGCCGGGTGTGGCAGTTGGCTACTTACTGAACGGTATGTCGCTGCTGGCGATGAGTATTGGTGGCTTCATTGCGGGCATCACCGTGGCGCTGGTTGCTGGCTGGGTCAGTCGTCGCACGCCGCTGAAAGAGGACGCCAGCTTTGCCGGTTTTTATCTCGGTTCACTGGCGCTGGGTGTCACGCTGGTGTCGTTACGTGGCTCAAACGTCGATCTGTTGCACCTGCTGTTTGGTTCGATTCTGGCAGTGGATAGTGATGCGGCGCTGTTTGTCGCAGGTGTCGCCAGCCTGACGCTGATCGTGCTGGCGGTGGGTTATCGCGGGCTGGTCAGCGAAGCGTTCGACAGTGCGTTTTTGCAGGTGAATGCATCCCGCTTGCCGGGGTTGCTACATGGGCTGTTTCTGGCGTTGCTGGTATTAAACCTGGTGGCCGGGTTTCAGGTTCTCGGCACGTTGATGGCGGTGGGGGTCATGATGTTGCCCGCAGTGGCGGCGCGCTGTTGGGTGCGCACGCTACCGGCGCTGCTGCTGTTGGCGGCGGTGACCGGCGCGCTCTGCGCCTGGTTAGGCTTAAGTTTCTCATGGATGGCGGGCCTGCCGGCTGGCCCAGCCATCGTTCTGACCGCCAGCGCAATGTTCTTTTTTTCCATTTTATTTGGCACGCGTAGCGGGCTGGCTCAAAGCCTGCGCGCGCTTTTAACGTAGCAAGGGGAAATGATGAAACGTACAGGGGTGATGCTGGCGCTCGCGCTGGGCTTGATGGCGCAGGGCGCGATGGCAAAAACGTTAAATGTGGTCACCAGTTTTTCGATTCTGGGCGACATTACACAAGAAGTGGGCGGTGAGCATGTAAAGGTGACGTCGTTGGTCGGGCCGGATGGCGATCCGCACACCTTTGAACCCTCGGCGAAAGACAGCGCGTTGCTGAATAAAGCCGATGTGGTGGTGGTTAATGGTTTAGGGCTGGAAGGCTGGCTCGACAGGTTGGTGAAGGCCTCTGGTTTTAAAGGCCAACTGGTCGTGGCTTCAACCGGCGTATCCACACATACGCTGGAAGAGGATGGTAAAACCGTGACCGATCCCCACGCCTGGAACAGCGCCGCCAACGGCGCGCTGTATGCACAAAATATTCTGGCCGCACTGGTGAAAGCCGATCCGGCAGATGAAGCCGCGCTCAATGCTTCCGGCCAGCGCTATATCGCCGAGTTAAAACAAATGGATAGCTGGGCGAAAGAGCGCTTCAGCGCTATCCCGCAGGCGAAACGCAAAGTACTGACCAGCCATGATGCCTTCGGCTATTTCGCCCGTGCCTACAACGTTGAGTTTATGGCGCCGCAGGGGATCTCCTCGGAGAGCGAAGCCAGTGCTGCACAGGTGGCCTCGCTGATTAAGCAAATCAAAGCCGATGGCGTTCACGTCTGGTTTATGGAGAACCAGCTCGATCCGCGTCTGGTAAAACAGATTGCCAGTGCGACCGGCGCGCAGCCGGGCGGTGAACTCTATCCGGAAGCGCTAAGCGCGAAAGGCGGTGTGGCGGATACCTATCAGAAAGCGTTTCGCCATAACGTTGACACCATCGCGAACAGCATGAAATAACCCCTGTAACCGGATAGGTGGGGCAACCACCATCCGGCGAACTGCCTGGCGGCCGGGCCTGTGCTTCGTGCCGCCATTTTCTCTACCGCGCTTTTTTCGGAAGCCTCCTCGTAAATTCATTAACCCATCCCCACATTTGCCCGGAAAGTGGTATCTTTTCCGCCACGATTTTTTGCGCACGGGAGCCATCATGACGGACACTGAATTAATGCAACTGAGCGAGCATATCGGGCTGGCGTTAAAAGCGCGCGGTGCAACGCTAACGACCGCAGAATCCTGTACTGGCGGCTGGGTTGCAAAGGTTATCACCGACATTGCCGGCAGTTCCGCCTGGTTTGAACGTGGGTTTGTTACCTACAGTAATGAAGCAAAAGCGCAAATGATTGGCGTGCAGCCCGACACGCTGCATGTGCACGGCGCGGTAAGTGAGCCGGTGGTGGTGGAAATGGCGATTGGCGCTCTGAAAGCCGCGCGTGCCGATTATGCTATTTCGATCAGCGGCATCGCCGGGCCGGACGGGGGCAGTGAGGAGAAGCCGGTCGGCACCGTCTGGTTTGGCATTGCCAGCGTCAGCGGGGAAGGGATCACGCGGCGCGAATGCTTTGCTGGCGACCGCGAATCGGTGCGCAGGCAGGCAACGGCCTATGCGCTGCAAACCCTCTGGCAACATTTTCTACAAAAGACTTGATACTGTATGACCATACAGTATAATTGCGACAACAGAACAGTAATTCACCGCGGGGCGTAACGCGCTTCACTCTGCATGACAGGAGTAATCATGGCTATCGACGAAAACAAACAAAAGGCGCTTGCAGCTGCACTGGGTCAGATCGAAAAGCAATTCGGTAAAGGCTCCATCATGCGTCTGGGTGAAGACCGCTCCATGGATGTGGAAACTATCTCCACCGGTTCGCTCTCGCTGGATATCGCGCTGGGCGCGGGCGGTCTGCCGATGGGGCGTATCGTCGAAATCTACGGGCCGGAATCATCCGGTAAAACCACGCTGACATTACAGGTGATTGCCGCAGCGCAGCGCGAAGGTAAAACCTGTGCGTTTATCGATGCAGAACACGCGCTGGATCCTATCTATGCCCGTAAGCTGGGCGTGGATATCGACAACCTGCTGTGCTCCCAGCCGGATACCGGTGAGCAGGCACTTGAGATCTGTGATGCGCTGGCGCGCTCCGGCGCAGTTGACGTGCTGGTTGTCGACTCCGTTGCGGCATTGACGCCGAAAGCGGAAATCGAAGGTGAAATCGGCGACTCTCACATGGGCCTCGCGGCACGTATGATGAGCCAGGCGATGCGTAAGCTGGCCGGTAACCTGAAACAGTCCAACACGCTGCTGATCTTTATCAACCAGATCCGTATGAAAATCGGTGTGATGTTTGGCAACCCGGAAACCACCACCGGCGGTAACGCGCTGAAGTTCTACGCTTCTGTGCGTCTGGATATCCGTCGCATCGGCGCGGTAAAAGAGGGTGACAACGTTATCGGTAGCGAAACCCGCGTAAAAGTGGTGAAAAATAAAATCGCTGCGCCGTTCAAACAGGCAGAATTCCAGATCCTTTACGGTGAAGGTATCAACTTCTACGGCGAGCTGGTTGACCTCGGCGTGAAAGAGAAGTTGATCGAAAAAGCGGGTGCCTGGTACAGCTACAACGGTGAAAAAATTGGACAGGGTAAAGCGAATGCGACAGCCTGGCTGAAAGAGAACCCGGCAACGGCGACAGAGATCGAGAAAAAAGTGCGCGAGATTCTGCTCAGTAATCAGAATTCCGCTGCGCAATCCTCGGTGGATGGCAACAGCGAAGACGTTGAAGAAACCAACGAAGATTTCTGATAATCTGAACCGCAATCGAGGGCTGCTGACGCAGCCCTTTTGCTTTTTTGCGACCACAGGAATGAGCCATGTCTGATGATACTCCCCGTCGCTCTGCGCTTCCCCGTTTGCGCGATCGGGCGATGCGAATTCTGGCGATGCGCGATCACAGCGAAAAAGAGTTGCGCCGTAAATTGACGGCACCGCTAATAGGAAAAAATGGCCCGGAGGAACTCGACTGTACGGAAGAAGAGGTGGAGCAGATTGTGGCGTGGTGTTTTGAGCACCATTTTCTCGATGATGCCCGTTTCGTGCGTCAGTTTATCGCCAGCCGGGCGCGTAAAGGTTATGGGCCTGTTCGTATTTGCCAGGAGCTGAATCAAAAAGGGATCGCGCGGGAAACGACGGAACAGGCGATGCGTGACTGTGATATCGACTGGGTCGACAGCGCCCGCGATCAGGCGTTGCGTAAGTATGGAGAACCACTGCCAACGGAGTTTGTCGCGAAAGTAAAAGTGCAACGCTTTTTGCTCTATCGTGGCTTTTTGCAGGAAGATATTCAGGAGATATGGCGAAATTTTGCCGACTGAGCGCATACGGGATTTTACTTCGCACTAAAGAAAACTTATCTTATTCCCACTTTTTCCAGTAACTGGCGCGTCTGCTATGTCATGGCGGCGACTGGTTACCATATTTCGTTAGCTTGATTTCAGGATAATTATGAGCAAGAGCACCGCTGAGATCCGTCAGGCGTTTCTCGATTTTTTCCATAGCAAAGGACATCAGGTAGTTGCCAGCAGCTCCCTTGTGCCAAATAACGACCCGACTTTGCTGTTTACCAACGCAGGGATGAACCAGTTCAAGGATGTGTTCCTTGGGCTCGACAAACGTAATTATTCCCGCGCCACCACGGCACAGCGTTGTGTCCGTGCCGGTGGTAAACACAATGATCTGGAAAACGTCGGTTACACTGCACGTCATCACACCTTTTTTGAAATGCTGGGCAACTTCAGCTTCGGCGATTACTTCAAGCATGATGCTATTCAGTACGCATGGGAACTGCTGACCGGTGAAAACTGGTTCAACCTGCCGAAAGAGCGTCTGTGGGTGACGGTGTACGAAACGGATGATGAAGCCTACGAAATTTGGGAAAAAGAAGTTGGTATCCCGCGTGAGCGTATTATTCGCATCGGTGATAATAAAGGCGCAGCTTACGCATCTGACAACTTCTGGCAGATGGGTGATACTGGTCCGTGCGGTCCGTGTACCGAGATTTTCTACGATCACGGCGATCACATCTGGGGCGGTCCTCCGGGCAGTCCGGAAGAAGATGGCGACCGTTACATCGAAATTTGGAACATCGTCTTTATGCAGTTTAACCGCCAGGCCGATGGCACCATGGAACCGCTGCCGAAACCGTCAGTGGATACCGGTATGGGCCTGGAGCGTGTGGCAGCGGTACTGCAACATGTGAACTCCAACTATGAAATCGATCTGTTCGTTAAGCTGATCGAAGCCGTAGCGAAAGTGACCGGCGCGACGGATTTGAGCAACAAATCACTGCGCGTTATCGCGGACCACATTCGCTCCTGTGCGTTCCTTATTGCTGACGGCGTGATCCCATCGAACGAAAACCGCGGCTACGTGCTGCGTCGTATCATCCGTCGTGCTATCCGCCACGGTAATATGCTGGGTGCGAAGGACACTTTCTTCTATAAACTGGTTGCGCCGCTGATCGCCGTGATGGGCTCTGCCGGTGAAGATCTGCAACGCCAGCAGGCGCAGGTTGAACAGGTTCTGAAAACCGAGGAAGAGCAGTTTGCCCGTACTTTGGAGCGCGGTCTGGCGCTGTTGGACGAAGAACTGGCAAAACTGAAAGGGGATACGCTTGACGGCGAAACGGTCTTCCGTCTGTATGATACCTACGGTTTCCCGATGGATCTGACAGCGGACGTTTGCCGCGAGCGTAACCTGAAAATTGATGAGGCCGGTTTTGACGCCGCCATGGAAGAGCAGCGCCGCCGCGCCCGCGAATCCAGCGGATTTGGCGCAGACTACAACGCGATGATTCGCGTTGATAGCGCGTCGGAATTTAAAGGCTACGATCACCTTGAACTGAATGGTAAAGTGACCGCGCTGTTTGTCGACGGCAAACCGGTGAACGCGATTGCTGCAGGCCAGGAAGCGGTTGTCGTGCTTGATGAAACGCCATTCTATGCCGAATCCGGCGGTCAGGTTGGCGATAAAGGCGAACTGAAAGGCAACGGTTTTGCATTTGCCGTGCAGGATACGCAGAAATATGGTCAGGCGATTGGTCATATCGGCAAGCTGGCGACCGGGACTCTGAAAATGGGTGACGGCGTGAAAGCGGAAGTCGACGAAGCGCGTCGCGCGCGCATCCGCCTGAACCACTCTGCAACGCACCTGATGCACGCTGCGTTGCGTTGCGTCCTTGGCGCTCACGTCGCGCAGAAAGGCTCGCTGGTGAATGACAAAGCGCTGCGCTTTGACTTCTCTCATTTCGAAGCGATGAAACCGTCTGAGATCCGCGCGGTGGAAGATCTGGTGAACACGCAGATTCGCCGTAACCTGCCGATCGAAACCAACATCATGGATCTGGAAGCCGCAAAAGCGAATGGCGCGATGGCGCTGTTTGGCGAGAAATACGATGAGCGCGTGCGTGTACTGAGCATGGGCGATTTCTCTACCGAACTGTGCGGTGGTACGCATGCTTCCCGCACCGGTGATATCGGTCTGTTCCGCATTGTGTCTGAATCCGGCACTGCCGCTGGCGTGCGTCGTATCGAAGCGGTTACCGGTGAAGGTGCGATTTCCAGCCTGCATGCGCAGAGCGACCAATTGCACGATATCGCGCAGTTGCTGAAAGGCGATAGCCAGAATCTGGGTGACAAAGTACGTACCGTTATTGATCGTACGCGTCAGTTGGAAAAAGAGTTGCAGCAGCTTAAAGAGCAGGCGGCAGCGCAGGAGAGCGCGAACCTGTTCGGCAAAGCGATTGACCTTAATGGTGTGAAACTGCTGGTCAGCGAACTGGCAGGCGTCGAGCCGAAGATGCTGCGTACCATGGTGGACGATCTGAAGAACCAGTTAGGCGCTTCTGTTATTGTTCTCGCCACTGTGGCTGAAGGGAAAGTTTCTCTGATTGCGGGGGTCTCGAAGGATGTGACTGACCGTGTGAAAGCAGGGGATCTGGTTGGTATGGTTGCCCAGCAGGTTGGGGGCAAAGGGGGGGGACGTCCGGACATGGCGCAAGCCGGTGGTACCGACGCGGCTGCGCTTCCTGCTGCTCTTGCCAGTGTTAAAGACTGGGTAAGCGCAAAACTGTCATAACTACAAAGCGAATGCACAGGCCATAATCATACCGATTATGGCCTTGTTGCCTCTACACTATTGATAACAAGAAAGTCAGGTTGAAGTTGTGTATATCGGCTAAACTTACGTTTAACAGAATGTGATGCCGTGACTACTTACACTTTACGTGTTTGTCATCGCTTACTTTTTGGCGTTATATGATGGATAATGCCGGGATACAGAGAGACCCGACTCTTTTAATCTTTCAAGGAGCAAAGAATGCTGATTCTGACTCGTCGAGTTGGTGAAACCCTCATGATTGGGGATGAGGTCACTGTGACTGTCTTAGGGGTTAAGGGTAACCAGGTGCGTATTGGCGTTAATGCCCCGAAAGAAGTATCTGTTCACCGTGAAGAGATCTACCAGCGTATCCAGGCTGAAAAATCACAGCAGTCCAACTACTGATGCTATTATGCGTCTCGCGGTTGTACGGCGAGACGCAACACCTCCTCCAGATCTTCTCCTCTCCAGGTTTCCTTTTTATTTCAGCCCCGCAGATTTTTGCATCAGGCGCGTATTTTCGTGGCAGGCTTGTTTCTGTCTTTCTCCAGCGAAGCGGCGGAAATTGTGCTGAGAAAACATCCTTTTTGGCCTTTTTACAGGCTAATTGACTGCGAAGTGTGCAAACGATTCAGGGGCTGGAAAAATTGTTTGACTTATAAGTCCCAGAAAGTAATATGTGCGCCACGCAGCGACGATGAGCTCTCAACAAGTTCTTCAAAGCACTCGAAAGAGGCGTGTGGTGAGGTGGCCGAGAGGCTGAAGGCGCTCCCCTGCTAAGGGAGTATGCGGTCAAAAGCTGCATCCGGGGTTCGAATCCCCGCCTCACCGCCATTTTGCATCCGTAGCTCAGCTGGATAGAGTACTCGGCTACGAACCGAGCGGTCGGAGGTTCGAATCCTCCCGGATGCTCAGCTGGATAGAGTACTCGGCTACGAACCGAGCGGTCGGAGGTTCGAATCCTCCCGGATGCACCATATTTTGAGGAAGTGACAGCAGTGTTGTCGTTTCCGAAGCAGCGGATAAAACCGCTTGCACCAGGGGGGGATAACGTTGCATCAGCAACGGCCCGCAGGGCGAGTCGAAAGACGAGTCATCCTCCCGGATGCACCATTCTTATTTAGTACGCCGATGTTATGCAGATATTAAATCTGTATTGTAAGTAGCATTTTCCGATGCATCCGTAGCTCAGCTGGATAGAGTACTCGGCTACGAACCGAGCGGTCGGAGGTTCGAATCCTCCCGGATGCACCATATTTTTGAGGAAGTGACAGCAAGTTTGTCGTTTCCGAAGCGGTGGATAAAACCGCTTGCACCAGGGGGGATAACGTTGCATTAGCAACGGCCCGTAGGGCGAGTCGAAAGACGAGTCATCCTCCCGGATGCACCATCTTAGTAAAATCTCTTCTTCGTTTTATCAAGTGCTTACGCTTCCTTTATCAATCCACCAGATAAACCCAACATTTATCCTCATCATTCGCTGACAGCGACAAAAATCGTTGTTTACGTTAAAGTAACTGTTTGTTATACGCTTTGTGAGAACATGATGTACGAACGTTACGCTGGTCTGATTTTTGATATGGATGGCACCATCCTGGATACCGAGCCGACCCACCGTAAAGCCTGGCATGAAGTGCTGGGGCGTTACGGGATGCGTTTTGACGAGCAGTCAATGGTCGGGCTAAATGGCTCACCGACCTGGCGTATCGCGCAGTTCATCATTGAAGCTAATCAGGGCGATCTCGATCCGCATGCGCTGGCGCAGGAGAAAACCGCAGTGGTTAAAGCGATGCTGCTGGATTCAGTGCGCCCTCTGCCATTAATCGAAGTTGTAAAAGAGTGGCACGGCCTTCGCCCGATGTCAGTAGGAACCGGCAGTGAAAGCGCTATTGCGGAAGCGTTATTGGCGCACCTGGGTCTGCGCCACTATTTCAAGGCAGTTGTTGCCGCCGATCATGTTAAAAATCACAAACCTGCACCGGATACCTTCCTGCTTTGTGCCCAACAAATGAGCGTCGAGCCAGCGCGATGCGTGGTATTTGAAGATGCAGATTTCGGTATCCAGGCGGCGCAGGCCGCCGGTATGGATGCAGTTGATGTACGCTTATTGTGAGTGACAGCCTGTCGCTCCTGTCATTGTTTGCCAGTAGCTTCCTCAGCGCCACGTTGTTACCCGGCAATTCTGAGGTCGTGCTGATTGCGATGCTGCTCTCTGGTGTCAGTCAGCCCTGGCTGCTCGTAGTAATAGCAACAATGGGTAATAGCCTTGGAGGGCTGACTAACGTTATTCTTGGGCGTTTCTTTCCGCAGCGTAAAACATCGCGCTGGCAGGAAAAAGCGACTCACTGGCTCAGACGTTACGGCGCGGCAGCGCTGCTTCTGAGTTGGATGCCTGTTATAGGCGATGTGCTGTGTCTGCTGGCGGGTTGGATGCGCCTTTCATGGAGACCAGTGCTGTTTTTTTTATGCCTTGGCAAGGCGTTACGCTATGTGGCGATAGCCCTGGTAACGCTACAGGGTATGACGTGGTGGCACTAATTGGACTGAGTGAGTGACCTTTAATCGTCAACCATTACAATTATGCTTAATAAAATGATTATTACAGGCGGGAGGTCAACTTGATCCCGGACGTATCACAGGCATTGTCCTGGCTGGAAAAACATCCTCATGCAGTAAAGGGGATCCAACGCGGTCTCGAGCGTGAGACGCTGCGCGTAAACGCAGATGGCTCGCTGGCGACTACTGGTCATGCGGCGACGCTCGGCTCTGCCTTAACTCATCAGTGGATCACTACTGATTTTGCGGAAGCACTTCTGGAGTTTATTACGCCGGTCGATAATGATATCGACCATATGTTGACGATCATGCGCGATATTCATCGCTACACCGCCCGCCAGATTGGTGACGAGCGGATGTGGCCGCTGAGTATGCCGTGCTACATCAAAGACGGCCAGCAGATTGAGCTGGCGCAGTACGGTACCTCCAATATCGGTCGCCTGAAAACACTCTATCGCGAAGGGTTGAAAAACCGCTATGGCGCACTGATGCAAACCATTTCCGGCGTGCATTACAACTTCTCGCTGCCGATGGAATTTTGGGAAGCGAAAAGCGGCGGCACCGATAGAGAAACGGTATCCGACGGCTATTTTCGCCTGATCCGTAACTATTACCGTTTTGGCTGGGTGATCCCGTATCTGTTTGGTGCGTCTCCGGCGATCTGTTCGTCGTTCCTGCAAGGGAAACCGACCACTCTGCCGTTTGAGAAAACGCCGAATGGTATGTATTACCTGCCGTATGCCACATCGCTGCGCTTAAGCGATCTGGGCTATACCAATAAATCGCAGAACAACCTGGGCATCACCTTTAATAATCTGCACGATTATGTGGTGGCGCTGAAGCGGGCGATAAAAACACCTTCGGAAGAGTACGCTAAAATTGGTCTGAAGAAAGACGATAAGTATCTGCAAATCAATACCAATATTTTGCAGATAGAGAACGAGTTGTATGCGCCGATTCGCCCGAAACGCGTAACCCGTAGCGGTGAAACGCCGTCGGACGCGCTGCTGCGTGGCGGTATTGAATATATTGAAGTGCGCTCGCTGGACATCAACCCTTTCACGGCGATTGGCGTTGACAAGCAGCAGGTTCGCTTCCTCGATCTGTTTATGGTGTGGTGCGTGCTGGCTGATGCGCCGGAGATGAGCAGCGACGAACTGCTGTGTACGCGTACAAACTGGAATCGTGTGATTCTGGAGGGGCGTAAACCGGGCCTGACGCTGGGTATTGGCTGTGAAACCGCGCAATTCCCGCTGGCGAAGGTCGGCAAAGATCTGTTCCAGGATTTGAAACGAGTGGCACAGACGCTCGATGGCGTGTACGGTGGCAACGAATACGAGCAGGTGTGTGAACAACTGGTCGCCAGCTTCGACGATCCGGAGCTCACTTTCTCGGCGCGCATCCTGCGTTCGATGATCGATAACGGAATTGGCGGCACCGGTAAAGCGCTGGGCGATCAGTATCGTTCACAGCTTCGCGAAGAACCGCTGGAAATCCTGCATGAGGAAGATTTTATCGTCGAGTGCAAAGCATCGCTGGCGCGTCAGGCAGAGGTTGAAGCCGGGGATACCGAGTCATTTGAAGCGTTACTCGCGCGTCACGCCTGACAGAAAAGAAAAAGGCCACATCGCTGTGGCCAAAATTTCATCTCTGAAAATCAGGGATGATGATAACAAATGCGCGTCTTTCATATACTCAGACTCGCACGAAAAAGAAGAGTTCATTTTTTATTTAAAAAAATCACTGTCGGAGGTGACTAAATGCCATTGTTGGATAGCTTCACTGTCGATCATACCCGTATGGAAGCCCCTGCTGTCCGTGTAGCCAAGACCATGGACACGCCGCATGGCGATACCATCACCGTATTCGACCTGCGTTTCTGCGTGCCTAATAAAGAAGTCATGCCGGAAAAAGGGATCCACACGCTTGAGCATCTGTTTGCTGGTTTCATGCGTAACCACCTCAACGGCAACGGCGTTGAGATCATCGATATTTCGCCGATGGGTTGTCGCACGGGCTTTTACATGAGCCTGATTGGCACGCCGGATGAACAGCGCGTTGCGGATGCGTGGAAAGCGGCGATGGCTGATGTGTTGAAGGTGAAAGAACAGAACCAGATCCCGGAACTGAACGTCTACCAGTGCGGCACCTATACCATGCACTCGCTGGAAGAAGCACAGGAAATCGCCCGTCACATTCTTGACCGCGATGTCCGCGTTAACAGCAACGAAGAACTGGCCCTGCCGAAAGAAAAATTGCAGGAACTGCACATCTAGTAGTAGTCGTGCTAGTAGTGCTGTCATTGTAGCGCCCGGTAGCTCGCTTACCGGGCCTGCTTTCTCGCCACCCAGCGGCAACCCGATGACCACCACTTTAACCTTCTCCTTTACGCACCGTCCTCTGCATCCCTTCGCCCATGAGCTGTTCCGGCGAGCGGCGATCGGGCAGGGCGAAAGGAAACAAGGCGCGGCAAACCGCGCCAAAGATCAGTGCGCGCCGCCTCCACCGCCACCGGCGCCGAAAGGTGGTTTGGCAAACCACACCAGACTGAGCAGGAGCAGGAACACGCCCGCCGAGAACCAGAAGATCTCATTGGCGGAAATAATCAGCCCCTGATTGGTGATCTGCTGCGCTATCCAGCCGGATGCCTGCTGTTGCGACATCCCCATGCCTTGCAGTTGGTTATACATCTCCTGCGCGTTGGGGTTGTACGGGTTGACCGACTCGGTGAGCTGCGCATGGTGCATCGACTCGCGGTTAGTCCACAGCGTAGTGGTGATCGATGTCCCAATCGAACCGGCCAGCGTACGAGTGAAGTTCGACAGGCTGGACGCCGCCGCCAGTCGCTCAGGCGGCAGCCCTGAGAGCGTAATGGTGGTGAGCGGCATAAAGAAACAGGCTACGGCGAAACCCTGAATAAATTGCGGCCAGGCGGAAGCGCCAAAGTCCATTCCCGGTTCGAATGTATATGCACGCCAGTAGAAGCACACCGCATACATAATAAAGCTAAAGGTCACCAGACGGCGCATATCCAGCTTATGGGCGAAGCGGCCAATAATCGGCGACAGCAGCACCGGGATCACCCCGACAGGCGCAGAGGCCAGCCCCGCCCACGTTGCCGTGTAGCCATAGACTTCCTGCAATAGCTGCGGTAGCAGAACAATCGCGCCGAAGTAGAGCATATAGGCGAGGCTGATGCAGAGGCAGCCGATGGTAAAATTACGCGATTTAAACAGCGACAAATCGACTATCGGGTTCTCATCGGTCAATTCCCAGACCACCAGGAAACTGATTGACACCACGGCGACAATCGTCAGCACGATGATCTCCGTCGAATTAAACCAGTCAAGCTCTTTACCCTGGTCGAGCATCACCTGCAAACTGCCGATACCGAGAATCAGCAGCACCAGACCAATACTGTCAATGCGTCGCTGTTCGGTTCGCGTCTCACGGCCGCGCAGGGTTTGCAACGTCAGCAACACCACCAGCGCGCCGATCGGCACGTTGATAAAGAAGATCCAGCCCCAGTGGTAGTTATCGCTGATATAACCGCCAAGGATCGGACCGCAAATTGGTGCGACAATTACCGTCATTGACCACAGCGCCAGCGCGATGGAGCGTTTGGCGGGCGGGTAGTTGCTCAGCAACAAACTCTGGGAGAGCGGGATCAACGGCCCGGCGACAATCCCCTGGAGCACACGGAAGAAGATCAGCATCGTCAGGCTGCTGGAGACGCCGCACGCCCAGGAGGCGATAGCGAAGGCCACCGTTGACCAGAGGAAAAGCTTCACTTCCCCGACGCGCTTTGCCAGCCAGCCGGTGATCGGAATCGAGATGGCATTCGCTACCCCGAAAGAGGTGATCACCCATGTCCCCTGGCTCAGCGATGAGCCAAGGTTGCCAGCGATCGTGGGAATAGCCACGTTAGCGATGGTGGAGTCCAGCACCTGCATGAAGGTCGCAAGCGACAGCGCAATGGTCATAATGACCAGTTGTGCGCCTTCCAGCGGTTTCTGTTGCATTGCACTCACCTCAGATTAACCGGCGTTGGCTTTCACGATGTTTTCGATCCGCGTGTTGACCGGCTCAAGGCTAATCTCCCGTGCGTTGCTTTCATACGCCGGGCTGCTGCGTACCTGGCTTGCCAGTACCTGACCTTCACGATCGGCGGTATCGATCTTCACCAGCGTTGAGAGACCAATACGCAGTGGATGTGCGGCAAGTTGTTTGGCGTCCAGTTCAACACGTACCGGCAGGCGCTGAACCACTTTAATCCAGTTACCGGTAGCGTTTTGCGCAGGCAGCAGTGAGAACGCGCTACCGGTGCCCATATCGAGGCCGACCACTTTCCCGCTGTAGGTCACTTCATCGCCATAGATGTCGCTAACCACGGTAGCTGTCTGGCCAATACGCATATGCGCAAGTTGTGTCTCTTTGAAGTTAGCGTCCACCCACAAATTGGTGGCCGGAACAACGGCCATTAATGCGGTGGTCGGGCTGATTTGCGCGCCAGGCTGTACCGCGCGACGCGAAACGTAGCCGGTGATCGGGCTGACGATTTTCGTACGTTGCAGCGCCAGCCAGCTATTGCGGACTTCCGTCGCAGCCTGCTTAACGGCCGGTTGATCTTCCAGACGGGTATCGAGCACGATCGCCTGGTTGGCGTTGTATTGCTGAATGGCCACGTCCAGATCGGCCTGCGCGCTGGTCACAGCATCACGGGCGTGTTGCAACTCTTCGCGGCCAATCAAATTGGCGCTGCCCAGCGGAATACGGCGGTTTAAATCGCTCTGCGCCTGGGTGAGGGCGGTTTTTTTCACCTCGATGCTCGCCAGCAATTGCTTGCTATTGATCATCGACTGGCGGGTTTGACGAACGCTGCTTGCCAGTGCAGTCTGCGCTTTTTCAAACGCCTGCTGCGCATCGGTGGCATCCAGCGTAACCAGTACATCTCCCTGTTTTACAAAATCGGTATTGTCAGCCCAGACTTTCGTCACGCTGCCGGATACCTGCGCCATGATTTGCACTTGGTTCCCTGCTACATAAGCGTCATCGGTTTCTTCATAATGACGCAGTACCAAAAACCAATAAATTCCATATGCCACGGCAATAACAATAAAGAGCAAGGTCAGCATTAGAAGGGCACCTTTACGCTTGCCTCTCTTTTTGACCGGTTGCTGCGGGGGATGACTCTCCGCATTTGCGCTCATGCTTTTCTCCACGATCTAATTATTTGATGTCGACATAGCCGACCTTCTGTCAGAAAGGCCAGCATCAGGCTGGCCCTTATATTCTTATATCCTGGATATTCGAGCGGCTTATCGCGTTAGCGCAGCGCCTCAAGAATGACGCCGTCTTCTTCCATCTTGTCGAGACGCGTAAGTAACTTACGTGTGATCTGCTCAAGCTGGACTTTCTCCGAGTCGCTCAGGGAAGACCACAGTTGATGCAGACAATTGTGCTGCGGGGGCAGAACCTGGCGCAGGAATTCGTGACCTTTATCAGTCAGTTGCAGATGCAGGCAGCGGCGGTCATTATCGCTTTCGCGACGCTCGATCCAGCCGCGTTTTTCCAGCTCATCGGCGATACGTGTGGCATTGGTACGTGAAGAACCCAGCGCGCTGCTCAATTCAGACGGCTGAATGCTGTGGTTTTCCTGCGACTCCAGCGTGATCAATGCCATAAACAACGTCTCGTTAATACCCTGCGCTTTCAGCATTTTGTTGCGATTTTCCAGCAGCTTACCCTGCATGTGCATGCAAAGACGGGTGAGCAAAATCTCCTGAAACGGAAAATCCTCATAGCGGCTGGCGCGAAACTTAAGCATTTGCTCTATGGGCGTAAACGAACTATCCATTTGTGTATGACCTCATTAATTGCAGTCGATATAGTAACGACAGTGACAAATAAAGTAAATGTATTATTGTTGCTAATAATTTGCCTTATCTATACATCCGTCAGCAGTTTCCATGCGATTCCGTACGCAAGTGCGCTCAGTAGCGTGGGGAGAATAATGCTACGTGTTCTCCAGAAGCTCAGACCCAGCACCGCGAAGCCAACCAGCGTTGGCAGCAGGCGGCGCTCATCATGAATGATCTCTGGTACGCATGACACCACCAGCAATGAACAAATAGAGGCGATGCCGATGGTGTCCAGCAGGATGCCGGCAACCCCGCGTTTTGTCGGATTTGGCCGCCCGACGCGAACGCGCAAAGGAAGATAGCGAAATAAAAAATTAACGCAGCCTACCAGCAGACCGAGCAGTAAAATTTCATGCCTCATCGGGAACACCCTGATAAAACGCCTGTACCAGCGCGGCAACGCAGCCAGAACCGATCCCGGCGAGGATCGCCGCAGGGATAGAGAACAGCGTTAAACCGGCCAGCGCGCCAAGCAGCGCGACGGTGACGCTCGGCGTCTGGCGATGCTGGAACGATGCCAGCAGGAAGCTCATAAACAGAGCGGGCAACATAAAACCTAACGCTGATTCAACCGCCGGATATCCCTCCAGCAGGCCGCTGCCAGAAAATGCGCCCAGCACCGTTCCTGCGACCCAGGAGAGCCATGAAAATAATGCGATACCTATCATCCAGTTTTCGCTCCAGCGACGGTTATCGCGCACCAGTTTGGCAGTTGCGGCGGCAAACACTTCGTCCGTCAGGCCAAAGGCCCAGATCGCGGTTTTCGGATTTTTAAGCGGTTGCAGAATACGGCTGCGTAACGATGGGCCATACAGCACATGGCGAACATCCATCGCCATGACGGTCAGCGCGGCAACCCACAAGGTGCTGCCCGCAGCAAGCAGGGTGGTAATGACAAACTGGCTGGCGCCCGCGTAGATAATGCAGGAGAAAAAGAGGCTTTCGAGAGGAGAAAAACCGAGTTTACTGGCATTCATACCAAAGGCAAATGCAACGGGGATGTAGCTTAAAACGATGGGAAGACTGTCTTTGATGCCTTCTTGTAGCGTGGCTACTCTCACTGGCTCGGCGTCTGGAGGTATTGCTGAACTATCCATAGTGTTTGTTATATATCACCCACGTTAATATAACCGGGATAAACAAGTCCTATAACCTTAACAGACTGAGGGACTCGTTAACACCCGGTTTTTAGTGGAATGGTATAAATGTGAGCGCTTGCTTACCTCGCCACTTGCTGGCGGTGAAATCCTCGCCACCAGACCAGTAGATTCAACAGCGCCAGCGTACCGCCCGCTGCGCAGACGCCCGTCCAGCCCGCATGCTGCCAGGCGGAGGCCGAGATCAACGAACCTGCCGCACCGCCAATAAAGTAGCTAGTCATATAACCGGCGGTCAGGCGGTTACGCGCATCCGGTTTGATGCGGTAAATCACCGTCTGGTTGGTGATATGCACGCCTTGCACGGTGAGATCCAGCACGATGATGCCAATAATCAGCGCGATAACCGAGCTGTGGCCAAGCCAAATGGTTACCCATGAAAGCAGCAGCAATATCAGACCGCCCGTGGTGGTGAGGTGCGATTTACCGCGATCCGCCAGGCCACCGGCCTGACGCGCGCCTAATGCGCCCGCCGCGCCGACCAGGCCGAACAAACCGATTACTGCTTCGGAGAAGTTGAACGGTGGCGAGGCCAGCAGAAACGCCATCGACGTCCACAGAATACTGAAGTTGGCGAAACTCAGGCAGCCGAGCAGGGCGCGGGTGCGCAGCACTTTATCACCTGCGAACAGAGTAAAAACAGAGCCCAGTAATTGCGGATAATTGAGGTGCGTTTCCTGTTTAAGCTTCGGCAGACCGCGCCACAGCGCCAGCGCCATCAGCACCATTAGTACGCTGGCGACCCAATAAACCGTGCGCCAGCCGCCGAGACTGGCGAGCAATCCGGCAATGGTGCGCGCCAGTAAAATCCCCAGCAGCAGCCCGCTCATGATGGTGCCGACCACTTTGCCGCGTTTATCCGGCGTGGCTAATGTTGCGGCCAGCGGCACGAGGATCTGCGCGACGACGGAAAATAGCCCGGTCAGCGCAGTGCCGAGGATCATGAAGCTCAGCGACGAACTACCGGCGGTAATCAACATGCCACCCGCCGACAGCATCGTCATCACCACAATGAGCGTTCGCCGCTCAAACATATCGCCGAGCGGCACCAGAAACAGCAGGCCAGCGGCATAGCCAAGCTGGGCGGCGGTGACAATAAAGCCCGCCTGATTAGGCGACAGCGAAAAGGCATGAGCGATGGTATCGAGCAGCGGTTGCGCATAGTAATTGCTGGCGACCGCAAGGCCCGTGGCGACGGACATCAGCACGATCAGCGCCGGGCTAAGAACGTGGTTTGCTTGTGTTGTCATAGAATGCGCAGTCAGGTAATGGTTTTTTTAGAAACCTATCATAGTCAATCGCTTGAGAGGGCATGTTGTTATTTGTGCAGTCATCGTGGGGAGAGCCGATGGCGCGTTGATTGCCGAATGGCGGCACAGTCTTAACCGGTCTGAGTGCTGTGCCTGAATGTGCAACTCTGGCGCTATATCGCGCGCTGGCCGGATAAGCGAAAGCGCCATCCGGCATAAACCGAATGGCGCTTTATTCGAGGGGATTTACTTCTGCGCGGCCAGCGCTTCTTTTACCCAGCCGTCAAACTGCTGCTGGTGGGCTTTGATCCAGCCGTCAACATGACCCTGGATATCCGCTTCAGAGGCTTTGCCGTCATGCATCATCGCATTCTGCGCATTGATGTCAGCGATAGGCAACTTCATCACCGAGAACAATTTCGCCGCTGCCGGGTTTTTCTCCGCCCAGGCTTTGTTGGCGACAATGTGCATGGTGTTCACCGGGAAGCCATAGTTCATGCCGTTCGGCAGTTTGGTGTCGATATCTTTCTGCTTACCCGGCAGGGAAGAGAACGGTACCTGCAACCAGACCACATCTTTACCCGGTTTCAGCACATCGCTCACCCAGTAGGGTGTCCAGGTGTAATAAAGCACCGGTTTACCTTCTTTAAAGCGGGTAATAGTGTCCGCCATCATTGCAGCATAATTGCCCTGATTATGCACTACGGTGTTGCTCAGGCCGTAAGCATTGATCTGGTGATTAATCACCGCTTCACAGCCCCAGCCGGGCGTGCAGCCGGTCAGATCAGCTTTGCCGTCGCCATTGGTGTCGAACAGTTTGGCGATTTTCGGATCTTTAAGCTGATCGATGCTTTTAATGTGGTATTGCTCGGCGGTTTTCTTATCGATCAAGTAACCCTGCGCCGCGCCGGTGACAAACACCCCGGAACGGTAGAACTTACTGTCACCGCCCGCAGCGGCATACATGTCGTCATGCAGCGGCTGCCAGTTAATGGCAGTAAAGGTGACGTCACCAGCGGCAAGGGAGGTGTAACCGACGTTGTAATCCACTTCACTCGGTTTATTCACCGTATAGCCGAGTTTTTCCAGCCCGCGGCTGACCAGCAGCGTCTGGAAGCTTTCTTCAGAAATGGTGCTCTGGAAGGGCTGTACGGTGATGCCTTTGCCGGGCAGGTCTGCAGCAAATGTGCTGGTAGAGACAAGGGTGGCAAACGCTGTGGCAAAAAGTACGCTATGTCGCATCGTTGTTCCTTATTGTTCAGGATTGTTCAGGTAGGATGTGTCGACCCGGCGCTGAGCGCCGGGAAACAGGTTTATTTTGTGAATGGACGGGTCAGCAGACCCAGCGGGCCGGTTTGATACCAGCGACGATTTCCGCGGCTGCGAGAATCGCGGCCGACAGCCTGCGTCAGGCGGTCGAGAATGATGGCGAGGATCACGATCCCAACGCCGCCGACGGTCGCCAGCCCCATATCGAGGCGGCCAATACCGCGCAGCACCATCTGGCCAAGCCCGCCAACGGCGATCATCGAGGCGATCACTACCATGGATAGGGCAAGCATTAGCGTTTGGTTAATTCCCGCCATAATGGTAGGCATGGCCAGTGGTAACTGTACTTTGAATAACATCTGACGCGGGCTGGCGCCAAATGAACGTGAAGCTTCAATCAAATCCGCCGGAACCTGGTTAATACCGAGGATTGTCAGACGCACCACCGGCGGCAGGGCGAAGATAATCGTCACCACCACGCCCGGCACGTTGCCGATACCAAATAGCATCACAATCGGCACCAGGTAAACAAACGCCGGCGTGGTCTGCATGGCATCCAGCAGCGGGCGAATGATTTTCGAAGCCCGTGGGCTACGCGCCAGCCAGATCCCCAGCGGCAAACCGATCATCACGCAGAACAGCAGAGCGGTCAGCACCAGCGCCAGCGTGACCATCGCCTGCGACCAGGCGCCAATGGCACCAATGGCAATCAGCGATACCAGCGTGGTAATCCCCATTCCGGCACTGCTCATCTGCCAGGCGATCAGTGAGAACACGATAATCGCGACCGGCGCAGGCATCCCCAGTAGCAGTTGCTGGAAAGTGCTCAGGATATAGTCGATAGGGATACGGATCCCCTGGAATACCGGGCGGAAGTGCATGACGACCCAGTCGATCCCCTGCGTTACCCAACTATCCAGCGGGATCAGCGTCTTATGGAATGGATCCATAATATTGAAATGTTCCGGCGCGGGCGTGGGGGCACTGTGCAGCCAGTCGGTGCCGCTGCCGTCGGTGGGCGTGGCAGAACCGCCGCCCCAGGCATCTGCGGATTGCACCGCGCTATCGGTTACTGGCGCGCTATCCCACGGGTTATTTTGATCAGCCATTGTTTGCTCCCTCGCGATCTAAAGCCTGTAGCAGCATCCGTTTCGAGATGATGCCCACGTATTGTTGTTCTTCACCGACGACCGGCACGGCGCAGGGCGCCTGTCCAACATGGGAGAGCAACTCGCTGAGCGGCGTTTCCGCCTCCACCGCAAGCGGGGAGTCAATTAACGCTGCTTCGATGCCCTGATTCTGGCTAAGCGCCGATTTCAGGGAGTCGATGGAGACAATGCCGACAAATTTATTGCCGCGTTCAATCACATAACCGTATTCACGGTCTTCATCCTGCAACAGTTTCAGCGCCGAGCGCGGGCCGAAACCAGGCGTTTTACGGATCAAACCGACTGGCGTTCGACGCGCAATATCTTTCGCGCTAAACACTTGGCTAATATCCACACCGCGGAAGAAAGTGCGCACATAATCATTGGCCGGATTATTCAATATTTCATCCGGCGTACCGACCTGTACCACTTCGCCGTTTTGCATAATGGCAATCCGGTCGCCAATACGCATGGCTTCATCCAGATCGTGGGAAATAAACACGATGGTACGTTGATGTTTCGCTTGCAGTTTTACTAGTTCATCCTGCATTTCCGTACGAATTAAAGGATCGAGCGCCGAGAAGGCTTCATCCATTAATAGAATGTCCGGATTAATGGCTAATGCGCGTGCCAGGCCAACACGCTGGCGCATACCGCCGGAGAGTTCATCCGGATACGCGTGCGCATAATTTTCCAGCCCGACCTGACGCAGGACGTCGAGCGCTTTTTCCTGCCGCGTCTGCGGTGCAATTCCCGCTAATTCCATACCAAATGCGGTATTATCCAGTACCGTCATATGGGGCATTAACGCAAACGACTGAAAGACCATCGCAATCTTTTTCCTGCGCACCTCGCGTAATTCGGCGTCTGATATTCTGGCAATATCCACGCCATCAATCAGTACCTGTCCGCGGGTGGGTTCAATCAGGCGATTGAGAAGGCGTACCATAGTGGATTTACCCGATCCGGATAACCCCATGATGACAAATATCTCGCCTTCTTCAATGGCCAGACTGGCGTCTTTAACGCCAAGCGATAGCCCCGTTTTTTCCAGAATCGTTTCTTTTGAAAGTCCTTTTTCAATATATTTGAAAGCTCGCTGTGGATGCTCGCCAAATATTTTATATAGATTCTTTACTTCTAATTTAATTGCCATTCAATAAAAGAGTTCCTGTTATTTATTGTGTCGATATAATACCTGGTGATAATAATTTACTGGCTATACCCTAACATACTCAGAATCTGAGACAACCCTCAATTGCCGGGCCTGCGGAATTTGGTGTTTGCAGAATCGCCTCTATTTCCCATGAGGTAAGGGCTGACGGTGGATGATGATTTTTTCGTATTCGTCGAGAAATCGCACCTGAAATGGTGTGCTTCAGGTGAAAATGACAAGGAAATTACAGTGTAGTGCCTGTTTGAATATTATGCCGAAGAATGCGTAGATATTATTATAATGGCAATAACCTTTTTCGTAGGTGGTTTTTTTAAAAAGAATATTGGCAGGAATATTCCTCTCCCGGAAAGGGAGAGGAGCGGGCGGTTAAAAATTCCAGTCTTCGTCTTCGGTTTCGACGGCTTTCCCCATCACATATGAGGAACCGGAACCGGAGAAAAAGTCATGGTTTTCGTCGGCATTCGGCGAAAGCGCGGCAAGGATCGCCGGGTTCACTTCCGCCATTTCCGCCGGGAATAGCGCTTCATAACCGAGGTTCATCAGCGCTTTGTTGGCGTTATAACACAGGAAGGCTTTCACCTCCTCGGTCCAGCCGCTCTCCGCGTACACATCTTCGGTGTATTGCAGCTCGTTATCGTAGAGATCCATCAGCAGATCCAGTGCAAAATTCTTCAACTTCTCGCGTTTTTCTGCGCTGACTTTCTCCAGCCCTTTCTGATATTTATAACCAATGTAGTAACCGTGTACCGCTTCATCACGGATGATCAGCCGAATCAGATCTGCCGTGTTGGTCAGTTTGCCGCGGCTTGACCAGTACATCGGCAGCCAGAAACCGGAATAGAAGAGAAAAGATTCCAGAAAAACGCTGGCGATCTTCTTCTTCAGCGGCTCATCGGCGCGATAGTGTTGCAAGACGATCTGCGCCTTGCGCTGCAACGCCGGGTTTTCTTCGCTCCAGTTATACGCAGCATCGACATCTTTGGTCTGGCATAGCGTGGAGAAAATTGAACTGTAGGAGCGGGCATGCACTGCTTCCATAAAACTGATGTTCGACAATACTGCTTCTTCATGCGGCGTTAGCGCGTCGCTCATTAACGCCGGTGCGCCAACGGTATTCTGAATGGTGTCGAGCAGCGTCAGGCCGGTAAAAACGCGGATGGTAAGCTGTTGCTCTGCCGGGCTTAATGTCTGCCAGGCGGGAATATCGTTCGACAGCGGCACCTTCTCCGGTAGCCAGAAGTTACTGGTCAACCGGTTCCACACTTCCAGATCTTTATCGTCCTGGATTTTGTTCCAGTTCACCGCGCTGATACGTGTTAGTTGGCTCATCCTTTTCTCCTTATAACGCGCAGGACACGCAGCCCTGGATCTCAGTGCCTTCCAGCGCAAGCTGGCGCAGGCGAATGTAGTACAGCGTCTTGATACCTTTCTTCCAGGCGTAGATCTGCGCTTTATTGATATCGCGCGTGGTGGCCGTGTCTTTGAAGAACAGCGTCAGTGACAGCCCCTGATCCACATGGCGCGTGGCTTCGGCATAGGTATCAATGATCTTTTCCGGGCCAATCTCATACGCATCTTCGTACAGCGCCAGGTTTTCATTGGTCATAAACGGTGCCGGGTAGTAAACGCGCCCGGTTTTGCCTTCCTTGCGGATCTCAATTTTCGACACAATCGGGTGAATACTCGATGTCGCATGGTTGATGTACGAGATGGAACCGGTAGGCGGAACCGCCTGTAAGTTCTGGTTATAAATGCCGTAACGCATCACATCTTCGCGCAATTGCTGCCACATCTCGCGCGTGGGGAGGGTGATGCCGGAACGGGCAAACAGCGCACGGACTTTCTCCGTTTTCGGTTGCCAGTCGCCTTCCAGGTACTGGTTGAAGTATTCGCCGCTGGCGTAGCGCGACGCCGGGAAACCGGCAAAATGCTGGCTGCGCTCGCGGGCGATCATCATCGAGGTATGCAGCGCATGCCAGGTGATGGTGTAGAAATAGAAGTTGGTGAAATCGAGTCCTTCCAGGCTGCCATAGGCGATGCCTTCGCGCGCCAGATAACCGTGCAGGTTCATCTGGCCCAGCCCAATGGCGTGCGAGGCGGCATTGCCGGTCTCAACAGACGGTACGGAGCGGATATGGCTCATATCGGATACTGCCGTCAGCCCGCGAATGGCGGTTTCCACTGTGCGGCCAAAGTCCGGCGAATCCATGGTGCGCGCGATGTTCAGCGAACCCAGGTTGCAGGAGATATCGTGGCCGATCGTAGCGTAATCGAGGTTTTCATCAAATGTTGAAGCACTATTGACCTGCAAAATCTCTGAGCACAGGTTGCTCATATTGATGCGCCCGGCAATCGGGTTCGCGCGGTTCACCGTGTCTTCAAACATAATGTACGGGTAGCCGGATTCAAACTGGATCTCCGCCAGCGTCTGGAAGAAGTCGCGGGCGTTAATGTAGCTTTTGCGCACGCGATCGTCGGCCAGCAGTTCATCGTACAGCTCGCTAATCGCCACATCGCCAAACGGTTTACCGTACAGGCGCTCGACATCATAAGGCGAGAACAGCGCCATCTGCGCGTTTTCTTTGGCCAGCCGGAAGGTGACATCCGGGATCACCACACCCAGCGACAGGGTCTTGATGCGGATCTTCTCGTCGGCGTTTTCACGTTTGGTATCGAGGAAACGCAGAATGTCCGGGTGATGAGCATGCAGATAAACCGCGCCCGCACCCTGACGTGCGCCAAGCTGGTTGGCGTAGGAAAAGGCATCTTCCAGCATCTTCATTACCGGGATCACACCGGAAGACTGGTTTTCAATACGTTTGATTGGCGCGCCCGCTTCGCGCAAGTTGGAGAGCAGAAACGCCACGCCGCCACCGCGTTTGGAAAGCTGTAACGCCGAGTTCACCGCGCGGCCAATCGATTCCATATTGTCTTCAATGCGTAGCAGGAAGCAGGAAACCAGTTCGCCGCGCTGCTGTTTGCCGCAGTTAAGGAAGGTTGGCGTCGCGGGCTGGAAACGTCCAGAGAGGATCTCGTCCGCCAGTTGCCGCGCCAGCGCTTCATCGCCCTGCGCCAGCGTCAGCGCGACCAGACAGACGCGATCTTCAAAGTGCTCAAGATAGCGTTTGCCGTCGAAGGTTTTTAGCGTGTAGCTGGTGTAAAACTTCCATGCGCCAAGGAATGTCTGAAAACGAAACCCACTGGCGTGCGCCTGAGCAATCAGATCGACGACGAAAGCACGGTCATAGCGCGCCAGCACGGTATCATCGTAATAACCTTCGCTCACCAGCCATTTCAGCCGTTCATCCTGGCTGCTGAAGGTGACGGTATTAGGGCGCACTTGATTCGCCATAAAAGCGTCAACCGCCTCGCGGTCTTTATCAAACTGAATACGGCCATCTTTATCATAAAGATTGAGCATCGCATTCAGCGCATGGTAATCCGGCGTTTCGTGTTTCACGCGCTCTGCGGTTGTCGTTGCCAAAATTCGCTCACTCCTTTACGCACATTGTCGATGTCCTGCAGCGTACCCATCAGCTCAAAGCGGTAGAGATACGGCACGCCGCATTTCTGCGATACCACATCGCCTGCGCGACCGTATGCTTCGCCAAAATTCCGGTTACCTGCGGCGATCACGCCACGAATCAACGATCGATTGTGCGGATCGTTTAAAAAACGGATCACCTGGCGGGGAACCGTGCCTGCCGTTCCGCCGCCGCCATAACTGGGCACTATAAGGATAAAAGGTTCGTCTACCTGGATGCGTTCCCGCTCATTGAGCGGAATGCGCACCGCCGGCAACCCAAGACGCGTAATAAAGCGCTGCGTATTTTCGGAGCTGCTGGAGAAGTAGACGAGGTTACTCATGCGCTGGCCACGCTGGGGGTGCTGTGCAGGCGGTTGATCATATCCGGGCGAAAGCCGGACCAGCGTGTTTCCCCGGCGACAACCACCGGTAACTGACGAAAGCCCATCACTCGAAGCTCATCGGCCGCTTCAGGTACATGGTCAACGTTCACCATTTCGAACGCCAGGCCCCGGTTTTCCATGGCACGTTTCGTGGCGTGGCACTGAACACAATCATTTCGAGTGTAAATAGTAATGCGCATAATTCGTATTCCAGTTTAAAATGAAGGAACGGCGCGAAGGTTCGCGTCAGTTAGTGTGTGTGCTACTGAAAAGAATACTAGATGTGGTTATTAAAATAATCAACCACACAATATATAGGAATTCATCATGGACTTTATTCAAAGGATGGAGGGAATGGGTAAGGGGGGGTTGTACGAATTTTACGCAGAATACCGCGATGCAATGGCTAATAAAAAGCCCCTGCGCGGGTTAACCAGGCAGAGGTTTTGCAAAAAGAGCGGGTTTAGCGACGCAAACTGAGTAGCGCGCCCACGAAAATACCAATGGCGGCGGCAGCACCAACGCTGCACCAGGGGTTGTCTTTTACAAAGGTATCTGCGCAACCCACGGCGTCTCGTGCGACTTGTTGCACACGGTTGCGGTCATGCATACGTGCGCGGGTCTCTTTTAACAGAGCTTGCGCTTTACGACGCGCACTTTCCGCTTCGTCTTTGGCGTCACTGCCCCAGGATTTAAGAACCTCTTCAAGACTATCGGCTAATTGCTTGATATCGTTGTTGATATTCTCGATACCTTCATTAACATCACGGCGATTCGGTCTGTTAAACATAGGATCCTCCCTCGTTTCTGATATGAATTTTAGTTTAGACCATAATTTTTCAGGCCTGACGGTAATCAACTCTTTCACGTCCGTTTGTGGAATTTTCTGAATCACGGTCAATGCTTAGTCATGTAAGGTGGCGAGGCTGTAAGGAGATGACGAGGAAAATCTATGTATTTAAGACCCGATGAAGTGGCACGCGTTCTGGAAAACGTGGGATTTACAATGGATGTGGCGACGCCAAAAACCTATGGTTATTGTCGCGGTGAAAATTATGTTTATGTGAACCGCGAAGCGCGAATGGGCCGTACGGCGCTAGTGATCCACCCCACGCTGAAAGAACGCAGTTCGTCGCTCGCGGAGCCTGCTTCGGACATCAAGTTGTGCGATCACTACCAGAATTTCCCGCTCTATTTAGGCGGCGATTCCCAGCAGCATTACGGCATTCCGCACGGGTTCAGTTCGCGCGTCGCGCTGGAGCGTTTTCTGAAAGGATTATTCGGTGAACAGCATTAAACGATGGCAGGCGTAGCCTGCCATCCGCTATCAGGCTTTGGCCTGGTGGTAACTGCTCACCCGGAACAGGCGGCGGCAGTAATCGAGGAAGTAGCCGTAAACGGCGCCCATCATCATCGACAGCACGATATTGGAACTGACCGCAGCGACAATCTGATGCCAGTCCGCACCTACCGACCAAAGAATCGCTACATAAACCGGCGACTGGAAGGTGACATACGCCAGTACATCCGCCAGATTTTTCATCCAGCCTGAAGGGCTAATTCGACGTGCATAACGCATAAAAGCATCGCGGTACAAACCATAAGGCCAGGCAATAATAATGTTCACCGGGATGGCGACCAGGCGCGATGAAAGTGACTGTTCGAAGCTCATTCCGGAGAGAAATATTTCAATTAGCATGTTCACTACCGAACAATAGACAACCATCGCAAAGGTGTCTGCTGCGGCGTGACGCAGGCGAGACTGCGAAGAGAACATGGTGCTGCTCCTTGAGAATCAGCGAAAAGGCGAATAAACGGGTCTTTTAGCGTTTTGAAATGGTTGGTTTAATGTGCATAGAGTATCCATCTACTTTGAAACTAACAACTAGAGATAAATTTTTATTTTATTTTCTTTGTTGGATAAAACACTCTGTGTTTGTGCGTTTTTTGCATATTTCATTATTTTAACTGGAGTGGTTATTAAATCTATTCAATATCAAAAACTTATGGGTGACATGAGAAAAAATGCAGCACCCTGAGGTGGGAATACGCATCGCGTTTTAGCGTACTCTGCTTCCGGCATGCGGATAAAATATCCAACAGCATTTTTTATGCTGATAAAGGTGTTTTTGTAGCGTTTAGTTCTGATGTGAGGTGTGATTATTTATGCTTGTGTTTTGCATAAAATAATAGTCAGAGCGGTGGTGAACGCCCACCGCTGAGGGATTAACAAACGCCGAAATCACCGTCTTCTTTATACAGCGAGGCATCTTCCGCTTTCAGCGTAATTTTGTCTGCCGTTTCATCGTGGACGGGTACTGCAATGATTTGATCCTGATGAACTTCAAGCACTTTAAGTTTTGGCCCGCCAACGCGCGGTTGCACAATATCGCCGACAGAAAACATACCTTCCTCCTTTCTCATTTGTTGTGTCTCTAACCTTAGCCTGGAGGCCATAGAGGGTACAGCGTAAAAGAGGGTAAAAGCGCGCGACGGAAGTGGCGATACATTGCAGAGAGTCTATTCTTAAAGAGAAAGTCTGTTATTTCAACTACTTGGAATTTTCTGTACAGGAGGCAACATGGGTTTCTGGCGCATTGTCTTGACGATTATTCTTCCGCCGCTCGGCGTGTTACTTGGCAAAGGTTTTGGCTGGGCATTTATTATCAATATCCTGCTCACCCTGCTGGGCTACGTTCCCGGCCTGATTCACGCCTTCTGGGTTCAGACCCGCGATTAATGCAGCGGCGCGATAACCGGTATCGCGCCTTTCCTAAGTCATCAGAACGTTTCCCAGTTGCTGTCCCCGGAGGTCGCCGTCGGTGTGCCCGGGCGCAGCACTGTCGGTTTTGGCGTACCGGCCTTTTTGCTCAGCAGCGTGCTGTGTCCATTCACGCGGAACACCGCCACTGCCTGACGCAACTGCTCGGCCTGCTCTTCCAGCGCAGCTGATGCCGCAGCTGATTCCTGCACCAGCGAGGCGTTCTGCTGCGTGACGCTGTCCATCTGCGATACCGCAAGGCTTACCTGCTCAATCCCTTTGCTCTGCTCATCGGAAGCGGAGGCGATTTCGCCCATAATGTCGGTCACGCGCGTCACAGCGTTGACGATCTCCTTCATGGTATCGCCTGCTTCGGAAACCAGCGTGGTGCCAGAGTTTACACGGTTCACTGAGTTTTCAATCAGCGTCTTAATCTCTTTTGCCGCCTGTGCGCTGCGGCTTGCCAGCGTACGCACCTCACCGGCCACCACGGCAAAGCCGCGTCCCTGTTCACCTGCGCGGGCGGCTTCCACCGCAGCGTTCAGCGCCAGAATATTGGTCTGGAAGGCGATACCGTCAATCACACTGGTGATATGCGCGATTTGCTGGGAGCTATCGGAGATCTCGCTCATGGTACGCACCACATTGCTGACCACTGCACCTCCGCGAGCCGCCGTATCGGAGGCATTTTTCGCCAGTAGCGATGCCTGACGGGCGTTATCGGTGTTCTGCTTCACGGTGGCGGTGAGTTGTTCCATGCTGGCTGCGGTCTCTTCCAGCGAAGCCGCTTGCTGCTCGGTGCGGGAAGAGAGATCGTTGTTGCCAGTGGAGATCTCGCTGGCGCCGGTGTAGATCGAATCAGAACTGTTACGCACCGCACTGACGGTCTGCACCAGCGCCGATTGCATCTCATGTAGGCTGGTTGCCAGTTGGCTCATCTCATTGCGGCCTTCAGCGGCGATCGATTGTGTCAGATCGCCCACGGCAATGGCGCGAATATGCCCCATAATGCTGTGCAGCGGTCGTAGCAGCAGGTGTTGCAGGCCCAGCCAGATCATGACCATTACCGCAATAACCACCAGCAAAATTACGCCCAGCGTCCACTGCATACTGGTAAAGCTGTTCTGGTTTTGCTGTGCCGCCGCTTGCAGGAAGGTGTTGTTTTCCGTCCGCCACTTCGTATAGCTGGCGTCCATATCATCCTGCGCTTGTTGTGCGTCCAGGTTGCCGTAAGCCTCGTAATTATTGGCCCGCAGGAAAGTGATCGACTGCTGCAAAACGTCATGCATTTTGCTGATGTTCTGCGAAACTTCGTCGGCTAATGCGCTGTCCTGGCCCGCCACGCGCGGCGTGTTTTTATAGTTATTAAAATAACCTTCGGCTTTGCCGAGGGAGTCGGTTGCCGTGCTGAGGAGCTTATCGATGCTGGCAAGGGAGGCCGGATCGCGTTGGTTTTTCAAGAAGCGAATCGCCACGCGAGTAACGGTGACGCGCGTTTTGACCAGGGTGTTAACGCTGTCGCCTAAGTTTTCTTGCTGCGTGTTAAGAACCCCGGTGTTCTGGAAGTTCAGCCTGTCATTATTGACCGCAGAGTAGAAAAGTCCCCCGGTGACCAACTGGAGAAGACAAAATATCGAAAGAGCGATAATAATGCCGGTAATAACCCGTATATTTTTGAGCATGGTCATAGTCCGTGAGAGAGTCGGGATTGCTCTGTTAATATCGGCCAGGCCAAAGGTAACTTTATAATCGCTTTTTAAACACTTAATTAATACTTAAATAAATGCCCGGCATATCACATGCCGGGAAGTGCGTTACATGTTGTTGCGGCGTTTTTTTACTGCCAGCGCAATACGCGGCTCCAGCAATTTCGCCACGGCGGCGAATACCGGCACCACCACCGAGTTGCCAAACTGGCGGTAAGCCTGTGTGTCGGAAACCGGAATGCGAAACGGCTGTTCGCCGACTTTTTCAAAACCCATCAGACGTGCGCATTCTCGTGGCGTCAGGCGACGCGGACGGTGCGCCTGGTTCTCTGCATTGCCGAAATCAGCTTCACCCAGCGCTTTATCCCAGCCGCGATCGACAAGGATCTCTGAACCGTCTTTGTGATAGCGCGCCGAGAGCGTGCGGGCCACGCTTGCGGCATTGGTGGGATCCACCAGTCCGAAACCGAAGCCATTCCCTTTTGCCGCATGTTTTTGCGCATAGCGATAGAGGTATTCCCAGAGCTTTGGCGACAGCACATATTTGCTGTCGACTGTCGGGTCGAGTAGTTGGCCGAAGGTCGGGCGATGCGTGGGGTAGAAGCGGTCGATATCGCGCAGGGTAAAGCCTTCACTGAGCTGTAAATCGCGGCGAAAACCGACCAGCACAATGCGTTCACGGTGTTGCGGTAAAAAGTGGCGACCGTCAATGATTTTCGGGTCGTCTTTGCCGGAAACATCGGCATCGGCCACCTCATAGCCCAGTTCATCCAGCGTACTCATGATCACGCTGAAGGTTTTGCCTTTATCGTGGCTTTTGAGGTTTTTGACGTTCTCCAGCACGAATATCGCCGGACGGCGGGCTTTGATAATGCGCGCAACATCGAAAAACAACGTTCCCTGCGCTTCGCACTCAAAACCGTGGGCGCGACCGAGGGCATTCTTTTTACTTACCCCGGCCAGGCTAAAAGGCTGGCAGGGAAAACCCGCCAGCAACACGTCGTGCTCGGGGATCTGCTGTTCGATATGGGCGTAAGCCTCGGTTTCAGAAACGGCAGGATTGCCGCTCAGCGTCACTTCGCGGATGTCCTGATTAAAGGTGTGCGTGGACTTATCGTTATACCAGTTCGCTTTATAGGTGCGCACCGCGTTTTTGTTCCATTCGCTGGTGAAGACGCACTGCCCGCCGATAGCTTCAAACCCACTGCGAATACCACCAATGCCGGCAAAGAGATCGATAAAACGGAAACGATAGTTGGGATGATGAGCGGGGGGCGAGGGGAGCAGCGCATGCAGTTGTGCCTCTTCGGCGGCGGTCAGCGTTTTGGCGCTGACTTTACCGTTTATCCAACGATTGAGTGATTCACGGCTCCATTCCGCTTTTCCCGCCTTTTTCAGTTGCTCGGCCACGTACTTTTGTCCGTAGATTTCAAGCGCCTGGTCGAGTAATGCCCGGTCGCGTTCCTGCTGTCGCTGTTGTTCAGTCTCTGCCTGCACTAGCAGTTCCTGTGCGAGTGAATCAAATTCCGCCATGGCGTCTCCTTGGATTGACGCTCTGAAATATATCACTCATTTGACCCGGAGGAGAAACGCCAGACAAGCCATTATTGGCGGATAAAAGCAACCGGTACGTTTTCCGTCAACCACACTCCGTTATTAGCCTGACAGATTTTCATCCGATACGCCTTTTTTCACACTTTGTTCCATGGCATTTTCGCCAGCAGCAACGCCATGCCGCACCAGCCGCTGATCCCAGCGAACAGCAGACCAGCACCGACGAAACCGGAAAGCAGGAAAAAGCCCGGATGCGCCGCGTAACCGAGTATCACGCCGAGCAGGATCAAGCTGCCTGCCACCATTTGTACCTGCTGCATCAGCGGACGCGGCTGGCGTTTATCTTCCTCCGTCGGCAAGTGCGCCTGCTTCCAGCCATTCAGCCCGCTTTCGAGGATGGCCACTGGCGCTTGCCCTGCAGCACGTACCAGAGCATCGGCATTTTGCTGCGTACGTCTGCCAGACTGGCAATGAAAAATCACCGTTTGCGTGGGTGAGTCGGTGGCAATCGGCGCACCGTTCAGCAATGTTTCCAGCGGCAGTGAGATGGCACCGGGCAGGTGCTCGCGGCGAAATTCATCAGGCTGGCGAATATCGATAAGCAGTGCGCCTGCCACTTGCTGCGCGCGGGCGTCAGCCGCAGAGATCCGGGTATAAGACATATTTACTCCTGTGGGCAGTACAGCCCCTTGAGTGTGCTGATAATTTTGCCAACCGCTTCATCTTTAATGAAGTAGTTGGCCCGCTGTGCCTGGCGCAGGCTTTCAACCAGACCTTCCTCTTTCATCCGCGCCAGATGTTGCGACGTCGCTGAAGGGCTAAGGCCAGTAATGGCACTCAGTTCACCCGCAGAGGTGCCCGGCGCGTCGCACAGCATGCAGAGGATCAGCAGCCGGTGCGGGTTACTCATCGCTTTCAGCAAGCCGGATGCCTGCTCAACCTGTTTCTGAAGTAACGGGATATCAGGTTTGGTCATGGTTATTTAGTCTTTTCTAAATTTAGATAAATCTAAAATAATGAGCGAAAGCATTCAAGCACTGAATAAATCCTTAACACTTTTTGATTGAATTCTCTTCAACACCTTCGTTTGCTGAGGGCAATGTGTGGCGATGTTTCCGGGGAAGATTGTGAAGGTTTTGAAATATGCGCTCAGTGCTCGACAGCGTACGCGCGGCGCTACAGGCGTATACGCAGCAGCTCGCGAATAACCTGGTGATCAGCGGCCAGTCGCAGGGATCGGGCTCGCCGATCACACCTTATCGCCGCACCATCAATACGCCGCAGTGGCCTCATTGTGCGCTGGCGGCAATACGGTGGAGTGGAAAACCTATCCCGGCATTATCCATAATGGCACCGTCAATGTCGCTTTTGCCGATGAACTGAAGTTTGTCCACGGCGTGATGGAAAATGCCCCACAGCCCAATAGCTGCGGTTCGTTGCAGCCGCCCACGAAGGGCGTAGCGTTTAATTAGTCGCTCAAGGTTATGAACGGAATAGCATCTTCCTGGACAGGGAGGTGTGCTATTGGATCATGCACTGAATCGCCAAAAAAAGGCGATTTGATACCGAATAAAAAAGCCAACGCGCATGCAACTTGCCGTATGACGAGTATAGCGACCTAAAGAGGTTATCTATTTGATTATGGCCTATCCGAAAAATATCAAAGATAACCTGACTGATGCGGAAAAGAGTGAACTGAAAAAGCTGACAAAATTACTGAAAGGTGAGGTGTGACATGCATTTTTTTGACGAGCTAAAAACCTCTCTGGAAGAGGCTGTAGACATCAAAAATGGGGTTAAAGCGCCAGCAAATGTCACCCGCTATGAAATCGCTGATGTAAAAGCGATTAGAGAGCAACTCAACGTTTCACAAAGTGAGATGGCGAAAGCGCTGGGAACCAGTGTTGATACCATTAAAAGTTGGGAATCCAAACGGCGTAATCCGACAGGCCTGGCAGCCAAGGTGCTGGCAACGATTCAGACAAATTCCGATTTCTTTCGCGAACTTGCCGCTCATTAAACAAAAACCCCGATGGCTAATGCTGATCATTTAAAGATCAGTTGACCGAGCCAGCGGCTCGTAAAAAGGATTTTATGCTCGTCATAGAACCCTTTTCTTGGGCATCGGATGGTCTGCGTCATGTACCGAAGATAGAGCGTTGATTTTGGTTAAGGTATGATGGGAGGTTAATTAACCCGCGAAACTAAAAGGACTTTCCATGAGCTCAGACGAAAAGGCCGCACAGGAATATACCAGCTATCACCGGTATGAAATTATCGGGGACAACACGCACTACACCGATGTTCTGTGCAGTGAAAAAGTCATCCGGTGCCGGCGGATGCCGGTCAGGGGGATCACGCTGACGGTGGGGGTGTTCTTTGACGGTACGGGGAACAACCGGGCGAATGCAGACGATCTGCGGCTGGCATATGCCCACTGTGCCGGGCTGGTCGGCGAGGAACGGGCCAGAGCGTGCGCAAAGTACGAGGAGCACGCCAGGGCGGGGCTGGGAAACTCAAGCTGGCAGGGCGGTCCCACCAATATTTCCCGGCTTAATGACCTTTACAAATCTGATACTGTCCTTGCCGAAGATCAGGTGGAGGCGCAGGTCAAAGCCTACGTCAGCGGCATCGGGACGGCGGACGGAGAGAGCGACTCGGTGCTGGGTATGGGGCTGGGCAGCAGCCTTATCCGGCAGTTTGAGGGGGTGGTGACCAAGACCGATGAAGCTCTTGAAGAAATTGCTTCCGCACTGAATATATTTATCAGTCGTAACCGCGACAAAGTGGCGATCGCGAAGGTGCAGTTTGACGTGTTCGGGTTCAGCCGCGGGGCGGCGGCTGCGCGGCACTTTGCCAACCGGGTGATGAACCAGGACGCGGCGATAGCGGCAGCGATAGACAAAGGGACAGACCTGACGGGGCACCACGGAAAACCTGCGGGTGAGGTGCGCTTTCTGGGGCTGTTTGACACGGTAGCGGCCATCGGGAGCCTGCTGAACTTCTACGGCGTTAACGGACGCAGCAACCCCGGTGTCAACCTTGAGCTGCGTCCCTCAGTGGCACAGAAGGTGTTTCAGATAAGCGCGATGCAAGAGTGCCGGTACAACTTCAGCCTGAACAGCATCGCGGGGATGTGGCCGGAGCTGGCGCTGCCGGGGGCGCACTCGGACATTGGCGGGGGCTATAACGCGGGAGAGGATGAAATATCCCTGCTGACGATGCCGGACTTTGAGGTGACGCTCGACAGCGCGGATGAACTGCAGACGGCGGTGTACCGTCAGGCGGAGAAGATGCGTCAGGCGCTGTACTCGCTTCCGGCGCTGAAGTACCTGATGCCGCACGGCGAGGTGGAGACGAAAATGATTTCGTGGCCGCTGGTTAATCAGAACAAGGCGCGGGCGTTTATTTTTGAGAAGAAAGTGGGTGCGGCGGTGTTCATGACGCGGAAGGCGGTGCCGAACGACTGGGAGAAGGTGAGCCTGCGGGTGATGCTGGATGCGGCACAGGACGCCGGGGTTATGTTTGCCCCGATACTCAGCAGTAACAAAGAGCTGGCGCTGCCGTCAGAACTGCTTCCCCTGTGTGATAAAGCCATAGCTCAGGGGCGCGCGGTCCGGCGCGGCACGGAGCCGGCGGGCTTCACGGCGGATGAAATGCGGACCATCGGGCGCTATCTGCACTGTTCGGCGAACTGGAACATCGACTCCGACCTGAGCCTGTGGGTGAGTCCGTCCTCGGGGGAAGTTTTTCTGCGCAACCACTATGCGCCGACGGATCAGCGCTCGTTCGTGTGGCCGATGGCACCGGGCAAAGGCTGGGTGCGGACGGTGTGGCGGATGGACGACCAGCAGCAGTGGGAATACCGGGCGCGGGCGAACGCGGACGCGCTGGACGGGCTTTTCTGAGGAGGCAGAGATGAGACGATTACCGCTGATGGTGTGTATGCTGGGCGTCATGCTGACTGCAGGCTGCCATGACCGCCGCGCAGGCGTGAAGACGCTGCTGGGCGACGG
>JAGTSE010000062.1 GCA_018261615.1 Pseudomonadota bacterium | reverse complement strand
TACACGTAGTACGTGAGGATTACTCGCTTCGCTCGCCCTAAAGGGCCGCCGCAAGCGGCGTTCAAAATGCCAACACATTTTGTGTGGGCACTGCCCAGGACCAAAATGGCAAATAAAATAGCCTAATGGGATAGGCTCTAAGTGACTGGGGCGCACACCCGTAACCAACAAAGAGGCAGCGTGAAAAATGCCGCGTAGAGAGGAAATCCCCATGGATGTTGTAAAGAAGCGCCATTGGTGGCAAAGCCCACAGCTTGCCTGGACCGTCATTACCCTGATCGGGCTGCTGGTGGCATACCTTGTCGTTATGATGTATGCCCAGGGGGAATACCTTTTCGCCATTACCACGCTCGTGCTCAGTTCGGCGGGCCTTTATATTTTCGCCAACCGTAAAACCTACGCCTGGCGCTATGTCTATCCGGGTATGGCCGGGATGGGGCTGTTCGTCCTGTTCCCGCTGATTTGTACGATCGCCATCGCCTTTACTAACTACAGTAGCACCAACCAGTTAACGCAAGAACGCGCGCAGCAAGTGCTGCTTGATCGCTCCTTCCAGGCGGGAAAAGCATATAACTTCGGGCTTTACCCGGCGGGTGACGAGTGGCGGCTGGCGCTCACCGATGGCGAGAGCGGTAAAAATTACGTTTCCGATGCCTTTAAACCCGGCGGCGAACAGCAACTGAAATTAAAAGAAGCGGACGCATTGCCCGCTGGCGAGCGCGCCAACCTGCGTATCATTACGCAAAATCGTCAGGCGCTAAACCAGCTAACCGCTATTCTGCCGGATGAGAGCAAAGTGATCATGAGCTCACTGCGCCAGTTTTCCGGCACGCGCCCACTCTACCAGCTCGCGCAGGATGGTACGCTGACCAACAATCAGAGCGGCGCGAAGTACCGGCCAAATAATGACATCGGTTTCTACCAAGAGATTAGTGCTGACGGTAGCTGGGGCAGCGAAAAACTCAGCCCTGGCTATACGGTGACCATCGGTTGGGATAACTTCACCCGCGTCTTTACCGATGAAGGTATCCAGAAACCGTTTATCGAGATTTTTATCTGGACGGTGACCTTCTCCGTGCTGACCGTCGTACTTACCGTCGCCGTCGGCATGGTGCTGGCCTGCGTCGTACAGTGGGAGTCGCTGAAAGGCAAAGCGATTTACCGCGTGCTGCTGATTCTGCCCTACGCGGTGCCGTCGTTTATCTCGATCCTGATCTTCAAAGGGCTATTTAACCAAAGCTTCGGTGAGATCAATATGATGCTGAGCGCGCTGTTCGGCATTAAACCGGCCTGGTTCAGCGATCCGGCTACCGCCCGCACGATGATCGTGATCGTTAACACCTGGCTCGGCTATCCCTACATGATGATCCTTTGCATGGGTCTGCTGAAAGCGATCCCGGACGATCTGTATGAAGCCTCGGCAATGGATGGTGCCGGGCCATTGCAGAACTTTTTCCGCATCACTTTCCCGCTGCTGATCAAGCCGCTGACACCGCTGATGATCGCCAGCTTTGCTTTTAACTTTAACAACTTCGTGCTGATCCAGTTACTAACCAACGGCGGGCCGGACCGCATCGGCACCACCACCCCGGCGGGTTATACCGACCTGCTGGTGAGCTACACCTACCGCATCGCCTTTGAAGGCGGCGGAGGTCAGGACTTTGGGCTTGCAGCCGCTATCGCCACGCTGATTTTCCTGCTGGTAGGCGCGCTGGCTATCATCAACCTGAAAGCCACGCGCATGAAATTCGATTAAGGAGGACGACATTATGGCTATGGTGCAGGCAAAATCGCAGAAGCTGCGGCTGTTTATCACCCATGCGTTGCTGCTGGTGTTTATTGCCGCCATCATGTTCCCGCTGCTGATGGTGGTCGCCATTTCGCTGCGTGAAGGTAACTTCGCCACCGGCAGTCTGATCCCGGATAACATCTCCTGGGAGCACTGGCGGCTGGCGCTGGGCTTTAGCGTTGAGCACGCTGACGGGCGCGTCACTCCGCCGCCGTTCCCGGTGCTGCTGTGGCTGTGGAATTCGGTGAAAATCGCCGCCATTACTGCTGTGGGCATTGTCGCGCTCTCCACCACCTGCGCATACGCGTTCGCCCGTATGCGTTTTCCCGGCAAAGCGACGCTGCTGAAAGGGATGCTAATTTTCCAGATGTTCCCGGCGGTGTTGTCGCTGGTTGCGCTGTATGCGTTGTTTGATCGTCTGGGACAGTACGTGCCGTTTATCGGCCTGAATACGCACGGTGGGGTGATCTTTGCTTATCTTGGCGGGATCGCGCTGCATGTGTGGACGATCAAGGGCTATTTCGAAACCATCGACAACTCGCTGGAAGAAGCCGCTGCGCTGGATGGCGCCACACCGTGGCAGGCGTTTCGCCTGGTGCTGCTGCCGCTGTCGGTGCCGATCCTGGCGGTGGTCTTTATTCTGTCGTTTATCGCTGCCATCACCGAAGTTCCGGTGGCCTCACTGCTGCTGCGCGATGTCAATAGCTACACACTGGCAGTCGGCATGCAGCAATACCTCAACCCGCAAAACTATCTGTGGGGCGATTTTGCCGCTGCGGCGGTGCTCTCCGCCATTCCTATTACGCTGGTGTTCCTGCTGGCGCAACGCTGGCTGGTAAACGGCCTGACCGCAGGCGGAGTAAAAGGTTAACTTTCATCGTTGTTATCACGCCCTAAGTATTTCGGGTTAGAGCAAGGCGGCGACTGCACGAATCCCCGGGAGCTTACTGAAGTAAGTGACTGGGGTGAGTAAAGGAAGCCAACACAGCTATCACCCGAAAGATGACGGTCGTTGCTGCTGTACCCTCAACTTTACTTGTGAAGTCGTTGGCGGCCCAAAAGGCCGCCTTTTTTTATTCACGCTTCAGCCGGTTGGAGTTACATAACCACAGGGTGATCACCAACAGCAGGATCGCCGCGGAGTAGATCAGCACATCCATCGGTGACTGATGATCGATGATAATCAACCGCACGATCGCGGTGATGCCGATATAGATAAAGTAGCGCAGCGGGAAATGGAAACCGGACTGAAAGTACTTCACAATCAGTGCGATAAATTCAAAGTAAAGGAAGTAGACAACCAGCCCTTCTACCAGCTCATACTTGCTGGTCTGCTCCGGCGAAAACAGTACATCTGCCAGATGCAGCGTCTCTTTGCCCAGAAAAACAATCAGGATCAGCCCCAGGCTCAGCAGACCCAGGTTCAGCACGGTCTGCAAAATAGTAGAAACAAACTCAGCGCGTGGACGAGTTAGCGACGCCATAACATCACCTCATTTTCTGTGGGGAAACTCCTATATAACGTAAAAATGTGATCTTGATCTACATTATTTACTTATCTTTTGTGACAGCGCGTGGTGACATGTCTGGCTAGCCGTTTTTATGCAAGAGGAAAAAAGAGCATGCTTACAATGCGTAAAGCATCCGTGGACGACGCGGCGTTAATCAGCGAAATGGGATTTGCCAGCTATATGCACCACTTTGCTCATTTGTGGCGCGAGCAGAGCGAATTACAGGATTTCCTCCGGCAAGAGTATGCCGTGCCGGTGCTGCAACAGAGCTTACAGGATGAAAAAAGTTGCTGGTTCATCGCCAGCGATCCCTCGCCGGTCGGTTTTGCCAAAGTCTCATGGCATCGCGCGGTCGATGACCATGGCCCAGTGGGAACGCTGCTGCATAAGCTCTATTTTCTGCCGGGAAAAACCGGCTGTGGTTACGGCGAAACGCTGCTTACGGAGATCATGCGCGTAGCGAAAAGCCGTGGTGAAACCGCGCTCTGGCTGGAGGTACTCGACGCGAATCCCAACGCCCATCGCTTTTATCTCCGCCAGGGATTCACGCACCTAAAAGAGACCTTGTTTAGTACCCCTTCTCAGCAAAGTACGCTGCATATTCTCTGTAAACCGCTCTAAAGGAGCCAGCATGTCTACCGCTACCGTACGCCAGCCCGCCATCCGCAACGTGACCTGCGGCGAGAACGTGGTGATTTATGAACCCAGTAATCTGTATGACTGCATTCTCGGTGACAATGTATTTGTCGGCCCATTTGTGGAAATTCAGGGGCATACGCGAATTGGCCAGGGCAGCAAAATTGAGTCACACAGCTTCATCTGCGAATACGTGGCTCTCGGTGAGCGTTGCTTTATCGGCCACGGCGTGATGTTCGCTAACGACATGTTCCGCGACGGCAAACCCAATCCCGATCGCGAAAGTTGGGGACACATTGTGATTGGCAATGATGTTTCTGTCGGTAGCGGCGCCACGATCCTGGCCGTCACCATTTGCGATGGTTGCGTTATCGGCGCGGGCAGCGTGGTGACAAAATCGTTGCACGAGAAAGGGGTTTATGCGGGAAATCCGGCGCGGTTGCTGCGGCGGCTGTGAGACGCCCTCTAGCCGGCGGAGAGAGGGCGAAGAATTACTGGAAGTTGATCGTCTTATCGTTGGTCATATCATAAAGCTCAAACTTACGGCCCAGTTTCTGGCCGCCATCACGCGTCAACGGCGTCCAGCCAACTGCCGCACGGCTGCGGGTCGGGCTGGTCGTAAACAGATCCAACGGTACAGAGACATACACCCCTTTGGTGAATTGCCCTTCCCCGTACTGCGCCGACGAAACGTTGGTCTTCGTGGCATACGCGCCAATGACAACGCCGCTATCAAAGTGTTTCGAGACATCCAGCGTGACGCCTTTGTCCCCTGCCAGATACTGCCCGACGCTCGCTTTAATCAGCACATCGTCGGCGAACCACGGCGTCCAGTAGGCGGTGAAGTGGCCGGTTTTCACGCTGTAATCGGTGAACTTCATCATGTCCTGCGGACTGCGCCAGTCGCGCTGTTTCACGTAGTTACCATCAATACCGAACGCCCAGTGGCTGTCGACCGGACGCCACAGCACTTCCACACCCGCGCCGCCAAACATGGTTTCCAGATAACCGGCATACACCTGACCATAGAAATTATTCCCCAGGTAGTGCATGTAGTTCGCTTGCATGTTGTTGACGTAGTAGTCATTTTGCACATATTCACGCACGCGGGTACGCACGCGTGGCAATGCTGAATCGCTGGAGGTATAGCTGAATTTATCGTAATTGTTAGCCACGTTGGCGAACAGGCTACCGGTGGTCAGTAAATGATCGGTCCACCACCAGTCGGCGGTTGCCATCACGCCGATCTGATACATATAGAAGCTTTCCGGGCCACCGAACGACTGGTTCAACACCGGATCGATATGGAAATCGAACGATGATTTATCGATATACCAGCCCTGCTCTGTGCTGTCCGGCACAATCGGCGTGACCCGTTTCTGCACTAGCTCTGTATCCTGCCCCAGCGGTTCCCCTTCCAGATGGCGCTTCAGGCTGGCAACATCCGTTTCGGTAGTGACGATTGGCATATTAAGGCTATTTTCCGTCACACGAATAGTGCGAATGCCATCCGGCAAGTCATTCATGATGATACGGTTTGCCCGCTCAATCCCTTCCTGGGTATTACGGTATTTCACCTGCTGACCGGTCACATAGAGCGTATCGCCTTTCACTTGAATCTGCGGGTCGGCAAAACCGGCGTTATATTTCAACAGGGTAAGCTGATTAGCCACCACCGCATGTTGCAGGATCGCGTCCTGCGGCTGCGGTTGATACTTCGGCCGCGGCGCATCGCTGTATGCGGGACGTAACTCGTTGAAATTGTTGCGCAGGGTAAAACCAAACATCCAGGTATTGCCGCGCTCATAGCTCAGGTTGATGTCGGCCCAGTCGGTAATGCGGTAAATCGCGCCAACGTTCACCTTGCTGCGCTGCGGCAGTTTCCCGGCATAATCCTGCTGATAGTTGTTACCTTCATACTCCAGTTTTAAACGCAGCGGATTCCAGGGAGTCTGATATTCAACGCCGCCAAACAGCGCTGTCGGGCCGCGGAACATCTGGCTGGTGTCGGTAGAGCCCGCCTGTTTATAGCTGGTGTCGCGCGTACAATATTTCTCGTCATAAGAGCAAAGCGGGTTTTTGATATTACCGCTGGTGCCCAGATAACCCCAACCAATACCGAGTGAGAAATCGAACGGCCCCCAGGCTTTGCTGGCGACCAGATATTCGCCGTCAAACAGCCCTGTACCGCCAATATCCCGCGCGCCAAGGGAGACTTCAGGTAGCCAGTAACCTTCCTGCCACAGGCGCAGTTTCACATCAAAGGCTTTATCTTTGTAGGTCTGATTGCCGGAGAAGGACTCCACCGAGCTATATTTGCGAGTGCGCACGTCGGTATAACGTAGCGTCGTTTCCAGCCACGGGAAAAGCTGTATTGAGCCAGAATAGAAACGGTACTGATCGTTATCGCGGTAGTTAAAACTCAGTTCGCCTTCGCGCGACATGCGTGCGGTCGGTGTTTGCAGCAATCCCACGCCGCCAAAGTCCGACTGGGATGGCCCTATCGGATCAGGATAAGATTCTGCGTGACAGGCCGCGCTAATTCCCAGCGCCAACAGGCTTATTACAAACGATTTTTTCATTATTATTCCGGTATCCGATGCGTCAGGGACTGAAGGATGTCGGCATTCAGTTCGTCATATTCGTTGCTCCACAATCCCGGTGCGAAGCCAACAAAAATCACGCTGCCGGGCATCGGCTCTACGTGGCGGCGGTTCCAGTAAGCAACCGGCACTTTTTGTGTCTGACCGGTGGGATAAATCACCCACGCATAGCTGCGTTCCGCGCCGCTGAGCAGGCTCATCTCATCCAGGTAACTCACCACATCCCTGCCAGGTGTAAACGGTTTTTTCCCTGGGCTGCTAATCAGCCCCATCACGGTTATCGTGGCCGGTTGCGGCCCCACCCACATCGAGTATTCGCCCTCCAGCGGACGATTCGCCAGCCGATGCGTACGAACGTAATCCGGATCCAGATTGATTATCTGCCTGCCAGTTACCTTCACCGCCTGCAACTGTTGGCGCAGTGAATTAATGGCAGCGGCAGTGTCACCGCTTTCGTCAGCAGCAAGCGTGCTCAGGCGCGTTAACAACACCTGATGCCGGGCCTGCTCCGCCAGCGTAGCGTGGCGTTCACTGACCACAGCACCGGGCCACCAGCTCTGTGCAAGCAGGGGTTGACCGACCAGATCGCTCAAATGCGTGGCGTGGGATAACGTTTTCGGTTTGCCGTCGCCAGCGATGTAAACATTCACCGTCCCGTCGGCCAGCGCGAGCGGAGAAGCGAGGCTGGCTAATAACAGAAGAAAAGTACGCATCGTCATTGTTTAGCCGCCTTAATCAGCGTGGTCTTCACCGGGAACCAGTCTGCGCCCAGATACTGCTCCGACTGCCTGATTACCCCGACGTCATCCACCCAGAAGCGGTTGCGCCAGCTTTTCTCGTCCGTGGTGACATCCTCGTCGAGAATACGCACCGCGGTGACATCATTCGCCAGCTTAACAGTGTCGGTGCCGTTCCAGTGGAAGACGGAGCGCGCGGTGGCATAGCGCACCTGTTTGTGTTCCGTCCAGCCCATGGTGCGCGTCCAGCTTGCACCATCAATGATTTGATTCGGTTTTGCCAGCGGATCGGACGCCAGGTTATTCACTTCAATCAGGTTATCGCCGCCGAGCTGTGTTTTTACGATGCGGTAATGCTGCGTCACGATGGTCGCCTGATCCTGCGTTACCCATTTCTGCTGACCGTTTTCGTCGAAAGCGAGCACCACAAACAGTTGCGGGCCGTTGTTAAGCTGCATGTACTGGCTGGCATAGGGCATGTCGAGAATGTCTTCATCTGTCAGTTGCACGCCTGGCACGCCAAAAACGCTATCCCACAGTGAATTTCCCAGGCCTTTGATTTGGCCAGAACATGCCTGAAGCAGCAGGCAAATTAAAATAATACCGGGTCGCTTCACGACTCTTCTCCGAGAGGGGCGGAAATAACCACACCGAAGTGTGGTTATAGTTAATGTACTCGTGATTACTGAGTACTTGTGGTCGTGGTGGTCGTGGTTCCAGTGTTGGAGCCATCACCGCCACCGGTTGCCGCCAGCGCGACACCCACCGCAGACCCTACGGTGCTGACGCTCGTCGCAGCAGAACTACCTGCCGAGACAGAGGTCGCTGCCGACCCTGCCGCTTCGCCGATTTGCACCGGTGCAGCAAAAGCAGAAGTCGCCGCAAGCGCGGATATGGCAAAAATGCCATACAGGACTTTTTTCATATCAATTTCCCTTCATTGAATGAATGGAGATTTACCTGAAAAAACTCAGGCGATATCGAGTATACACAACTAAAGCAGATGAATTACGCAACGGGAAATAGCGGGGAATCTTTTAGGAGAATTGGCAAGTAAGGTACACCTGAGAAAGTGGTTACATAAAAACGTGATATAATTCAAATAATTAAATAATTGCAAAAGGTTGATACAATAAGGCTAGTCCTAAAATGTATAGCAATACCTGGAAGTAATGACAGCTTTTTCAGATAAACCTGATCCCCGATATCTGCCGCAGAGAATCATCACGTCGCCATAATTTAGCAAAGGGGAAATATCAATATCAGAATCGCTTATATATATTGTGGAAACCCGGAACCAATATATATGATCAGGGAATTAATATATTGAGCAGGCAAAAAAAGCGCCGCCGAAGCGACGCTTTGTCGGTGGTTCGATTAGCCGCGCCAGGATTTGTAGCGGTTAATCAGACCATTGGTTGAACTGTCATGGCTGGAGATGGCTTTATCATCGCCCAACTCAGGCAGAATGCGGTTCGCCAACTGTTTACCCAGCTCCACACCCCACTGGTCAAAGGTGAAGATATTGAGGATAGCGCCCTGAGTGAAGATCTTGTGCTCATAGAGCGCAATCAATGCACCGAGGCTAAACGGCGTGATTTCACGCAGCAGAATGGAGTTGGTCGGACGGTTGCCTTCAAACACTTTGAACGGCACAACGTGTTCCAGCGTGGCCGGATCTTTACCCTGGTCACGGTATTCCTGCTCAACCACTTCACGGGATTTACCAAACGCCAGCGCTTCGGTCTGTGCGAAGAAGTTAGACAGCAGCTTCTGGTGATGATCGGAAAGCGCGTTGTGGGTGATGGCCGGTGCGATGAAATCGCACGGCACCATTTTGGTTCCCTGGTGAATCAGCTGATAGAACGCGTGCTGACCGTTAGTCCCCGGTTCACCCCATATAATCGGGCCGGTCTGGTAATCCACGGCGTTGCCGTTACGGTCAACGTATTTACCGTTAGATTCCATGTTGCCCTGCTGGAAGTAGGCGGCAAAGCGGTGCATGTACTGGTCATACGGCAGGATAGCTTCGGTTTCAGCACCAAAGAAGTTGTTGTACCAGATGCCGATCAGCGCCAGCAGCACCGGCAGGTTTTTCGACAGTTCCGTGGTGGAGAAGTGTTTATCCATCGCGTGAGCGCCAGAGAGCAGCTCAACAAAGTTGTCGAAGCCCACAGAGAGGATGATCGACAGACCGATGGCAGACCACAGCGAGTAGCGGCCGCCCACCCAATCCCAGAATTCAAACATGTTCGCGGTGTCGATACCAAACTCGCCAACCGCTTTACCGTTGGTGGAGAGTGCGGCGAAGTGTTTCGCAACGTGTTTTTCGTCACCGGCGGTTTTCAGGAACCAGTCGCGTGCGCTGTGAGCGTTGGTCATGGTTTCCTGGGTAGTGAAGGTTTTAGAGGCCACAAGGAACAGCGTGGTTTCCGGTTTCACTTTTTTCAGCACTTCGGCGATATGCGTACCATCGACGTTAGAGACGAAATGCATGTTCAGGTGATTTTTGTAAGGGCGCAGCGCTTCGGTGACCATAAACGGACCGAGATCGGAGCCACCAATACCGATATTCACCACGTCAGTGATCGGTTTGCCGGTATAGCCTTTCCATGCGCCTGAAATGATCGCTTCAGAGAAAGTTTTCATCTTCTCCAGTACAGCGTTCACTTCCGGCATCACATCTTTGCCATCAACCAGAATCGGGGTATTGCTACGGTTACGCAGCGCAACGTGCAGGACGGCGCGATCTTCGGTGCGGTTAATCTTTTCACCGGAGAACATGGACTTAATGGCCGCTGCCAGATCGGTCTCTTTGGCGAGCGCCAGCAGCTTGTCCAGAGTCTCTTGCGTGATGCGGTTTTTGGAGAAATCCACCAGCATCAGATCATCGAAGGTTGCGGAGAACTTACTAAAACGGTCACCGTCTTTCGCGAACAGTTCCGCGATAGTGACGTCCTTCATGTCAGCGTAGTGTTTCTGTAATGCCTGCCAGGCAGAGGTCTGCGTTGGGTTGATGTTTTTCATAGCAATACTCTTCTGATTTGAGAATTGTGACTGCGGTCGATTGTAGCGCCTGCCGGGGAAAATTGTGATGGTTTTTGTGCCCGGCCCTCTGTTCTGCGGCTTGAACACGGCGAAAATGGCCGATTATCCGCATAACATAAGTCATTTTACTGATTGCGAAAGCCGCATGAAAAATCCGCATAATCCCGGCGTTGACAGCGCCCCCGCTAACCCTTTATTTATAACCACACTTCTTGCGCGTGCGCGTAGAAGAAGATTGTTGGATGGCACAGCGTTTATCCGGCCTATACACTCTGTAGGCCAGGCACGTATACCGCCAGCGAGCAGTTTAAAGTTACCTGAGTCAACGCCGCTTCAGTGCGAGAAACGACGGTAATGTATTACCAAAGCATTTCGCGTTGGCCAACACCGCCACGGCACGGCAAGCGAAGGTAAGTATTACCAAAGCATTTCGCGTTGTGGCCAGGCGGCAACTGAGCGCATCCCCGGGAGCTTACATCAGTAAGTGACCGGGGTAAGTGAAGGCAGCCAACACCGCCACGGCGCGAAAGGCGAAGGTAATAGCCAGAAGAGGCGCGTTGCCCAGGTACACGGTGTTCGAAGTGCCAGACTAAAGAAAACACCTGAGGGGGAGCAACGCCGAGATAACAAAGCGCCTGGCAGCGTGCGTTATCGGCTACAGAGGCTGAATCCTCTGGGTTGTCACCAGAAACGTTCGCAGTCGTGCGTTTCGCAAGGTGGAGCGCTTCTGGGGAGAACGTAGTTGTTTTGCTATCTGCGCCACCCCTGTTTTTCGCTCTTCCCTTGTGCCAAGGCTGAATATTGGATCCCCTGACACGAGGTTGTTATGACGAGTTTAGTTGTCGCCAAATTTGGCGGCACCAGTGTTGCCGATTACGATGCCATGAACCGCAGTGCGGACGTGGTGCTTGCCGATGCCAGTGTCCGTCTGGTTGTTCTCTCCGCCTCTGCGGGCGTGACCAATCTGCTGGTTGCCCTGTCTGAAGGGCTGGAAGCCAGCGAGCGCTTCGTAAAGCTCGACGCTATCCGCAAAATTCAGTTCGATATTCTGGAACGCATGGCGAATCCTTCCGTGATTCGTGAAGAGATCGAACGCCTGCTGGAAAATATCACCACCCTGGCGGAAGCCGCCTCGCTTGCGACCTCTACCGCCCTGACTGACGAGCTGGTGAGCCACGGCGAATTAATGTCGACCCTGCTGTTTGTTGAAGTGCTACGTGAACGTAACGTCCAGGCGCAGTGGTTTGACGTGCGTAAAGTCATGCGTACCAGCGATCGCTTTGGCCGTGCGGAGCCGGATGTCGCCGCGCTGGCTGAGCTTTCCGCCCAGCAGCTCGCACCGCGCCTCAGCGAAGGGTTAATCATTACCCAGGGCTTTATCGGTAGCGAAGCCAAAGGCCGTACCACCACGCTGGGCCGTGGCGGCAGCGACTATACAGCAGCCCTGCTGGGTGAAGCGCTGCACGCCTCGCGTGTGGATATCTGGACAGATGTTCCGGGCATCTATACCACCGACCCACGCGTCGTTCCGGCAGCAAAACGCATTGATGAAATCGCCTTTGAAGAAGCGGCTGAGATGGCCACTTTTGGCGCGAAAGTGCTGCATCCGGCAACCCTGTTGCCCGCCGTGCGCAGCGACATTCCGGTATTTGTCGGCTCCAGCAAGGATCCGAAAGCAGGCGGTACGCTGGTATGCAACAAAACCACTAATCCACCGCTGTTCCGCGCACTGGCGCTGCGCCGCAGACAAACGCTGCTGACGCTGCACAGCCTGAACATGCTGCACTCCCGCGGCTTCCTGGCCGAAGTGTTCGGCATCCTCGCACGACACAATATCTCTGTCGATCTGATCACCACCTCCGAAGTGAGCGTTGCACTAACACTGGATACCACTGGCTCAACGTCAACCGGCGATACACTGCTGACCCAGTCGCTGCTGACCGAGCTGTCATCGCTGTGCCGCGTGGAAGTGGAAGAGAACCTTGCGCTGGTGGCGCTGATCGGCAATGAACTGTCGAAAGCCTGCGGCGTGGGGAAAGAGGTGTTTGGCGTGCTAGACCCGTTCAACATCCGTATGATCTGCTACGGCGCATCCAGCCATAACCTCTGCTTTCTGGTGCCAGGTGCCGAAGCCGAGCAGGTTGTACAGAAGCTACATCATAATTTGTTTGAATAAAATTCCTTAGCACGATAAACAATAACGATGGCCGGGCACGAACCCGGCCTTTTTATAAAAAAACACAACAATCGCAAGGAATTCCTCACATGCTCGCAACACTGACGCGGCTGTTCCCGTTATGGGCGCTGCTGCTTTCCGTCCTCGCTTATTACTTCCCGCCCACGTTCATCGCCATCGGTCCGTGGGTGACCACGCTGCTAATGCTGATTATGTTCGGCATGGGCGTACATCTGAAACTTGATGATTTTAAACGCGTGCTATCTCGCCCGGCGCCGGTCGCCGCAGGGATTTTTCTGCACTATCTGGTGATGCCGCTGGCGGCATGGCTGCTGGCGCTGATCTTTAAGATGCCGCCGGATTTGTCCGCCGGAATGGTGCTGGTCGGCAGTGTCGCCAGCGGTACGGCGTCGAACGTGATGATCTACCTGGCAAAAGGCGACGTCGCTCTGTCGGTTACCATCTCTTCCGTCTCAACCCTGGTCGGTGTGATCGCCACGCCGCTGCTAACGCGCCTGTATGTCGATGCGCATATCCAGGTGGATATGATGGGGATGCTGCTCAGTATTTTGCAAATTGTGGTGATCCCGATAGCGCTGGGATTGATTGTGCATCACCTGTTCCCGCGCGTGGTGAAAGCGGTCGAACCGTATCTGCCCGCCTTTTCGATGGTTTGTATCCTGGCGATTATCAGCGCGGTAGTGGCCGGTTCTGCGGCGTATATCGCCTCGGTTGGCCTGGTGGTGATTGTCGCGGTGATCCTGCACAACAGCATCGGTTTGCTGGGCGGTTACTGGGGTGGACGCCTGTTCGGTTTTGATGAATCCACCTGCCGCACGCTGGCGATTGAAGTAGGCATGCAAAACTCCGGTCTGGCCGCCGCGCTGGGTAAAATCTACTTCTCCCCGCTCGCCGCACTCCCTGGCGCATTGTTCTCCGTCTGGCATAACCTCTCTGGCTCGCTGCTGGCGGGTTACTGGTCCGGTAAACCCGTCGACAGGCGTAACGCGAATGTGGTGAAAGAGGGTTAACACAGCAATCACTGCCGGATAAAAACATATCATCATCCGGCAGATTCATTTTTTTACCCAACCTGCATAATGTTATGCCGCTGTCACCCGCATTCAGATAAATATGCGAAGCGCTTTCCAGCGTTTATGCGCCATTACACATGCTTTACCTATCCGTATCGCGTACACTCGTGGCACTTCCCGAGGAGAGAATCCATGGCCCTGACCAGACTGACGCAAAAAGAGATGACAGAGAGCGAACAGAGGGAGCTAAAAACCCTGCTCGATCGCGCCCGTATCGCGCACGGACGCCCGCTCAGCAATTCTGAAGCGAATCATGTGAAAAAAGAGTACATCGATAAGCTGATGGAGCAGCGTGAAACGGAAGTGAAGAAAGCCCGCAAGGTTAAAAAACAGCAGGCTTATAAACCGGATGAGAGCACGACATTTTCCTGGTCGGCGAATACCTCAACGCGTGGCAGGCGCTAATCAGCGCCCTTTCTTTTTCCTGCCCGGCTGGGTAAAGCGTTTACCCGCCGGTTTGCCCCGGTTTTTCTCTTCAGGCTTCGCAACATTGACGGCAGGTTTTCTCACAGCCTGCGGTTTTGCTTTGGCTTTTGGCTTCGCTTCTGAGGATGAGTTCTCGATCAGCTTGAACAGCGAGATCAGTTCGTCGTCGGTTAAATCGCGCCACTCGCCCGGCGGCAGCCCGGTGAGGCTGACGTTCATAATACGCGTGCGTTCCAGTTTCGTGACTTCATAGCCGAAATACTCACACATGCGGCGGATCTGGCGGTTCAGCCCCTGCACCAGCGTGATGCGGAAGGTAAAAGGCGCCTCTTTCTTAACCTTGCACTTTTTGGTTACCGTACCGAGGATCGGCACGCCCGCGCCCATGCCCCGAATAAACTCATCGGTCACCGGTTTGTTGACGGTCACCAGATACTCTTTTTCGTGGTCATTACCTGCACGCAGGATTTTATTCACTAAGTCGCCGTGATTAGTGAGAAAAATCAGCCCCTGCGAATCTTTGTCCAGACGGCCAATGGGGAAGATACGGCTGCTATGATTAACAAAATCAACAATATTGTCTTTTTCGCCGTCTTCGGTGGTACTGACAATGCCAACCGGTTTATTCAACGCGATAAATACCAGATCTTCTGCATTTCGCGGCTCGATAAGTTGACCGTTCACTTTGACAACGTCTCCGGCGGCAACCTGATCGCCAATCCCGGCGCGCTTGCCATTAATAAAGACATTGCCCTGTTCGATGTAACGATCGGCCTCACGACGCGAGCAGATCCCGCTTTCGCTGATATATTTGTTTAAACGTGTTGATTGGGTTGGCAGCATAAACTCTCCTGTAAAAGCGGAATATAACTGTCTTTAAGAGGAGAAAAAATGGATTTTTATCGTGCGTAAATTAATTTGTGCGCTAACCCGATCAAACCAGGGGTTTTAAAAGCCGTGCCCACTGACACGGCGGGATTAATAATCGTCGCGATCGTCATCTTCATCGGGTTGTTCCAGAACGCCATAGGCCACCGAGCAGAATAGTGAGTTGAGCCGTTTCATGTCTCCCAACAGGGCCAGGTGCAACGAACTGGTTTCAATGCTCTGAACGTTTTGCTGATGCAGTCGATCAACGTGCGCATGCGCATAGCGCCGGTTCATAATACGGAAACGGTGCTTGCTGCGACGCAATCGGCGGGCACTGGTGACATCACTGGAGAAAAACACTGACATCGCCAGTTTCAGATTTCCCACCAGCCGTTCATGCAGCGCATCCAGCTCTTTCAACCCTTCCCCTGAAAAAGCGCGTCGTGCGGCTAACGATTTATCGGCGATTTCACTGCCCATCCGCTCGACAATATCGGAAGCCTGCTCCAGGTTAAGCGACATCTCGATAATTTCCGCCCAGCGTTTTGACTCCTCTTCCGCCAGTTCCTCTTTCGGCATTCGCGCCAGATAGAGCTTGATAGCGGTATAAAGCACGTTGACGTCATCCGCCAGCTTGCGCAGCTCTTTCTCCTGCCGCGGCTCGCCGTGCATCACTTTATGCAACCCTTCCAGCATCAGCTCCATTGCATCGCCTATGCGCAACGTTTCGCGCGCGGCATTCGCCAGCGCCAGCGTTGGCGTATCCAGCGCAGAGCTGTCGAGATGTTTGGGTTTCAGACGCGCATCCAGTTCCTGTTCATCGCTAATGATGCGTTTACAAAATTGCGCCATCGGCCCGGCAAACGGTACCATCGCCAGACAACGGATCAGGTTGTAGAAAACGTGGAAGTAAATTACCAGCTCCGCTTCCGGCAGCGGCAGTTTTTGCATCGAACTGGCGAGCACATGGACAAACGGCAGTATAATCAGGCTGCCTACCAGCTTAAACAACAGGCTGCCGAGCGCCACTCGGCGGGCTGCGGCATTAGCAGCACTGTTGTTCAGCATCGCCAGCAGACCGGAACCCAGGTTGGCGCCAATCACCAGACACAGCGCCACCGGAAACGAAATAATACTGGCGGCGGCCAGCGTTGCCGTCAGCAGTACGGCGGCCAGGCTTGAATAACTGATAATCGCAAAGACCGCGCCAATCAGCGCATCCAGCAGGATATCCCCCGTCAGCGAGGCAAAAATCACCTGTACCCCGCTTGCCTGGGTGATTGGCGTAACCGCCTGCACGATGAGTTCCAGCGCCAGTAGGATCAGTCCGAGGCCAATACTGACGCGACCAAGTTGTCCTTCACGGGTTTGTTTGCGGCCGAGGAAAAAAATCACACCGATAAAGATCAGCAGCGGCGACAGCCAGGAGAGATCGAAGGTCAGCACGCGCGCCATCAGCGCAGTCCCGACATCAGCACCAAGCACAATCACCAGTGCCGGGGTTAGCGCCACTAAATCCTGCGCCACGAAGGATGTCACCAGCATGGTCGTCGCGTTGCTGCTCTGCACCAGCGCAGTCACGCCGATACCCGCGCAGAAGGCGAGCGGTTTTTTCTCCACACTGCGGCTGAGCACCGTCCGTAAGCGGGCGCCAAAGACGCGCATCACGCCGGTACGGACAATATGGGTGCCCCAGACCAGCAAGGCAACAGCAGATAACAGATGAAGCAAAGTCAGCACTGAGTGGGATCCTCCTTATTGTTATGCATTGCCAACTATCCGCAGATAGATAGCCACAACATTATGGGTTAAGTATACGGTGTTAAAGCCAGGAATAACGCAGAACACCACTTAGACATCCTGCGAGTTGTAAGGAAAAATGGCGGTTTTGTGACAATGATGGAAGCTTAACGCTTAACGGCTGGCGGCATCCATGGCCTACGGCTCATCATTTCGTTTAATCCACATAATAGAGCCAAGTTTGACCACCTCCGACAGGACAAATAGCAGGATGGCGATCCACGGAGAGCGCACATCGGAGAAATGCATAATCAGTGGGATTAACGCAATGGAGCATTTCAACGAAAATACCCGACCAATTTCCTGTACGATTAAAAAGATATTATTGATATCCTTTTTGGCTATCATCCACCAGCCAGAAAATGCTAATGAAACAATCAGCAAAATATTAATAAAGAACAACAATTGGATCAGTCCACCGGTTAAACCACTTACACCTAATTGCGTGTAGTTGGTATAAAACCCATGAATGTCAGAATAAAAAGGAATGCTACCGCCCTGTATCGAAAAAAATAAATATCCGGCTAATGCCAGTACATCCATAACCCCCCAGAAGAGGTATATCTTATTTTTTAAACTCATAATCTTCATCCCTTACCCCTGGAATCCATTGCCATGATTTACCCGATTGCGTCCAGGCATCATCACCTTCGAGATATTTTTGGCTTATCGATCGCTTGTCGCCATAGCGCCTGATTACCGAACGATTATAGAGCGTTTCCCTGGCATCTGATACCACGCTATCCGGAATGGGCGTCCACAGCTGGATTTTATCCCGCGAGGTATTCATATAATCCTTGCCATCCGAACCAAATACACGCCCCTGATCGCCCATGCTGGTCGCGCGGTTGAGTAACATCACCGCCGCATTTTTAACGCCGTGGAAGTCCGTCTCATTGGTTTTCCAGTAGCCAGGACCGTACTCCGCCGTTACCGGTACAAAGCTGCTACGGGTTGGCGCAGGAGTACCATGAATCGCTACGCTGTCTTTAAAACCGTTCAGTATGGCCCTGATATAGACAGCATTAAACGACATCTCCTGTACACAAAACAGCGCGCCGTTTTCCGCAATAAAAAACGGATAGTAGAAGCGGTTGCGGACGCTGACATTTGGCCGCACCACCACCACTACGCCTCTGTCCACCAGACTATCAATATATTTCTCTTTTTGATGGCCTAATGGATCGTGCGGTAAACCATATTTAAAACCATGGTGTTTTTTAATGCTATAGCCATCGATACTCCCAAGGACATTATTAGGACTACTTTCGATAAAATATTCCTTTCTGATAATATTTTTCGCGATGTCCGGTGCGAGGATATTTTCATAATCCTTCGGCAATAGATTTCTTTTTCTTATATCATAAACATTCATTTTATAATACCTAAGTTAAATTTACGACAAACGAATGAACTGCAAAAAAAGGAAGCAATATTGCCTGTAAGCCAACGCCCATCATACGCATGAAGAGGAACAGCGGTCTAAGAAAACACCCAACTTTAAGAAAGTTCTTAGTTTCAATTTGTATTATGTTTGCTTAGTGAAGTTTTTATGAAAAGTGATGAAAAAAACGGGACATTAAATAATGCCCCGTTGCTATGCAACGTATACCCTAAATAATTCGAGTTGCAGGAAAGCGGCGACGCAGTGACAAATTCGTAGGGAACGAATTTGCCCAACCGAAGGTTGGCCTCCGGTGAGAGACAGGATGTCTCTCAGTAATTCCCAGCAGCTTACTCAAGTAAGTGACTGGGGTGAGCGACAAATCTGCCGGGAGCAGATTTGAACGCTGTAAGCAGCGGCCCCGAAGGGTAAGGCTCAGGGATCAGCCGAATAAAAAAGCCAACGCACATGCGACTTGAAGTATGACGAGTATATTGCGGTTAGTCGGCGTCGTAGCCTAAATTTGCGGACAGCCAACGCTCAACCTCTGACACTGACATGCCTTTACGCCGCGCATAATCTTCCACCTGATCGCGCTGAATTTGCGCGACGGCAAAATACTTGCTCTCCGGATGGCTGAAATACCAACCGGAAACCGAGGCGCCTGGCCACATGGCGTAAGATTCTGTCAGCTTCATACCAGTATGTTTTTCCACATCCAGTAACTGCCAGATGGTGCCTTTTTCGGTGTGTTCCGGGCACGCAGGGTAGCCCGGCGCGGGACGAATCCCCTGGTAGTTCTCGCGGATCAGCTCTTCGTTGCTGAGGTTTTCGTTTGGTGCATAGCCCCAGTACACTTTACGCACCCGCTCATGCAGGTATTCGGCAAACGCTTCAGCAAGGCGATCGGACACCGCTTTCACCATGATTTTGTTGTAATCATCGTGTGCAGCATCGTAAGCCTCTGCCAGCGCGTCTTCTTCCAGCCCGCCGGTCACGGCAAAAGCGCCAATGTAGTCCGCTTTTCCGCTCAGTTTTGGCGCAACAAAATCGGCCAGGCAGTAGTTGGCAAAACCGGTTTTTTCGGTCTGCTGACGCAGATGGCAACCGACCGTCAGCACCTGCGTGCGGGTTTCATCACGGTAGATTTCGATATCATCACCGACGCGGTTTGCCGGGAATAACCCGACCACACCGCGCGGGTTAAGCCGCTTTTCCGCACTCAGCATATCGAGCATCTCGTTCGCATCATTAAACAGACGCTTCGCCTCTTCGCCCACCACATCATCTTCCAGGATGCGCGGATACTTGCCCGCCAGCGACCAGGTCATAAAGAACGGCGTCCAGTCGATATAGTTGCGCAGCGTCTCGATGCTGGCCGCGACCTCCTGCACGCCGAGGCGATGCGCCACCGGCGGTGTATAACTCGCCCAGTCGAAAGCCAGATCGTTTTCCCGCGCGGCCTGCAAGGTCACCGGCGGCGTCCGCGGTTTTTTGCGCGCGTGCTGAATACGCACCGTTTCATACTCTTTGCGGGTGCGGGCAACAAACTCATCGCGCTGCGTGTCCGACAGCAGCGACGACACGACACCGACGGTGCGTGAGGCGTTCTGTACATAGATCGTCGGCCCGCTGTAGTTCTGCTCGATTTTAACCGCCGTGTGCGCTTTCGAGGTGGTCGCGCCGCCAATCAGCAGCGGAATGGTGAACCCCTGGCGCTCCATCTCTTTAGCCACGTTGACCATCTCATCAAGTGATGGCGTAATCAGCCCGGAAAGGCCAATCAGGTCAGCGTTCACTTCGCGGGCGGTTTTCAGGATTTTGTCGGCCGGCACCATTACGCCGAGATCGACGATTTCGTAGTTATTGCACTGCAACACCACGCCCACGATATTTTTACCGATATCATGCACATCGCCTTTCACGGTGGCGATCACCATCTTGCCGTTGCTTTTGCCCTGCTCTTTGCTGGCTTCGATATACGGCTCCAGGTAAGCAACCGCCTGCTTCATCACGCGGGCGGATTTCACTACCTGCGGCAGGAACATCTTACCTTCGCCGAACAAATCGCCGACCACGTTCATACCGTCCATCAGTGGCCCTTCGATCACCTCGATCGGGCGAGCGGCTTGCTGACGGGCTTCTTCGGTATCCTGCTCAATAAATTCGGTAATACCTTTCACCAGCGAATATTCGAGGCGTTTTTTCACATCCCAGCTACGCCACTCGGCCAGTTGCGCCTGCGCGCCATCATCCGCACCTTTACTGCCGCGATATTTCTCGGCCAGATCCAGCATGCGCTCCGTGGCATCGTCACGACGGTTAAGAATCACATCCTCAACGCCATCGCGCAACTCGGCAGGCAGATCGTCATAAATCGCCAACTGACCAGCGTTCACGATCCCCATGTCCATGCCGTTGCGAATAGCGTAATAAAGGAAGACGGCGTGAATCGCCTCACGCACCGGATCGTTACCGCGAAAGGAGAAGGAGACATTCGATACGCCGCCGGAGATCAGCGCATGCGGCAGTTCGCGTTTGATATCTTCACAGGCGCCGATAAAGTCCTGCGCATAGTTATTGTGCTCTTCAATCCCGGTCGCCACCGCGAAGATATTCGGGTCGAAGATAATGTCTTCCGGCGGGAATCCTACCTCTTCGGTGAGGATTTTATAGGCGCGGCTGCAAATCTCGATTTTGCGCGCGCGGGTATCCGCCTGGCCGGTTTCATCAAAGGCCATCACCACTACCGCAGCACCATAGCGGCGCACGCGTTTCGCATGATGGATAAACGGCTCAACCCCTTCTTTCATGGAGATGGAGTTAACAATGCCTTTGCCCTGGATGCATTTCAGCCCTTTTTCAATCACCTCCCACTTCGAGGAGTCGATCATGATCGGCACACGGGCGATGTCCGGTTCACCAGCGATCAGATTGAGGAAGCGCACCATCGCCGCTTCAGCATCAAGCATCCCCTCATCCATGTTGATATCGATGATCTGCGCACCGCTTTCCACCTGCTGGCGCGCCACGTCGAGCGCTTCGTTGTACTTCTCTTCTTTTATCAGGCGTTTGAATTTGGCCGAGCCGGTAACGTTAGTCCGTTCGCCGACGTTCACAAACAAGCTGTCGTCGCCGATATTCAGCGGCTCAAGCCCGGAAAGACGGCAGGCCACCGGGATTTCCGGTAGTTTACGCGGCGGCAGCCCGGCAACAGCGTTGCTCATGGCAGCGATATGTTCCGGCGTGGTGCCGCAACAACCGCCGACGATATTCAGGAACCCGGCCTCCGCCCACTCGCGGATCTGCGTCGCCATGGTGGCAGCATCAAGGTCGTACTCGCCAAAGGCGTTCGGCAGACCGGCGTTCGGGTGCGCGGTAACGTAGCATTCGGCAATGCGCGAAAGTTCCTGCACGTACTGGCGCAACTCGTCTGGCCCCAGCGCGCAGTTGAGGCCAAAAGTGAGCGCATCGGCATGGCGCAGCGAGTTGTAAAATGCCTCGGTCGTCTGGCCGGAGAGCGTACGACCAGACGCATCGGTAATGGTGCCGGAAATCATGATCGGCAGCTCAATACCCAGCGCATCAAATTCTTCTTTAACAGCAAAGATCGCCGCTTTGGCGTTGAGCGTATCGAACACCGTTTCGATCAGGATTAGGTCGGCACCGCCTTCCACCAGCGCTTTGGTTGATTCGCGGTAGGCCGCCACCAGCAGATCGAAGGAGACATTACGAAACGCCGGATCGTTGACATCCGGTGATATAGAGGCAGTACGGTTAGTCGGGCCAAGCACTCCGGCCACGTAACGCGGTTTTTCCGGCGTTTGTGCTGTCCATTTATCGGCGCAGGCGCGGGCCAGTTTCGCTGCGGTAAAGTTGATTTCCGCCGACAGGGATTCCATCTGGTAATCCGCCATGGCGATGGTCGTCGAGTTAAAGGTGTTGGTTTCGATGATATCCGCGCCCGCCGCAAAATAGGCGTCATGAATAGCGGTTATCACATCCGGCTTGCTGAGTACCAGCAAGTCGTTGTTTCCTTTCAGATCGCAGGGCCAGTCGGCAAAGCGCTCACCGCGAAAATCCTGCTCACTCAGACGATAGCTCTGGATCATGGTACCCATACCACCGTCCAGAACCAGAATGCGTTCATTTAACTGCTGTTGTAGTTGTTCAACTTTGCTGCTCACACGTGCTCCCGACAAGGCTCAATGAGGCCAAAAGGCCAGCAAAACATACTGGCACAAAGTGGCAGAACGGAAAAGCGGCTGTGGGTTAACATGAGAGATGTTCAGCTTTACTCATCCGATCAGTCTGTAATAGAGTTACGTTATACTCTGTTAAAACGAAAATGATTTCCACGATACAGAAAAAGGAGCCAGCCGATGGTCGCTTCCGTTCCCGCAAAACGTGGCAGAAAAGCCACCGCGCCAGCCGCTCCGGCCGGCGGACAAGTCCAGTCATTGACCCGTGGCCTGAAGCTGCTGGAATGGATCGCAGAATCCCACGGCAGCATCGCGCTAACGGAACTGGCGCAACAGGCCGGTTTGCCCAATTCCACCACCCATCGACTGCTTACTACCATGCAGCAACTGGGCTTTGTCCGTCAGGTTGGTGAGTTGGGCCACTGGGCGATCGGCGCACATGCTTTTATTGTCGGCAGTAGCTTTCTGCAAAGCCGTAACCTGATGGCGATTGTGCATCCCATCCTGCGTAAACTGATGGAAGAGTCCGGTGAGACGGTCAATCTTGCCGTGCTGGATAAAAGCGATCATCAGGCAATTATTATCGATCAGGTGCAGTGTACCCAGTTAATGCGGATGTCCGCGCCCATCGGCGGCAAGCTGCCGATGCACGCCTCCGGCGCAGGTAAGGCCTTTTTAGCACGGCTGGATGATGAGCAGGTCGGTAATCTGCTGCACCGCCAGGGGCTACACGCCTATACCCACGCAACGCTGGTTTCACCAGTGCATCTGAAAGAGGATCTCGCCCAGACGCGTAAGCGCGGCTACTCTTTTGACGATGAAGAACATGCGCTGGGTCTGCGCTGCGTTGCCGCCTGCATTTATGATGAACACGGCGAGCCATTCGCGGCGATCTCTATCTCCGGGCCAATATCGCGTATGACAGATGATCGCGTGACCGAACTGGGCGCAATGGTCATTCGCGGCGCAAAAGAGGTGACGCAGGCCTACGGGGGAATGCGTTAATTACCTTCACTATTATCTCTTTATCCACCGCATAAACGCTGCAACCTATTTATATCTCCCCTATGACAAGAATCATCTCGACTCATAGGGGTTCAGCCCACTTGCCGCAAGACACCAGCGCCGAAGCGTATGCTAAAACGTTGGCGCTTACGGTAGGCATAGACATCTTCCACATGTCCCTGCCGGATGCGTTCCTGTAACTCTCGCCAGTAGTCGGCGCGCAGTAAATCGGCGTGCATCTCCTCAAACAACGGGCCAATTTCTGGATCGGCGCACAGCCAGTGACGAAACTCCTGCGGAAAAACATCGCCGGGCGCCACGCTGTACCAGGGTTCAGCGCTCAATTCATCTTCCGGGTAGCGCGGCGGTGGGATATCGCGAAAATTCACCTCCGTCATATAGCAAATTTCATCGTAGTCGTAGAACACGACGCGGCCATGACGGGTGACGCCAAAATTCTTGAACAGCATATCGCCGGGGAAGATATTGGCGGCGGCAAGCTGGCGGATAGCGTTGCCATACTCTTCTACTGCATCACGCAGTTGCTGGCCTTTGACCTGCTCAAACCAGATGTTCAGTGGCACCATGCGCCGCTCAATGTAGAGATGGCTGATGGCGATACTGTCGCCGAGATCGGTGATTTTGCCCGGCGTCTGTTCCAACAGTAACGCCATCAGCGCGGGTGCGATTTGCCTTTTTTCCAGCACAAAGTTTTCAAACTCCTGCGTATCGGCCATGCGCCCGACGCGATCGTGCTCTTTGACCAACTGGTAACAGGCGCGAACATGCGCCGCGCTCATCTCTTTTTGTGGAGGAAAGACGTCTTTAATGACTTTAAACACCCGGTCAAACCCCGGCAGCGTAAAGACCAGCATCACCATGCCGCGAATGCCAGGCGCTTCAATAAACTGCTCATTGCTGGCGCGGATGTAGTTCAGGTATTCGCGATAACTTTCGGTTTTGCCGTGCTTCTGGCAGCCAATCGCCATATACAATTCGGCGGTGGTTTTGCCCGGCAGGATCTCCCGCAGCCACTCCACTGTCGCGGCAGGCAGCGGCGCATAGACCATAAAATAGGATCGGGCAAAACCAAACACGATGCTGGCTTCAGCAGGCGTGGTCAGACAGGTATCGACAAACAGTTCGCCTTCATCTGTGCGGTGGATTGGCAGCAAAAAGGGCAACGTTGCCAGCGGTGTGACAAGTTTGCCGACCAGCCAGGCTGCCTTATTGCGATAAAACAGTTCATTTGCCACTTGCAGATGCGATTTCGCCAGAACTTCGTGACCGAAAGCCTCCTGCAAATGCGCGGTGATATAACCGATATCGCGCGTTTTATCCTGCCACGGCAGGCGCAGTGGTAAATCCGTCAGCACCTTACTGAGTAACGCCTCCCAGCCGCGTTCCGGCCAAAAATCTTTCGCCAGCGGGCGCGGGATGATGCGAAAACGGCGCTCCGGCTGCGAGCTAAAGATAAATAAGCGTTCCGGCGTTAATGATCGGTGATCGAACAGGCGGCAGTAGACCGAATTGAAAAAACTTTCGGCAATCTCAAAACGGGGGTAATCCGGTAGCAGCAGGGTGTAATGCTCTTTAACCCGCAACAGAAACGCCGCATCGGGGCTTTGGCTGTCGGTGATGCAGTGTAACTGCTCCACCACCAGGCCAACATGATGGTCATAAAGGTGAATACGCTGCTTCATCGCCTGCTGCACAGCCTGCCAGTCCGCCTGTTCAAAACGCTGCTGGGCGCCGGATGTAACCTCCAGGAAGCGCCCATATTGCGCATCGAAGCCTTGCAGAATGGTTTGTGCAATCAGTAGTTCCAGGCCACGCGACATCTTTTGTCCTCATGTCGGGCAGAGTGTTGCCGGAGAGCGTTATCCGGCAGACGAGGAGCCGCAAACCCGGCAGCTATCGCATGCCGGGTATCGAGATCAAAACTGCGCTTCTTCGGTCGAGCCTGTCAATGCGGTCACCGAAGAGGTACCGCCCTGAATAATGGTGGTGACCCTGTCGAAGTAGCCCGTGCCGACCTCCTGCTGATGAGAAACGAAGGTGTAACCCTCTTGGCCTGCGGCGAATTCCGGCTGCTGTACCTTCTCGACGTAGTGTTTCATCCCTTCGCCCTGCGCATAGGCGTGCGCCAGGTCGAACATGTTGAACCACATGCTGTGGATACCGGCGAGGGTAATGAACTGGAATTTATACCCCATGTCCGACAGCTCCTGCTGGAAGCGAGCGATGGTGTTGTCGTCGAGATTCTTTTTCCAGTTGAACGACGGCGAGCAGTTGTAGGCCAGCAGTTTATCAGGGAATTTTGCATGGATCGCATCGGCAAAGCGGCGCGCCAGCTTAAGGTCTGGCGTCGAGGTTTCGCACCACACCAAATCGGCGTACGGTGCGTAAGCCAGCCCGCGGCTGATAGCCTGCTCAATCCCGGCATTTGTGCGGTAGAAACCTTCGCTGGTGCGCTCACCGGTAATAAAGGCGCTGTCATAGGGATCGCAATCGGAGGTGATCAGATCGGCTGCATCCGCATCGGTACGCGCCACCAACAGTGTCGGAACGCCCAGCACATCCGCAGCGAGACGCGCAGCCACCAATTTCTGCACCGCTTCTTGTGTCGGTACCAGTACTTTGCCACCCATATGCCCGCATTTTTTCACCGACGCGAGCTGATCTTCAAAGTGAACAGCGGCAGCTCCGGCTTCAATCATCGATTTCATCAGTTCAAAGGCATTAAGCACGCCGCCAAAACCGGCTTCGGCATCCGCCACGATTGGCAGGAAATAGTCCACAAAACGCGGATCGCCCGGTTCAATACCAGAAGCCCACTGGATCTGATCGGCGCGGCGGAAGGTATTGTTAATCCGTTCGACCACCGACGGCACCGAGTTCGCCGGATAGAGCGACTGATCCGGATACATGCTGGATGCCAGGTTAGCATCTGCGGCGACCTGCCAGCCGGAGAGATAAATAGCTTCGATCCCCGCTTTCGCCTGTTGTAAAGCCTGACCACCGGTCAGCGCGCCAAGGCTATTGATATAACCCTTTTTCGATTCGCCATGCAGCAGCCGCCACATTTTAGCCGCGCCCAGTTGCGCCAGCGTACATTCCGGGTTGACCGAACCGCGTAATTTCACCACCTCTTCCGCGCTGTATGGGCGGCGGATGCCTTCCCAGCGCGGTTGTGTCCACTCTTTTTGTAATTCTTCGATTTGTTGGGTACGGGTTTTCATATACAGATGCTCCATAGGGTGTCAGGTGGGTGAATTAAGCAAGTAAGCGATAGCCGGGCAACGTCAGGAAGTCGATCAGCTCGTCAGAGGTGGTGATCTGCTCCATCAGGCGCGCGGCATCGTCAAAACGACCGCTGCTGAATCGGTGCGCGCCCAACTCGTCCTGAATAACCAGCATCTCTTCGGCCAGCATCTGGCGGAACAGCGTTTTGGTCACCGGTTTGCCGTTGCTGAGCGTCTTTTCGTGGTGGATCCACTGCCAGATAGAGGTACGGGAGATTTCGGCGGTGGCGGCATCTTCCATCAGCCCATAAATCGGTACGCAGCCATTGCCGGAAATCCACGCTTCGATGTATTGCACCGCTACGCGAATATTGGCGCGCATTCCCTCTTCGGTGCGTTCGCCTTCACACGGCGCCAGCAGTTGCTCTGCAGTGATTGGGGCATCATCTTCACGGCTGACAAACAATTGGTTTTTATTATTGCCGAGTGCGGCGTTGAACACGTCCATCACCGTATCGCCAAGGCCTGGGTGAGCAATCCAGGTTCCGTCGTGACCGTTACGCGCTTCGAGTTCTTTGTCGGCTTTCACTTTATTCAGTACCCAGTTGTTGCGTTCGGCATCTTTACTGGGAATAAACGCCGCCATGCCGCCCATAGCGAATGCGCCGCGGCGATGACAGGTTTTGATTAACAGGCGGGAATAGGCGCTGAGGAAAGGCTTATCCATGGTGACCACCTGGCGATCCGGTAAAACCCGATCCGGATAGTTTTTCAGGGTTTTGATATAGCTGAAGATGTAATCCCAGCGTCCGCAGTTTAGCCCGACAATATGGTCGCGCAGCGCGTGCAGGATTTCGTCCATTTGAAACACCGCTGGCAGCGTTTCAATCAGCAGCGTCGCTTTGATGGTGCCGCGCGGCAAATTAAACCGGTCTTCGGTATAACTGAATACCTCACTCCACCAGGCCGCTTCTTGCCAGGATTGGGTTTTCGGCAGATAAAAATAGGGACCACTGCCTTTGGCGAGCAGGTTTTTATGGTTATGGAAGAAGTAGAGCGCAAAGTCGAACAGACTGCCGGGGATCGCTTCACCACGCCAGGTCACATGCTTTTCTGGCAGATGTAAGCCGCGCACACGGCAGACCAGAACCGCCGGATTGGGCTTTAACTGATAAATCTTGCCAGCTTCATTGGTATAGCTGATGGTGCCGTTGACCGCATCTCGCAGGTTGATCTGCCCATCGATCACTTTGTCCCAGTTCGGCGCCAGCGAATCTTCAAAATCCGCCATGAAAACTTTGACGTTGGCATTCAACGCATTGATGACCATTTTGCGCTCCACCGGCCCGGTGATCTCCACGCGGCGGTCGAGCAGATCTTTCGGTACTCCACGAATCGTCCAGTCGGATTCACGAATGGAAGCTGTTTCCGAAATAAATCCAGGCAACGTACCGGCATCAATTTGTTGCTGCTGGCGCTGACGCGCTGCCAGTAGCTGATTACGTTTTGGCGTGAAGCGTGTTACCAGCTCGCTCAGAAACTCTACTGCCGCCGGAGTAAGGATCTGCTTCTCCTGCTCGCCATACGGCTGTGTAAAGGCCAGTTCATCGGTTGTTGTTGCCTGTTGTGTCATGGTGCGATTCCTCTTTTTTGCAGCAAAGACATTTCCCAATGCTGACGAAGATCGTTTGTGCAGTTTTCGTTCAGCAAGAACAATCCTGGCTAATAAATTTTCCAAAATCAAAAACAATTTCCATTTTATAATTAAAAAGAAAATAACTAACTGATAACAATGAAGTTATAGTTTTATTATGTTGAGAAGTGATTTTCGGAAACAAAAAAAGCGCCCGAAGGCGCCTGGTATATAGGGCTGAAACGCTTAATCCAGCGTCGGATTCATGTGGCGCAGGTCGTATGGCGTGATCTGGTAGACGTAGTAGTTGAGCCAGTTGATGAACAGCAGATTGCCGTGGCTGCGCCAGGAGGCGCGCGGTTTATTCTGCGGATCGCCTTGCGGGAAGTAGTTATGCGGCAACTCAGGACTGAGGCCCGCTTCCACATCGCGGAAATATTCATTCGCCAGCGTGTTAGCGTCGTATTCCGGGTGTCCGGTCACGAAAGCAATGCGTTTATCTTTGCTGGCAAACAGGTAGGCATCGCCTTCTTCTGTTTCGGCCAGAATATCCAGATCAGTGTAGTCGCGGATCAGTGCAGACGGGAAATCCGCATAGCGGGAGTGCGGAGCAAGGAATACATCGTCAAAACCGCGCGTCAGAAGCGCGTGGGGATGAAGGATGTGGTGTTCATACACACCGGAGAGCTTTTCACTGCGGGTCTGCTTGGGAATGCCATAAAGAATATTGAGTGCGGCCTGTACCGCCCAACAGACAAACAGCGTTGAGGTAACGTGATCTTTCGCCCACTCCAGTACCTGCTCGATCTGCGACCAGTAGGCAACATCGTTAAACTCAACCAGGCCCAATGGCGCACCGGTAACAATCAGGCCATCGTAGTTTTCGTGGCAGATTTCATCAAAATTACAGTAAAAGGTATTCAGGTGCTCAGTTGGCGTATTGCGCGACTCGCGGGAATCGATGCGCAGCAGGCGCACATCAACCTGTAGTGGTGAGTTCGACAGCAGACGCAGAAACTGGTTTTCCGTCTCAATCTTCTTTGGCATCAGGTTCAGGATCAACACCTTCAGGGGGCGGATCTCCTGAACTGTCGCGCGCGAAGTCGTCATTACAAAGACGTTCTCGTCACGCAAGAAATTGACGGCTGGCAGCTCGTCCTGCACCCGAATCGGCATAACTTATATCCCCACTGCATACGTTTAAACGTTTAGACATCCAGATAGCCGAAGATACCCAGGAATCAGCAAAATGTCGAGTCCGCAAGTGAAAGGTGAGAAAGTTTCACGTCACGGTTCGTCTATGAAGTGATTTTAGATTTTTTGTCGTGCTGTGAAGGGGAATAGTGCGTGACTTTTTATTTCATATAAACGCAAAAAGGCCATCCTTCCGGATGGCCTTTTCACTGGTTTGATGCCTGGCAGTTCCCTAC
>JAGTSE010000010.1 GCA_018261615.1 Pseudomonadota bacterium | reverse complement strand
TTGTTATTGGTTCTGTCCCGACACCTGTCGGGAATGATTTACGATATCGATTGATTAGAAAATAAGAAGTGGGTTTTATTATGTTGTTAAAATAAGAAAGTCAGGGGATCCGGAAAAAAGCAGAACGGAGGGACGATACACGGCGGGCGGAACGGGTGCTGGCGTGGTTACGCCTGCACCTCAGTGATGGAATCAATGCGCCGTTGACGATTTCTTCAGCCATTTACCATTAATGCCCTGCACATACTCGCCGGGCTGGGCGCGCTCCACCAGTTTCTGGCCCGCTATTTTCGCCACATCATCAACGGGAATGTTGTTGCGATCGGCAAGTTGCTGGTAGCTTTCGGCTCGCGCTTTGTTAATGCGATCCACCAATGCCAGTGTCTCTTTATCGTGGCTTACCGGCGCGACATAACCAGTTAAGGTTTCCCCCACCCGCCCTTGTGAGCGGGCTTCATCGAGCGTCAATGCCTGCGCAGTTGTACTGGCGAGGCTCAGCGTCAGCAATACCATCAGCACTCGTTTTTTCATTATGATTGCCTCAGAACAGATCGCTGCGCGATTTCAGCAGGGTTTCGACATCTTTATCCACTTTGATGTGGATTTCATGCTCGATCTTCACATTCATATTGATGGTGATCGGCTCTTTCGGTGCCGCCACCTCGATGCGCGGCGTACAACCAACCAGCAAGGTGGTGATTGCCAGCACCGGCACAGCTCTCGGGGTTTTCATTGTTTTTCCTCACACTTTTCGCCCTTCGCACAGCGCGCCTGGGGAAGCGCGGCATGTTGCTCAAGCCATGACTTCAAATTGTCGCCAAAACGTAAACTGCGCCATAAGGTAAAGACGTTTTCCTCATGGGTATAGTTCAAATTCACGATGCTGCTCTTCCCTTCAACATAGCTGGTGCCACGAATGGCAGCCCGCATTTTTAACACGCCAAGATTATCCAGATCTATCTTTGTCCAGGAACGGGAAATTTCCATATAGCGCAACCAGTTGATAGCCGAGCCCGCCGTTATGTTGTCGTTCACCACTGCATCCGCAGTATCTTTGTCGATACGCAGCGTCATCGGGCCTGGATTGTGCAGCCAGCCGTCCTTAATTATCCATTGCGGATTATCCAGCCACAGCGGCAGCACGCCGTCAAAAGGCCCGGAGAGCGCAAACTGCTTCGGATTCACTGCACTGATCAGCTCGCTGGACGAAATATGGTTGATGCGCACCAGCGCCGGATCGTGCTGCGGCATGCGCAATTGCTGCATGGTCACTTTACCGCCGAGCATATCGACGTTGACATCGCTCAGGATAAGCGGGTTTTCTTCGCTCCACGGCCAGAAACCCTGTAAATCAGCGGTGATATTTTTGGCTGTCACCTGGTTAACTATTTCGCCAATGCGCAGCGATACCGGCCTGCGGGTACCCAGTTGCCAGGCAGCATTGCTGTAGCGAAATGGCAACACAAAATCGATACCCCTGATTTCATTATCTGGCGTCCAGACGCTGCCGCTTTTCAGCACGCCGTGCCCGCCAGCTTCAAAACCTTGCCCGGCCGCCGCAGAAAACGCCACCTGAGCGTAAAGCGAGCCATTGAGCAGCTTCATCTTCCAGTCTGGTGGGATCAATGGCTGGAAAACGCTGAGCGACTGGCGCGGCCACCAGGCCTGCCCGCGTAATCTTTCGCCGTCCCAGCGGCCATTCACCTGCACAGGGCCGATGGCATCGGCACTCAGGGCTCCTTTAAACTGAAAATCAGTGGGATTGGTTCCATCGACGCTGAATTTGAGTTGTGAGGCGGGCAAATGGCTGCCGCCGCTAAAGGTCGCTTGCCCGGCATCCAGCGCCAACGCGCCGCTAAATTGCGGCTTGTCCTCATCCCGTACCCATTTCACTGGTGCATCCAGCACCAGCCGGGGCGCGCTGATTTGCATCGCACCGTACTGAAGTTGATCAAAACCGGTTGAAAGATCGGTCAGCGTGATGGTGTTGTCCAGCCACTGACCGCGACCGGCAACATCCCAGCGCGCATTCATCGGCGTAAAATAACCATCACCCCAGTAACGCCAGCGCCACTCGCCATTATCTGGCAAAAAGTTCTGTGCTTGCCCGTCGAGATGCAGGTGAAAATCGCCCATCACAATGTCGTGCGCGCGAAGAATAGCCTGCAAACGTCCATCGACGCCCTGTCGGGTCAGTTTTACGCCCGCCAGCGGCCAGCGCACCTCATCAATATTCAGTGCATCGATTACCTGTCCGCGCGAACGCAGCAGCGCGCCCGGCATAAAGGCCAGTTGCGGTTCATCAAAACTGCCGCTCAGTTGCGCCGGTAATACGGCGTAAAACACCAGATCGCCCTGCTTCGCTTCTCCGGTCAGTTGCAGCGGCATGGCGCTGTCGGTCATGCTTAGCCGACCCGGACCGATTGTCAGCACGGCGTTACCTTTACCGGCTTCACCCTGCGTCAGCACGTTCAGCCGACCACTTATCTGCGCCTTATCCAGCCCCTGCTGCCAGTTGTCAACTTTCAGGCCTACGCGCCCACTCAGCGGAAAACCGGCATACGGCCAGTTCCAACGACCATCGTTGATGGCGAGCTGTTCGCCCGCCGCCTGCCAGGGTAAGTCAAGCAGCGGATCGCTGCTGTCGCGCGACATAACAATCGTCTGCCCTTGGTTATCGCGCCACTCCATATCAACATCCACCAGACCGGGTTGTTGTGGCAGAGCAATCGTACTTTGCATATGGCCATTTACGGGCCATCCATTTGGGACCGTGGGCAACGTAAATTCGCCGCCGAGCGTGAATGGCGGCTGGTTATCAAACAGATGTAGCGCGAGTCGCTTAACGCTTAGCACCTGCCCGTGCAGACGAGCCTCAAGCTGCACGCGCTGACCGTTGTAACTCAGGTGCTGAATGTCAGGTGTCAACGCCAGTGATAGTTTGCCGCTCCATGATTGCCACGGCGAGACAGTTAACCGATCTACCGTAAGCCAGGTGTAAGGCAGCATCGATTGCCATTCGCTCAGCGTACGCGGCGCGGTTGATGGCGCGTTGTTTACAGGCAACTTATTGAGACAGGCGCTATTGATCGTCAACGCGGCCACATGCAACTGCCAGCGGCTGGGACGGGTAAGCTCCGCATTCTGGAGCCACGCCAGTTGGCAATCGTCAACCCAGTAGCGCAGATCAGGAATCATCAGTGAATGGCGGGTAAAGCGCGGTCGCTCTTCCAGTGCGATGCGCGTACCAGCAGGCAACCAGATCCCGGCAACGGTCGGCACCCATTGCGCCAGCGTCATCAGTAACGTTAGTGGCAGTAGTATAAATAATAAAACCAGTGCGATGGCGGCTTTGTATTTACCCTTCATGGGCAGCTAATGTCCTGATTTATGGTGTGATTAAGCCAATTCTGCCGGATATTGTGACATGTTTAACCGCTCTGTTAAAAGCGTGATCCGCTTTAATCATAGTCTGGCTGTTGCATTTTCAGTAGCAGAGGACGATATTGCTGCGAAATCATTACGCTATAGGTTTAAGGAATGTTCACTAAGGGTTCTCTGATCCGCGGCTGGTTTGCGGGCGCTACCATTTTCACCTGTTTCACGTTTGGTGATTATCTCAGTGCAAATGTGTTTCACGACTCGAAAATCCCATGGATTATCAGCGTGCTGCTGGCTTTTATCATTAACTGGGGCTCTAACAGCACTCTCAAACAACTGCGCTAATACTGTCGGCGCTGCTGGCAGTTATACTGAGAGCAGACACATTCATCATGCCTGTGATTATCAATAAAACTTGAAAGTTTACATAATAATTTTAAATGGTGATAATGCAGGCAGGAAACCGTTGGAGAAAGTCTTATGAAGCTCGCGATATATAGCACAAAGCAATACGATAAAAAGTATTTGCAGCAGGTAAACGAGAATTATGGCTACGATCTTGAATTTTTTGACTTTTTGTTAACGGAAAAGACCGCCAAAACCGCCAACGGCTGTGAAGGGGTCTGTATTTTCGTCAATGATGACGGTAGCCGCCCGGTACTGGAAGAGCTGAAAAAACTGGGCGTGAAATTTATCGCGCTGCGCTGTGCCGGGTTCAACAATGTCGATCTTGATGCGGCAAAAGAACTCGGGCTGCAAGTGGTGCGTGTACCAGCCTATTCACCGGAAGCGGTGGCGGAACATGCGATTGGCATGATGATGACGCTCAACCGTCGTATTCACCGTGCTTATCAGCGTACCCGTGACGCCAACTTCTCGCTCGAAGGTCTGACCGGTTTTACGATGTACGGCAAAACAGCTGGCGTGGTTGGCACCGGCAAAATTGGCGTTGCGGCATTGCGTATCCTGAAGGGGTTCGGTATGCGCCTGCTGGCGTTTGATCCCTACCCGAGCGCGGCAGCGCTGGAATTGGGCGTAGAGTATGTGGATCTTGACACGCTGTTTTCTCAGGCCGACGTTATCTCTCTGCATTGCCCGCTGACGCCGGAAAACTTCCATTTACTCAACCGCACTGCGTTTGAACGCATGAAAGACGGTGTGATGATCATCAACACCAGCCGTGGCGGTCTGATCGATTCACAGGCGGCGATTGATGCGCTGAAGACGCAGAAAATTGGCGCGCTTGGCATGGATGTGTATGAAAACGAACGCGATCTGTTCTTTGAAGACAAATCCAATGATGTGATTCAGGACGATGTGTTCCGTCGCCTGTCGGCATGCCATAACGTGTTGTTTACCGGCCACCAGGCGTTTCTTACCGCCGAGGCGTTGACCAGCATTTCTGAGACCACGCTGGAAAACCTGCGCCAGTTACGTGACGGTGAAAATTGCCCGAACACCCTGTTCTAATCGGTTTGTGCGGTTCCCCGGCCAGGGGAGCCGTTTTAAGATTAAAACCCAGTGACACCCCGGTTAACCCTGTTAAAATCCCCGCTCTTAATAGAAAATTCTTAGAAGAAGAGATGAAAAAAATTATCCCCTTAATTGCGTTGAGCGTTGCCCTTTCCGCCTGCGTCAGTTCCCGTACTGATACCCTTAAACCGGAGCAACTGGCTGACCAGCGTTTTGTCCTGGCTACGTTTAACGGCAAAGCACTGACGGCTTCTGAGCAGAGTCCGGCTCCGGAAATCCGTTTTGACAAGGATCTGCGCGTCTCTGGCAAAATGTGCAACGGCTTTATGGGCCAGGGCAAACTCTCTGGTGGCGCATTAACCGTGAAGCACATGGGTATGACCATGATGATGTGCGCAGATCCGCAACGTAACGAACTGGATCATACTATCCAGGCCATGCTGAATGATGGCGCACAGATCGATTTGACCGGCGACCAGTTGACGCTGGCAACCGCATCGCAGACATTGATTTATACCCGCGCGTATAACGCTCAGTAATTACCGCAGCTTCCGGTGGCAAGCGACTGTTCACTACAGCGTTTGCCATTCGGTAAAGCACACATTCCCACCATCGAACCGTCAAGCTGACGCGCGGCAGATAACGACCCGCCAATCATTGCACAATTTGCCTGACCGCGATTAGACATTGCGGCTTTTACTCCTGGCACAACGTGAGCGGCCGTCGCCTGTTGCACAGGTTCACTACTGCATGCCGACAGCAATAAAACGGCGCACACTACCCAAAACGCAGAACGCATCTCTTCTCTCCCTTTATTAAAGCGAAACCCAAGCATAATAGGCAGCACAGCGCAATACGTCGAGAGCTGAAAGTCATCTTTATGCGCTACAGAAACATTTTTTTGCGTTTTTATCACCTGATGAAGGCTATAAATGCATTCTGTATCCTCACGGCAAGGCCTTTCCGAAACCCTCTGGGCTGTTTCCTTGATGGCGGTGATATCGGATCCGGTTGTACGAATTCATGTAGTGGATTTCCGGAGCCAGAAATAAAAAAACCTGCCCAGTGAGCAGGTTGCTTATAGCGTGTTTTTTATGAACAGGAAGAATTCAACCCTGGCTCCTGCGGAAGAATTGCTCAGTCGATTCCCGGACGTGCTCATCAGGGTTCTCGGCAATATCCCCTTCTCCTGAAGAATGTCGAACGTAGCTACTTTTTTGCCCGTGAAGCAAGGCAGGAGAAGAACCTGCATAGCCTGCAACTGAACAAAATGACAGAAACAGCAGAAACCATGCAGTTCTCAACGTCTTACCCATCATTCATAACCCGTATGTTGTTGGCATTCGAAAACATAGTGGAGCAATGAAAGTAAAATGTTGTATGTGATACTTAAACGTATCCAGGAAGCTATGAACAATTACGAGGATTGAAACGCAATAATAAATTCACCGGATGCACTGCCGTGGCTTCACGTTATTAACGTTCATGACTGTGCGTAATATGAAAAGAAATTATTACTTACGCGATTGGCGTCAGAACTTAACTCCTCCGTTTCTTTTTTTATTTGGATCTCATTTTGATTTACATAAGCGGAGCGCAATAACGCATACGCAAGGAACCTCTGTCGAAAAGTTCTTTTGTCAGTTTGCGTGCAGGAATCCTTGAATAAAGAAGATCGTAAGCAGGAGCAATACACACAGAGATAGCCAAACGCTGAAAATAAATAACCCCGCCAGAGTGGCAGGGTTATCTTATTAAAATTGGGCCGCCATCGAGGGCTCGAACCCCGACCCTACTTCTTCTAAATAAAGCAATGCTCTAACCATGCTGAGCTAATGGCGGACAGGGAGCTCTACTTATATGGCGAAAACATTCCCTGCTGACGGGCCTTTTTGCCCATCTTCAATCGTAAATTCTACTTTCTGCCCTTCATTCAGCGTTTTAAAACCGCCGCTCTGGATAGCCGAAAAATGTACGAATACATCTTTGCTACCATTGTCAGGCGTGATGAAACCAAACCCTTTGGACTCATTAAACCATTTTACTAAACCAGTCATTTTGTTAGACATAAATATTTCCTCAATACATAGAACCTTTCGGCGAAAAGGGTTTTCGCACAGAATTAAATTATTAACGATAAGGAGGCTCAAAAAGAAGAATTATCTATGGATAACACTTGTGATGAGGACTGCTTTACTAAACCGCTTTATTACATCTGTGGAACAAACCTACCTCATATTAATCACACACATACCAACTTATAGCAAGCTTTATTTTAGATTGATAACCCATGAGGCGAGATGCCATACAATGGGCGTTACCTGTAAACGTTAGAAGAGCACCCTGATAATTTCATCGAACATTGCAATTATCATGACGCTAAAATCCAATACTATGCTGCTATCTGTTGCATCCTGCAAACGTGACTCCAGCGCCTGGTAGCAGGCACGCTGCTCGCATCGGCGTAACCGCTCTCACGCGCAGAATTAACCCCGGCAAAGTCAAGAGTGCTACTTACGGGAAAATTGCGGGCGGCATTTCAGTGTATTTTTCCGTGATAGTGCCACGTAACAGTGAATCGGTTATCAGAAACATGACAGATGTACTTTTTGTTCGAAGGATCGGCTAATGGAGTGCAATGTATTGAAAGATAGAGACAAAAGCCTTTCGAACGCATAGTGCTGATGAAGAAAGCTAAACCTGAGCCTGATCCGCCGGAACGCAGTGAATTCATTCACATGATAACTACCGGCCAGGTACATCAGATCAAGTCTCTCTCTTCACTGGCTGTTTATACTGGATAAAGGCACGGCGAGCAGCCAGATATAATAAATTAAAAATTGCTTTCTGCAGCCCACATGGAAAGCGTCAGCGCGCAAACTTGTTGTAAATCTTATAATTAAGTAATGAGAGCATCCATATGATCACGATTGACGGTAATGGCGCAGTGGCCTCGGTGGCCTTTCGTACCAGTGAAGTTATCGCCATATATCCCATAACACCCAGTTCAACGATGGCTGAGCAGGCTGATGACTGGGCTGGTAACGGCCTGAAGAATGTCTGGGGCGACACGCCCCGCGTTGTTGAAATGCAGTCAGAAGCCGGGGCTATTGCGGCCGTCCACGGCGCACTGCAAACCGGGGCACTCTCAACCTCATTTACCTCATCGCAGGGCCTGCTGCTGATGATCCCGACGCTGTACAAACTGGCCGGGCAACTGACGCCCTTTGTATTGCACGTCGCAGCGCGTACCGTGGCTACCCATGCACTCTCCATTTTTGGCGATCACTCCGACGTGATGGCGGTGCGCCAGACTGGCTGCGCCATGCTCGCTGCGGGTAGCGTGCAGGAGGCGCAGGATTTCGCGCTGATTTCGCATATTGCCACGCTGAAAAGCCGTGTGCCGTTCATTCACTTTTTTGATGGTTTCCGTACCTCGCACGAAATCAACAAGATTACGCCGCTGGCTGACGACACTATCCGTAATCTGCTGCCACAGCAGGAGATTGACGAACATCGCGCCCGTGCACTGAACCCGGAGCATCCGGTTATTCGTGGCACATCGGCTAACCCGGACACTTACTTCCAGTCCCGCGAGGCGACCAACCCTTGGTACAACGCGGTCTACGCTCACGTTGAACAGGCAATGAACGATTTTGCCGAAGCCACCGGGCGCAGCTACAAACCGTTCGAATACTACGGCCATCCGCAGGCTGATCGCGTGATTGTGCTGATGGGTTCAGCGATGGGTACTTGCGAAGAGGTGGTTGATGAGTTGCTGACTCGGGGCGAGAAAGTCGGCGTGCTGAAAGTTCGACTCTATCGCCCGTTTAGCGCCGCGCATCTGCTGGCGGTGTTGCCGGAAAGCGTGCGTACTGTTGCTGTGCTCGATCGCACCAAAGAGCCGGGCGCGCCAGCAGAACCACTTTATCTTGATGTGATGACGGCACTGGCGGAAGCTTTTAATCATGGCGAACGGGAAACCCTGCCCCGAGTGATCGGCGGGCGCTACGGTCTATCGTCCAAAGAGTTTGGCCCGGAATGCGTGCTGGCGGTATTTAATGAGCTGCGCGCGGCGAACCCCAAACCGCGTTTTACTGTCGGTATCTACGACGACGTTACTAACCTCTCGCTACCGCTGCCGGAAAACACCCTGCCGTCGCATGCGAAACTGGAAGCTCTATTTTACGGGCTAGGCAGCGATGGCAGCGTCTCGGCGACCAAAAACAATATCAAGATTATTGGTAACTCCACGCCGTGGTATGCGCAGGGTTATTTTGTCTATGACTCGAAAAAAGCGGGCGGCCTGACGGTTTCGCATTTGCGGGTCAGCGAAAGACCAATCAACTCCGCGTATCTGGTTTCGCAGGCGGATTTTGTCGGTTGTCATCAGTTGCAGTTTATCGATAAATACCAAATGGCCGAACGCCTGAAGCCAGGTGGTATTTTCCTGCTCAATACGCCCTACAGCGCAGATGAAGTGTGGTCGCGCCTACCGCAGGAAGTTCAGGCGGTGCTGAATCAGAAAAAAGCCCGTTTCTTTGTGGTTAACGCGGCGAAAATCGCCCGCGAATGTAGCCTCGGCGCGCGTATTAACACCGTTATGCAGATGGCGTTCTTCCATCTGACCCATGTGTTGCCGGGCGACAGCGCGCTGGCTGAATTGCAGGGCGCGATCGCCAAAAGCTACAGCAGCAAAGGTCAGGAGCTGGTTGAGCGCAACTGGCAGGCGCTGGCGCTGGCGCGTGAATCACTGTTCGAAGTGCCGCTGGAGCCTGTCAACCCGCAGAGCGCGCACCGCCCGCCAGTGGTTTCCGATGCGGCGCCGGATTTTGTCAAAACCGTCACCGCCGCTATGCTGGCAGGCCTTGGCGATGCGCTACCGGTCTCCGCACTGCCACCGGACGGCACCTGGCCGGTAGGCACCACTCGTTGGGAGAAACGCAATATCGCTGAAGAGATCCCCATCTGGAAAGAAGATCTCTGTACTCAGTGTAACCACTGCGTCGCCGCCTGCCCGCATTCGGCGATCCGCGCGAAAGTAGTTTCTCCAGCGGCGATGGAAGATGCTCCCGATACGCTCCATTCACTGGACGTGAAATCCCGTGATATGCGCGGACAGAAATATGTCTTGCAGGTCGCGCCCGAAGATTGCACCGGCTGCAACCTATGTGTTGAAGTCTGCCCGGCAAAAGATCGTCAGAACCCGGACATTAAGGCCATCAATATGATGTCGCGCCTTGAGCATGTGGAAGAAGAGAAAGTGAATTATGACTTCTTCCTCAACCTGCCGGAGATCGACCGCAGCACGCTGGAACGCATTGATATTCGTACTTCGCAACTGATCACCCCGCTGTTTGAATATTCCGGCGCGTGTTCCGGCTGCGGTGAAACGCCGTACATCAAACTCCTGACCCAGTTGTATGGCGACCGGATGATGATTGCCAATGCTACCGGGTGTTCATCCATTTATGGCGGTAATCTGCCTTCTACGCCATATACCACAGACGCCAACGGGCGTGGGCCGGCGTGGGCGAACTCGCTGTTTGAGGATAACGCCGAGTTTGGTCTGGGCTTCCGTCTCAGTGTCGACCAGCACCGCCAGCGTGTTATGCGTCTGATGAATCAATTTGCCGACCATATTCCGCCAGAACTGTTTGCAGCACTTCATCAGGAGGCCACGCCGGACGTTCGCCGCGAACAGGTTGCCGGACTGCGCAACGCGCTGGCCAATGTTGAGGGTGCGCAGCAACTTCTGACCGATGCCGATGCGTTGGTTGAGAAATCGATCTGGCTGATTGGCGGCGATGGCTGGGCCTATGACATTGGTTTCGGCGGGCTGGATCATGTGATGAGTCTGAGCGAAAACGTCAATATTTTGGTGCTCGATACCCAGTGCTACTCCAACACCGGCGGCCAGGCATCAAAAGCCACACCGCTGGGCGCGGTGACCAAATTTGGCGAGCATGGTAAACGTAAAGCACGCAAAGATCTGGGCGTCAGCATAATGATGTACGGACATGTTTATGTGGCGCAGATTTCCCTTGGTGCACAGTTGAACCAGACCGTGAAAGCCATTCAGGAAGCGGAAGCCTACCCTGGCCCATCGCTGATCATCGCTTACAGCCCGTGCGAAGAGCATGGCTACGACCTTGCGCTGAGCCACGATCAAATGCGTCAGCTGACCGCCACAGGCTTCTGGCCGCTCTACCGTTACGATCCCCGCCGCAAAAAGGAAGGTAAAATCCCGCTAGCGCTGGATTCTCGTCCGCCGTCTGACGCGCTGGCGGAAACCTTACTCAACGAGCAGCGCTTCCGCCGTCTGAATGCACAGCAGCCAGACGTGGCAGAGCAACTGTGGAAAGATGCCGCCGCCGACCTGCAAAAACGCTACGACTTCCTTGCGCAACTGGCCGGAAAAGCAGAGAAAATCCCGACAGAGTAAGCTAACTGCCTAAAAAGCCACCGGTTAGCGTCGGTGGCTTTTTCAATGCACGGATTTCGCATGACACCATTTATCTGTAGCAGATCTTTACGGTGTTTCTGGCCGTCGTCGTGGAAGGCCGATTAGACGATAGCGTGGTCAAAGGAAAATGCCCCGGGAAAGTCGCCTGAACAGGTAGCTGCCCGTCGTTCTTATAATCTGCCATGATAAAGTTTTTCAACCTCGTAACGGAAAATAACGGAAACCGCAATGTCAAAAAACAGCCCTTTCACACCCTATTACGCAGTGATTTTTACCTCAGTACGCACAGCGGTTGATGACGGTTATGACGCAATGTCCGATCGTATGATGGAACTGGCGGTTAACCAGCCGGGTTTTCTCGGTGTCGAATCCGCACGCGAAGACGTGGGAATTACCGTCTCATACTGGGATTCGCTTGACGCGATTAAAAACTGGAAAGCAAACGCGGAGCATGTGATAGCGCAAAAAACCGGACGGGAAAAGTGGTATCACTCCTTCACCACGCGCATCTGCCGAGTTGAAAAAGAGTATTCGTTTTCAGCGCCGCAGGAATAATCCATCGATCTTACTGGCCTGATAACATGCCCGAAGTGAAAAAACTGCCGGAGTTCCGGGCATGTGCGGTGGTAATATTTTTCTGTAACAGATACTTATTTATAAACCACAAGCAGGCACACGCACTGACTCAATCAGTGCTGAAAAACTCGCCAGCGAACACATTCCCTGCGCGTTTTTTTCGCTGCATGCCGTGAGCTTCAGATCCACCTTGTCGGGGGGATTTTTCAGCGACAAAGGCTGCATTTCCCGCATCTCCTGCAATGTCTGATAAACGAACGAAACCTGAATCCAGTCGCTATTATCACTAAGCTGCTTCCATCTTTCGAAAACCAGTTCACCGCCAGGCGGCGTATTATCGGGCTGCGCGGAAAGCGACCAGTTAATCCCTAACGTCCCGCTGATATTAGCCAGATTGGTATCGTGTCCGGCAATAAATAGCAAAGAAACCGGTAAGTTAACGCCATAAGTATTTTCGGCTGCCCCTTCCGTTACCAGCGCTGTACGAATCAAGTCAAGTAAGGGTGTTGCCCTGCTACGAGCCACTTCCGGCGTTCTTTGCAAAAGGTCAAACTGCGCGTTATGCAGACTTAATAACTCGCCCCATTCTTTCTCCCCCGCTATCCGTCCCCAGGCCACTTGTGGCATACCCTGAGCCTGCTGGAGCAGGAATATCTCTGTCAGAGTTGAAGAAAGCCCCCATGCGCCGGTTAACGACACATTATCCGGTGTGACGTTGAGTTTGGTGGGTAAAGCCTGGGTTATAGAACAATCACTATGCTGCCCGGTTGATTTGCATTTTCCTGACTGAGGGAAATTTAAAACCTTTTCCAGGGTCTGAAAGGCTGGTTGGTATTGTTGTGTGAAGTGCCCAATATCGCCTCCGGCCCGGGTCAGAATCGCCTCTTTCACCTTTGCGGTGTTGAATGAACATTTACCCGCTTTTATGGGGTTAAAAACAGGATCTGTTCGGGTTTGCTGTTGTTGATAATGCACCGGGATATGACACTCTGGCGCGAACCCGGCAAGAAATGCTTCACCTGTTTTACGCGTCCGTTGATCCGTATCGGCAATAGCGGCGACCTGAGCAAACGGGCAAGTTTTATCGCCTTGCAGACCTTTCCCTGCAAGCCGCAGACGCTGATACTTCCCCAACTCAGAAATAAGCTGCCCTCCACGCGGCGTCAGCCAGCCTAAAGGCACGTCCCATTGCGGCCACTGAAAGGGGGTGACGGCTTGCATGAGTGCCGTGGATTTTGTCGGTGCCCTTACGCCATGGCGGCTGAGGATAACCACACGTTCCAGCTTCATTTCGCTCTTTCCCGAGGCAAGCGTTGGAACCGAGCCGAATATCAGTGTTAAAAAAATGAAACGAACCATCAAGGTGTTCATTGCTTACATCTCCCTGCTGTTAATCGATAACAGGATATTTTTCCCCACAACGACGATACAGGTTTGAGGAAGATCCTACGGACAGAAAAAAGTAAAATGCATGATGTTTATATTCAGCGAACCTACAAAAAAGAACAAAAATCACACTATTCTTTATCCTGCGCAAGGGCAAGATGAAATGCGGTCGTAAAACGCGCTGGCATTCGTCGCCGGAATCCGTACCATACATACGCACATACTTTTGTCTGCTGGCTTTTGAGCGCCGGCGCTAATCTGTCTTTTATTGCCAGCCGGATGGGGCATAAAAACGCGCAAATGGCTTATAGTACATAGACAGAGGTAATGGCTATCACAGGGAGTAATCGGCTTTCCCTTGTGGATTTGGTTTTCCCACGTTGTGCTCCCGATGCCTCCAGAAAAAAGAAATAATGACCGAGAAACAAGAAATTACAAAGAAAGAGCAATTTTGCCCCCCAAATTTTGTAACGCTACGGCTGCTCGCCAGCCTTCTTTTCTTCGTCCATACGCTTTCTTCTGACTTGAAAGGTTCAGAACCTCGAAGTAATTTAAAATACTTTACATGCTCACAGCCGGTACCGTGTTTGTCGGGGTGTTTTTTCTGTTCCATGTTTTCGAGGCAGATCTAACCGCATGGAATAGATTTAGAACCAGTCGTCACCAGAATTATCGGTTTATAAAATTAAAAGGAATCATCGTGATACAGTGGCTTAAAAAAATTAACAGATCAAGAAACTATTTTCTCAAAAAGAACAAGCTTCATTTCAAGCTTAAGATGATATCACTTCTATCAAATAGAAAGAAAGTACGAAAAGCATACAAAAACAAGGACATTAAACACATTTTGCTATCTTTCATTAGTAAAGGCATTGGTGATGCAGTTGTAATAGGCGGTATAGTGGACGTTCTCACTAAATATGGCTATACGGTATCAATCATTGCCGACAAAAGAACTTATTTCCTGTTCAAGGAATGGGAGAATATTAAAGGTTTGTATCTATACTCCAAAGAGAATTCGACACAACTCATAGAAAAATTGAAACATTGTGAACCATTTATTTTTGTCGACTCACACGAGATAACACATTCGAACCTGGATACATTCAAACTAATTTATGAATTAAAACCACACCAAACAATTGGTTTTACACATAAATACAGCATTTACGATAGTGTAATAAGTATTAGCAACCCTACAGGGCATATTAGCACAAGATATGTTGATCTCCTGCGGCATTTCAATATAGAGATTGATAACTATGACTATAAAGTAATCATTCCTGAAGCGGATAAAGAGCAAGCTAAAAATTTTGTAAAAGCCAAAACGCAAAAGAAAATAATATCTTTCATACCGTACGGAAGCGTTTCAGAACGTTTCTTTTCCGATGATCAAATCGCAGCCATTACTACTTTTCTTACAAAGTATAAAGACTCGTTCCATCTTTTTATAATTGGCGAACAACACAAGATACAGTCCATTCCGGACACGGAGTTCACTACCAAAAACACTTTACCTTCGTTTTTTGCAGCCGCCCAAATAATTAAGGATAGTTCGCTAGTTATCTCTCCTGATACATCATTTGTTCACATTTCTCGAGCATTCGATAAACCATTGATTTCTATTTACCCCTATAAAATCCTTATTGCGCCGGAAAACAATGCTGATGTATGGGGGCCAAATTACGATAAAGCCAGACAAATTAGATTGAAAGAAAGAAGGCTCATGGATGCAGATGTAGTCACCATAATTGAGCAGGTTGAATCCTTAATTACCAAAATACATTAGTTCATCAAAATACATGGGGAGCAGGTCAGGTACTATAGAATGTCAGAACCTGCATTTTGTTTTCATGCCCAGGATGTGTAAGGGAGTGCAGAAAGCCTACTACTCTTTATTGAGTATCGGCGCGAGATTCAACTCAGCGGTAAAACATGCTGGTATTCGCCGCCGGAATCCGTACCATACGCGGCATACTTTTGCCTGCTGGCTGTTATCAGTTGGTGCAAACCCGTCGTTTATTGCGAGTCAGATGGGGCATGAAAATGCGCAAATGGTTTATGAAGTCTACGGTGCGTGGCTTGAAGAATTGAATGGCGAACAGGTGCTGATGCTTAACGGCAAGCTGGCACGCTGAAAAAATTATGCCCCTGTCGGTTCCAAAGGTATTAATAAATGCAAGAAAATCAGTTGGTTAATAAGAGAGAGCAATACAACCTGAACAAATAAGAACAACAAAACCAACCATCTGACAGATAAATAATTTCTTTTATTTACAACGTGTTATGTCACATCGATAGCCACGATAAACTACAATAACCCACGTTTTTATTGCCCCATTTTTGCCCCTTTTCTCAGCGGTTTGCCCCATTTTTGCCACCGAAAAAAAACTGAAACCACATAACCTACAAATTGCACATCCTGAACATTTTCTAATAAAATTAATTCTGGCTGGAAATCATTCAATATTCGCACTATCGAACATTCGCCAGCCAACCGCGGCACGCTCTTGCATACGGCGTGCCGCGTTTTCTTTAACAATTTCTGGCCGTACTGGTGAATTATCACTGAATTTTTAATCCCCTTACCAGGTTCAAACTCTCCAGTTTATCGAGCGCATCTTTCAGTTCCCGTTGTCTCATGTAAATTTCGTTGTTCCGATCCAGTTGCGCCTGTGCCATCGCCGCCACCAGTTCCTCAGCCTGAGCTATCGTCATCAGCACTGCCTGGTTGCTGGCATCGTTCCAGGCGAACGTGTCACGGGATTTTTCAGATTTGACGACCATTGTGACCGGAGACAACCGCGCCAGAGAATCGGGGCCAGCGTTCCAGGTGTGACCATTCCACTCGAACGTGAACGACTGTGCTTCCTGCTCTGTGCGCCAGGCTTCGATTTCCCGTTTTTTGGCATCCTTTGCCGCGGCGATAAGTTCCGGCGTGACGGTAAACGGGGCGATTTCACCCCATTTGCCGCTCTGTAACTCTTCCCGGACGCGCCGGCCTGTTGTTGCTGTGTCTTCTGACGTGGCTGTGTAGGGAACAAATTCCCTCATCCCTTCAAAAAGCACTTCGCAGTCAATCGCACCAGATTCCAGATAACGTGGATTCAGAATTTTGATAACTCGCATTACGCAATCCTCATAAACAGCCCTACAACAGCCCTTGTGTAGACATTGACCGCGTCAGTGCTGGATAAAGAAATATAAGTGCCTGAAAGGTCGGCTCCACCTACAAGCGCAGTAGGTATTGATTCAAATCCTGAAGAACGAAAATCCGCATAAAACGTCGCCTGTCGAAGCCTTGAGCCGGAATATGACCGTCCACGAATCAGCGTTTTTTTGTTTTCGCTGTCTGAATCTCCGGTATATGCGGCAAGAATAAGTCCTCCAATATCAGGGAGGTTGTAGTCTGAGTCAGTCCATGAATACAGCACTCGCGTAAAATCATCCACCTTAAGTAGTTTTTTTTCCCAACTGTCAGGCAGGGTTGTAGGGATGATACCGCTGTGAATTCTTGCTGTATAACTCTCCCCATTTATTCCTTTAAAAATTACCTGCTTCGTTTCTTTTTGCTGATTCTCCGGAGAGGTATCCGTGCGAATCTCAATATCCAGATAACCGGAAAAAACCAGTGTGCCCGGGCTGTTAATTATGGGGTTCTTTTTACTGCCACCGAACTGGCTGACAAGATAACGCCCGGGTGGTGTTTCACGTACCCACTGTAAAAATTCGGTCGGCCCGTTTTCGGCACTGAATTTAATTCCTTCCCCATATTTAAACAGTGCACCAAAGCCGAATGAACCTGGTATGGCAAGGCAGCCTTCGGTGCGGTCGTAAATATCGCTCTGGGGTTCCATTGTAGACGCACTTTTTAGTCCCAGATTGTCGCGGGATTCCTGCTGCGCCTCTTCCCCCTCTGCTGCAATTTCTGACAGGTGATTCGCCGTTTTCAGTGTTGCAGATAACGCAGCGTCAATTTCATCCCTGGCCTGCTCTGCTTTACCTGCAAAACCCTCGGCATCACGTGCGCTTTGTGCAGCTGATTCAGCATTCTCTGCTGATTTTTTGACATTTTCCGACGTCGCTTCTCTGTCAGCTGCTGTTGCGTCTGCATTTTTTTTTGCAGCTTCAGCAAATTTTTTTGCATCATTGCAAGCACTGGTTGTTGTATTAACATCCTGCGCAGTCTGTTGTGCATTCTGGTTGGCGGTCATGGCGTGGTTCGCTGCACTTTTCTCGCTTTCCGCTGCGGCCTCAGCACTCTTCTGTGCCTGATTTTTTAGCTCTTCCGTCTGCTTCTTACTGTCCAGAGCGGAAGTGGCTGCACTTTCTGCATCATCAGCAGCTGTTTCTGCTCTCTCCCTGTCAGCTGTCACCTGCTCAGACAAACGGATAACCGTGTTTACCATTTCCTCAAAACGCTTCATCACTTCCGGACGTAAATCACCGTCTTTTGGCGCATCAAGGAAGGCATTCAGCGTATCCGGCTCATCTGTCGGCGTAACATAAATTTCTCCGGCCTTCGCTGGCGGATACCCCTCCCTGAGCAGAGCAACATCGTAATATCCCGGCTCAGCATCAATGGTATATTCGCCCTTATTGCCAGTCAGACATGTGGCAACAACATGAACAACAACTGTCGGACTGGTTCTTTTGGCCCGCAGTTCAATCGCACAATTTACGACAGGTTTACCCGCCCCATCTTTCAGTACGCCTGAGATCTTTACTGCCATATTCACCCCACAAAAAAGCCCGCCTGAACCGGCGGGCTGTCATAACACTGTGTTACCTGGCTAATCAGAATTTATAACCGACACCAACGATGAAACCGTCAGTGCGCCAGTCACCACTGCCGGAGCCTTCATAAGCAATATCAATGGCCACGGATTCGGTCGGGTTAAACTGCACGCCAGCCCCCCACGCCAGAGACGTGTTGCTGTGGCGACCGTCATCACTTCCGGTCAGCACATCGTGCGTTTTCCCCTTGTTGTCAGTTACGCGGAGATAATCTCCGGAGAAAGTCGAAACACGGCTGTAAGCAACACCCGCCATCGCATACGCGCTGAACCATTCATTCACGCGTACAGACGGCCCCGCCATCACGCTGAACCAGCGGTTACGAACGGAATCTTCATGCCAGCGGGTATCGCTGTAACGGGTAAGCTGGCGATTCCTGTCTCCTGCATAGCTGAATGACGTCACCACCCCCAGCATATCCGTAAATTCATAACGGTATTTCACGTTAATGCCTTTCAGGTCATCACCTCCGGGCATATTGGTATGGGACTGAAGATATCCTGCACTCAGTGTGGACTGATGTTCAGACGCCCATGCAGGCGCACCCGATACGACCAGACAGATGGCTGCGGACAAAATGGCTGCACAAACTTTACACATAATTACCTCTCGCTTTTCTGCAATAAAAAAGGCGTCATTTCTGACGCCCGTATTGGGGTTAAACATTCATCTGATACTGATACCCGCTGTGGATTTCTTCATCACAACAACCAGCAGATCGCTGATACTTGCTGCGGGATACCAGTCATTAATCAGCCAGGCAGACACTGAAAACTCCAGCGTCATGTGTCCCTGGCCTGCTGGCATATCAATAACACCTGTATAAATCAGCGTATTATCCCGTGCGGTACGGTTATAAATCTCAGCACCGTTTTTCCGCACTATCAGACAGCAGGAAGAATAAATATTTGTATGCTCTCTCTCATGTTTAGCACCGCGAAACGCCACCGCGGGAATAACAATTTGCCGGTCAAAAGGTTGATCGTCATAAACTGTGACTGTAATACTCCCTGATGGCCACTGGTTAGGTGCCCGGGGATCCCGCGGAAAAGCTTTGCCCGCTGCTTTAACGAGATCGCCTTCAAGCTGATTCACGGACAATTTTCCCAGAACCCGACAGTTCTCATTAATCGTGACATTGTTGAGCGTTCCGGAGTTCGCATTCACGTTACCACTGAAATCAGCATTTTTTGCCGTCAACCGCCCGTCTGGTGTCAGGGAAAATGCCGGAGGATTGCCGCCGCTGGTAATAGTGGGGGCCGTCAGGCGTTTCAGGAACACGTCGTTCATGAATACCTGGTTGCCTTCTGCCACAAACATCGGCGTTTCATTCCCGTTTGCCGGGTCAATAAACGCGATACGATTGACGGCAACCAGAAACTGGCTGTGTTTCCCCTCCGGCGTGTCCTCCATACTCAGCCCCAGACCAGCGACATAATGCTTACCGTCTTTGGTCTGCTCGACCTTCACACCCCACATGGCGTTCCATTTCCCGCTGGCATCCTTCCACTGCTTTGAAAACTCTTCCAGCTTACTGGCGTTGTCTTCAATCAGGTCCACTTTTTCCAGCAGTTCTTTTCCCAGGTAAGTTTCGGTGATCAGCCCCTTGTAAAAATCCAGGTAACCTTTAGCGTCATCGCTGGCCCGTCCGATCGCTTCCACAAACACCGATTTTCCGACCCGGTTCACGCTGCGGACGTAGAAGTAATAGTCGTGACCGGGCCGGATACCCGCAGAAGCAATCCAGTACAGTGACATGCCCAGATAGCGGGCGGAGGCTTCCACCTGGCTGATATCGGCAATCTTTTTATCCGAGAACCAGAACTCAAACTGTACCGTCGGGTCATACACCGCCAGACGTGGGGTCAGCGTGACCTGAAAATAGCCCGGTGTCAGTTCAATGGTGGACGGCGCTGCCGGTGCACTGATGGAAAACGCTGTGGAAGTCGGATCGCCCTGTTGCCCGCGCGGATTCACTGCCCGGACCGTCAGCGTGTAGCGTCCCGGAGAAAGATGCCTGAAGGTGTACGCGTTCTCTTCTGTTCTGGCCGTGCTGACCATTCGATCACTGCCGTCATCTGCCGCTGCAGTCAGACGCAGTGTGAAGCTCACGCCTTTCACCACTTTCGGCGTGTCCCACTTCGCGGACACCTGATACTGCCAGCCATCCGCGCTGATTTCCGTGGTCAGATGCTGCACGGCAGGCGGAATGACACCGTGTTCCGTGCCGGGGTTCGGCGAAAAGTGCGCCCCCTTGTCCACCACAGCTTCTTTTTCCGGCACATGCTGCACTGCGGTGATGGCATACGTGCCGTCGTCGTTCTCACGGATGCTCACGCAGCGGAACAGGCGCTGGCGCAGCGTCGGCAGCTTCAACCCCCACACGCTGTATTCTGCAACACCATCCGGAACGCGGCTAACCATCACCGTCACACCGTCAGTGACCGACTGCACGTCCACGCTGACCGGATTACCTTTCCCGTCGACCAGGCTTATCAGTGTGGTACCGGTGGACGGCAGCGTGATTTCACGGTCGAGTGTCAGTGTCCGGGTCTGGCTGTTCACCGCCAGCACGCGACCACCGATGCTGATACCGGCATAGTCATCATCGCAGATTTCAATAACATCGCCCGGTACATGGCGGAGCCCTTCTGCGCCCACGCTGAAGTCCACGGTCTGTGTTTCCAGCAGCTCCGTTTTAATCAGCCACAGCCCGGCGCGGTGTGCCTGCCCCCGGCTGGTACAGCCAAAGGCATCCATCTTCGTGACGTTACGACCGTAACGGAGAATGGCCTGCGTGTCCTCCACAAGCTCTGTCGCCGTCTCCCAGCCGTTGTTCGGGTCAATCCAGTTCACCTCAACGGCATTATGGCGGTCCTTCAGGGCGCTGAAGCTGTAGCGGAACGGCGCGCCCTCATCCGGCATCACCACATTACTGCGGTTATAGGTCCACACCTTGTCCGACGGTCGGTCCTGCACGAACGTCAGCGTCTGCCCGTTCCATACCGGCATACAGCGCATCGCCGAGCAGAAATCACTGAGAACATCCCACGCCTTACGCTGCGTGGTAAGGTAAGCGTTACAGGTGATGCGCGGCTCCGTTCCGCCAAATCCGTCGGGCACCGACTGGTCGCAGTACTGGCCGATGACATACAGCGCCCATTTATCCACATCTGCCGCACCAAGACGTTTCCCCATGCCGTAGCGCGGATGGGTCAGCATATCCCACAGACACCATGCCATGTTGTTGCTGTATGCCGGTTTTAACGTTCCGTCCCAGATACCGCTGTATTGTCGCGTCTGCGGGTTATAGTTCGACGGCACCTGCAGAATGCGCCCGCGAAAATGATAATTACGGCTCACCTGCTGACTGCCGAACTGCTCTGAGTCCACCTGTACGCCAACCAGTGCCGTGTTCGGGTAGCACTGTTTCACATCGATGATTTCGGTGTATGACGACCATAGCGTTTTGTTCTGCAGCTGGTCTGTGGTGCTGTCCGGCGTCATCCTGCGCATCCGGATATTGAACGGGCGCGACGGCAGGTTATCCACCACCACCGAGGCCAGATACTGTGAGGTGGTTTTGCCCTTAATGGTGATGTCTTTTTCCGTCACCCAGCCACCGTTACGCTGTATCTGAACCAGCAGACGGACTTCCGACGGATTCCGGTCTCCCTTTGAGGTGGTTTCCACCAGTGCCTGCACACCGAAGGTCAGGCGCAGACGGTCGATGTTTGCAGACGTGATGGTCCGGGTGATCGGCGTGTCATATTTCACTTCCGTACCCAGCACCGTCTCGGAGCCGGAGGATTCAAACCCCTCCGGCGGTGTCTGCTCCTGCTCACCTGCCCGGAACACCACCGTAACGCCGGATATATTGGTATTCCCCTCACTGTCCAGCACCGGCGTACTGTTCAGCAGCACGCTTTTTAATCCATCCACCGGACCTTCTATCGGCCCTTCACTGATGGCATCAATCACACTCAGCAACTGCGTGGATTTCAGGTTGTCCTTTGCTTCGCGCGGGGTATGCCCCTTACTGCTGCCTTTACCCATTCGTCATGCTCCATAAACGACAAAACCGCCCGGAGGCGGTTTCACATAAAACATTTTGCATCAGCGACCAATCACCACAACCTGACCACCATCCCCTTCGTCTGCCGTGCTGATCTCCTGAGATACCACCCGCGACCCCACGCGCATTTCACCGTACAGAACGGGCAGGACATTGCCCTGGGCAACCATGTTACCCAGTGAGGAAAAATACGTGTTCTGTTTGCCGTTATCTGTACTGGCTGCCGTGGGCGTCCTGGCTTTCGGTGCCAGCATCTGCGCCACACCGCCCAGGATCATACTGGCCCCTGCCGCATACATGCCCGATACAACCGCGGCACCCAGCCAGCCCACAGGGTTCCACCATGCCACCGCAATCAGCGCCGCCCCCAGCACCACCTGAAACACACCGCCACTTTTAGCACCCGCCAGACGCGGAACGATGTGGATCACAGCACCATTCGCCAGCGGCTCATTAAGACAGGCTGATAATTCGATTTCACCTGCGTCACGCCCGGCAATGCGCACTTGATACCAGCCGTCGCTCAGTTTCTGACGAAACGCAGGGAGCTGTGTGGCCAGCGCCCGGATGGCTTCAGCCCCCGTTTTCACACGAAGGTCGATGCGGCGGCCAAATCGTTGTAAATCCCCGTAAAGGCAAATGCGCGCCATGCCCGGTGACGCCAGAGGGAGTGTGTGCGTCGCTGCCATTTGTCGGTATACCTCTCTCGTTTACTCAGTTGTTCAGGAATATGGTGCAGTAGCTCACCGTCGCCGCAGTAAATAGCGGCATGATTCGGCACCGATGAACCAAAACAGCACAGCAGCACATCGCCAGGCTGTGCCTCTGTCAGTGCGACACGGTAAAAACCAGTCGCCTCCATATTGTCAAGATAGAGATTCTGGGCGTGGCGCCACCAGTCATCATCACGATGAAAATCCGGCATCTCAATCCCCGCCAGATGATAAGCATCCCGGAACAGCGTGTAACAGTCCGTCACCCCGTGCTCAAAGCGCCGCCCGGTAAGATGCGGCACACAGCGGAACTTGTGAATCGCCCCCCGGCAGACCAGCCACCACGGCAAATCACTCTGCACCTGCAGTCGCCGGTCGGCCTCACTCAACCAGGGCTGGCCACCGGGATGACTGTGGACCAGTGCCACTATCCCACCCTGCATTTCTGCCCGCAGCCAGTCTTCCGGCGACATCCGGAAATAATCCTCCGGCTCACCGGAGATATTCATGCAGGGAAAATATCTTTCCCCCCCCGGCGTTCTCACCACGAAGCCGCACGACTCCGCTGGCGCACATCGCCGGGCGTGCGCCAGAATCGCTGATTCTGTCTCTGTCATGGATTTACTGCGAAAGTTTGTTGATGGAAAGGTAGCCGCCAAAGTTGCCGACATTATTGCGGAACCTACAGCCACTCAGGCATTTGCTGCATTTATCCTTTGTGATATCGGACGTCGGCTGGTCATATTCATCCGCGACAGCCGGACCGTGATAACCGCACTCATCACCGCGATAGGTCCAGGTGCAGGTGTTGGCCAGCATGATGCGCCCCGGAAAAACGGCACCATCCGTTTCCGTCGGCGTGGACAGTACAAAAGAGGCACTGACCGCGCTCAGTTCGCTGCACTGCTCGATGCGCCAGCGGCTAATCACCTCCTGTTCCGGATCGGCGTCACGGTTTCCGTTGACGAAGTTCACCGCATCCAGAAAACGGGCGTAAACCTTACGCCTGACCACCGTTCCGCCGACCAGACTCTGCAGATCTTCCGCCATCCCGGTGACCATGCCGTGCAGGTTAGAGACCGTCAGTGTCGGACGGGCAGCACTGCCCTTGCCGTTCAGTTCAAATCCCGTTCCCTGAATGGGGTATGCCTGATACTGCCGCCCCTGCCAGGTGACCGGCTCACCTTTTTCGTTCTGCTCATTGCAGAAAAAGTAACGTTCTCCACCGACCTCTGTCAGATCGATTTCCCAGAGCACCACCTGGGCTGACTGAGTGAGGCGTGTCGTCTCATGATGTGTTTCCTGTGGAATATCCTGCATCAGATCTCCTATACCACGACCTGTTCAAAATCTGCCGTTATGGTTACCCACAGCGCCCCCACGCTTGCCGACCATTTACGACAAACCACCCTGATCGGTTTCCAGTCATAAGGCGGCGTCCACTGAAATGCGCGGACGCCACCGTGCCGTTCCAGAAAGGCTTTTAAAGATGGGTGTTCACATTTACGAACACGTATCGTCACGCTGTAAGTCGACAGCTGGTTATTCAGTCCCGCCGCACGACGCTGTTCATAACCATCGCCCAGCTTCACTGTCACCACTTTTGGCTCTGATACCACGTTCATATCCGGGCGCACTTTCCAGTGAAACGTCTCCATTACCGATATGCTCCACTTAACCGACCACCATCACGGGCCTGCTGTTGCATAAAGTCCGCTGCCGCTTTTTTCCCAAGGTCATAAACCACCTTCAGGGCAGCTGGACCTATCTGCCCATTCGTGCCGTCGTTATTGATCTCGATGTTGTACTGCGGGGCAAACATCGCCATACCTGAACCACCAATATCCGCCACAACCCCAAGCTTACCGTCAGCACCACGACGCAGTGGCAAAATGGCTTCAGGTCCAGCTTCCCCCATCACACCCGCGCCTTTTGCAAAAGCAAAAAACGTCGGACGGTTAACCACCGAGCCACTGTAGCGACTCAAATCAGCAGACTGATAAATCCCCCCATTGGCATTCAGGGAAAGGCTGCTGAGATCAAATCCCAGTACACTGCCAATCCCTTTTATCGATTTCATCATGGTTGCCTGCGCCAGGATTTTCGCCATATCTGACAGCACAGAAGAGGTGAAGGATTTGAAATTGAGTTTGCCGGTAGTGACAAAAGTTGCCAGGCCATTTCCCATGTTGCTGAAGGCTGACGAGAACACCTGTTCTGCTGTTCCTGCCGTATTATCTGCATCCACGGTAAAATCCTGAAATGCACGCAGGACTCCGTTTTTCCAGTTACCCTGCACAACTTCAAGCTGTTGCCAGTAACGGCGATTCTCATTCAGTTGTCGGTTCAGGCTCTCCGTCAGCGCCTGCTCGGCCTTTCTGTAGTCATCCGTGTTATATGTCCCTTTCTGCTCACTATCCCGCCTCAACTGCTCCAGCTGTTGCTGGTATTTCTGGCGAAGACTCAGTTGTACCTGATATCGCTGCCGCAGCTGATCACCCATACCCACCGTGGCGATATCCAGATTATGTTGTTGACGCTGAGCGCGCTCTTCTTCAGCCAGTTGACTGGTCAGCTGAGTTGTTTTTATCTTCAGCTCGTTGAGTGCCGTCTGTTTCTGAAGCTCCTGCTGTTTTACATCCAGCAGCGTCAGTGCCTGAATCAGTTCATCTTTACGGGCCAGCACACTCTTTTCATCTGCCGTCAGTTTTTTCCCGTCCAGGTCGCTGATGCGCTGCTGCAGAGCCAGAAGCTGTTTATGCGCTTCTGTCATCTTTTCAGCGGCAATGCCTGCTGACTGTCTGGCAGCAGCAATCTGCCCTTCCACCTGTGCCTGTTGCTGACTGTACTGCAGCAATAACCGGGTGGCCTCATCATTACGGGGGTCGCGTGTTTTTTTCTTACCGGATGCCAGGGCTTTCTCGTAACGTTCATTTTCACGTTGTATCGCCGCCTCCCTGACAGCCTGGTCGGCGTACTGCATGGCATTAATACGCGCAATTTCACGCTGATGTCGTGCTGCTTCCGTTTCATTCATCCGGTTCAGCGCAGCATTTTCAGCATTCCGGCGTTTTTGTTGCTCCTGATAATTCCGCTCTGCCTGCTCTTTTGCATCCTGTAAATCCTTCTGGCGTTTTTTCTCCTGAAGATCGTTAAGACGCTGCTGATCGTATTCAACCTGAGAAGATGATGCCGTCCAGGGGAGCCTTTTCGCCCGCGACACTTTCTCCTGTAAAGTGGCAATCTGTTCATCCAGCGAGTCTTCACGACCAATATTCATGGCCGCATCCCAGAAACGACTCCACAAATCAGACAGATACTTCAGCGTACTGCCAAGCGCATTGAGGTTATTATCAATATCCGCAGTACGCCGACCGGTTTCCTCTGCCAGTGCAGACATGGCTATCCGTGCAGCATCACTGGACCGTCCCTGCTCCCCAAGGACGCGTATCTGCTCAAGCTGAGTGGCAGTAAGAAAATGCAGCTCATTGTCCAGAGCCTTCGCGGCATTTACAGGATCATCCTTCAGCCGCTTAAACTGATTTATGGTATCGCTGACCGACTGGCCAACCGATCGTTCCATCTGTGCGGCAGATCTCGCCACCATACCGATATCGTTTCCACGAAATGCACCACTACCCACCACCTGAGCCAGCGCACCGGCTGCAGCATGTTGCGTGATACCATTCCCGGAAATAGCACGACTGAGCGTCCACAGCTGCCCGGCAGTAACTCCGGCATAATGCCCCGTCAGCGACAGCTGGCGGTTAAATTCTTCCCCCTCCTTCTGACCGTCATACCAGGCTTTACCCAGACCATAGACGGCCGCAGCAATACCGCCAATAACCCCACCCAGCATCATGCCTTTCGGTGACATCAGTGTGTCTATCCATCCGGCACGGTTAGCAAGCGTTATCCCGGATCCCCTCAGCGCCCCTAAATTGCCGCGGGCCAGTTCACCTATCAGAACGCCTATCTCCTGGCGAGCCGCTGCACTTTTCAGACCCAGCGAATGCGTGGCTTTTCCTGCCTGCTCCATTTTGCGGATATACACTTCTGCAGCACTGCTTACCCCCAGCTGGGCAGCCTTAGCACGAAGCAACTCAGAAGATGAAAGATTCTGGCGGGTTGCCTGCTCTTTAAGCTGACGGATAAACGCCACTTTCTGTCGGGTAGCCTCTTCCTCAGCCTGTGTAAGAACACGGGTTTTCGCCGTAACCTCAGAAATCAGCGCCAGATAATCCTGCTGACCAATCCCGCCACTGTTTCTGGCCTGTCGGATCTGCTGCTGAATACGCTGTAATTCCTGCAGACCCGCACTGGCCTGTTTCACACTGTCAATCTGACGATAAAACGCGGCAGCCGCTTTATCCTGAGCCTCCGCCAGAGCCATGGCCTGCGCCTGTTCCTCGCGCATTTTCTGGCTCAGCGCCTCCATGCGCTGGCGGGTTTGCTCCACCTCGCGGGCCATGCGTTCATGAGCCTGTGCGCTCTTCTCCACCGTCTGCGCATGGACGGATGCGGCTGTTGCAGCCGAAGAAGCCGCCTGCATTGTCTGCCGGGCGGCCTGAGTCTGACGCTCCATAAAACGCTGCATACGGGCAGAAGACCGTTCTGCATCGCTGGCTGCACCATTCAGAAGGTTTTTGATACGGGGAATTTCATTTTTAAACTCTGCCGCATCAATCCCCAAATCAATGACCAGGTTGGCTATCTGGTCCATAACGCACACCTCCGGAAATACCTTCTCCAAGATGCATCAGTTCTTCGTCAGTTCGCTCCGGTATCCCGTTCTCTTCCGGTAAAAGGCTGAAATCAGTCACCTCAGCATCACTGCTGCCGGACACCATTCTCACGATCAATGCCTTCAGCGAGGCAAACTGCGCATCCATCCACACATCACTGAAGCTCTGCATCCGGAAATAATCGCCCCACTCACCAAGCTCAGTGGCCGACATTTCCGACAGCATCCGCCGCCAGTCTGCCCGCCGGAACTCCCGGGCAAGACGCATGACAAACTGCATTTCCCGCGTCAGGACTTTTCCGGCGTCAGCGCCTCATGCTCAAAATCCCCGGCATTCTCAATGGCTCCCATACCGCTCAGCGACAGTACCATCTCCGCCCCCGCTCCCAGTGCATCATACGACCATGTTGTAATAACGGATGCGTAAAGCGTCTCAACATCCTGAGACTGTTCCGCATTCCACAGTGAGCGGGAAACCAGCCAGGCATTGATATCCATCCCCATACGCAGAAAAGCAATCCGTCGTTCAGCCTCCGGCAGTTCTCCCTCCCCGGCATCAAACTTTGCTGTTCGCTGCTGAAGAAACGCCAGATATTCAATTCTCTGTAGCCCGGACAGCTCACTGAGCACCACGGACTGTTTTTCATAATTAAACGTGTCCTGTTTCAGAAAAATCATATTCTCCACCTGCAAAAAGCCCCGGATGACCGGGGCAAATGATGAGTATCGTCCTGTTAACCTGCGGCGCTGACGGCCACCGTAGCCACTGCCACAAAATCACCGTCAGATGTAATGCCCACAATGCTGACATTACCCTGCTTCACACCTTTCACCGTAGCGACAAGCCCGTTCAGGGTCACCGTGGCAGTCTGTGGATCTGACGAATACGCACTGATCGTTTTGTCACTGGCTCCGTCAGGTTTTACCGTAAAGGTCAGTGTGGTGGTTGCTCCCACTTTTACACTGGCAGATGCCGGTGCCACCGTCAGCCCGGTAACACCCACGGTTTCAGTGCCTTCCTCTGCCAGATACGGACGCCCCACACCGCTGATTTTCACAGTGCGGGTCATCACGTCTTTTGAGGCAATGGTTTTACCCAGTGAACTCAGCCAGCCACGGAAAACATCAACAGTGCCGTTGGGATATTTGATACGAAACGCGCAGACTTCACCGGAGTCGAACAACTGAACCAGTTTTTTCTGCCCGCTGTCACCCGGACGCCAGGCCAGCGTCGCCGAAGTATCACCGACGGATTTCTGCCCCTGAGTTGTCGTTTTCCAGTCTGCATCTTCATCATCGAGATAAGTGTCATCTTCTGCATCAGCGGTCATTTCGCCAGGTTGCAGATCCTTCACCATCGCAAGACGCAGCCAGTCAGTGTCCGATAAAGGGTTCGCAAATGCGTCGCCGTTGCCGGTATACATCCAGAACGTCGTCCCCGCACCTTTCGTTTTTGCCCGTGGATTTGGTGTGGTCATTGCCACCTCCTTAATTCGTGTACGTGATCTGGTACGTGATTTCCGCCATCGCCCAGGTGGCCATCTCATTATCACGTTGATAGTTAAAACCGAGTGGGCTCAGGGTGTCGATGAGTCCGGAAAGTGCCGGTATATCATTCAGGGCCGGGAAAATGGTGCTCTCCATCCACATATCCAGCTCTGAATCCGGTGCCTGTGCCCGGATGAAGACGGCAATATGCAGAACAGCCTGCCAGTCATCTTCATCCGTCATTTTTCCGGTGTACTGTGCATCACTCAGCCACACCGCCACGGCGGGCAGTTCCTGCGCATCAACAAATGCCGGAAGCCCGTCAAAAAACGTGGCGCCGTCTCCACACTGTTCCCGAAGGCGTGCCAGTACGACCTGGCGGATTTGTGTATGTCGGTTCATCGGGTCAGCCATAACCTCAGTTGTTGTTTCAGTGCATACCCCAGCTGTTTCGGCATCTCCGCAGCAATGATGCGGTCGCGGGCATCTTCAAATGCCTGTGTCAGCGGTCCGGCCATCGGGATTTTCACCACATCAATGGGGTAACGATTTTTGCCGTCAATACGCCGCATCACATGCCAGCGACCATTCGCCAGTTGTTGAATAAACGCATCCCGGAAAAGATATTTACCCACCTTCAGCACACTGCCACGGTACCGCAGTTTTCCACCACGCCGGGCCAGTCTGACCCGGGCCGTCCCCAGCTTAATGGCGGGCAGGTTGCCCCGGTTAATGCGAATTCGAGCATACATTTTTCCTGTCGGGGTGGCTTTCAGTACCCGGACACGTTCTTTTACAATCCGAAAAGGGATCCCCTTCACCTGGTTATCTCCCGCCACGGTATTCTGCGCGACCTGATGCGTGGCAACCGAGACCGCTTTCTGTGCCACACGGTTTATCGTCCATGCGCTGGCCTGCGGTACCATACGGGTATCAAGGCTGTTCAGATTGCGGATGGCGTTCTCAAGCCCCTTCATCCCACACCTCTTTACTCAATAAAGATCATTGGTTTACCGTTAAAGCGTTCATGCCGTGTGACCGTCCATTGTTGTCCGTCATAAACAACGCGATCCCCGCGCCGTGGGCGGTATCCCGAAGAAAACACCACCAGAGAGACCGACGGTCCGGACAGAGCATTCAGCTCTGCCAGTGTTTCTCCCGGGATCACAGTCATATCGACATCATTAATCGAGGCTGTCTTTCCCATCTTTCTGACCGTGATCGCATCCATACGCGCTGCCAGCCGGGAAAAGGGATCAGACATTGAGTTTTACCGGCACTTCTTCTGCACTGGTTCCGGCATCTGCCCAGACAACCCCGACCAGCGGATCAGAGCCGCTGTTAGTCAGCTGAACTTTTCCGGACTTCAGATAGACCTTATTACCCGTTTTCATGTCATCCGTTTTCAGCTTAGGCAGCATAAACACACCTTCGGTCATGCCGTCGCCTGTTTCACCCTGTGGAATATCGGTCAGCGCCACCGCAAAAACATCACCCACCTGCACCAGATCTCCGCTGCTGATGGCTGCACTGGCAACAATCGCCACCGTTTTTCCTTCTTCTACAAAATTCTTTGCCATAACTGTCTCCGCACAGCCCCGTTCAGGGGCTGATTTCAGGTACAAAAAAAGCCCTTACGGGCCATCAGAGTTGTTGTCTGCAACGTTTACGCCGTACATTTCACCAGACCGCGGTGATCAACTGGCGCAACACCGGCGTCAATACGCACTTTAGTTGTCACGCCATCCACACTGAAGCCCTCCATCTGATCAATATATGGCGTATCCACACCGTTGAGATAAGCCACTTCAATCGTATCGGAGCCTTTGGACGCAGCCAGATAAAAGGTGGTCTGGCTGTTATCATCAAGACGAGGCTCTGCAATAACGGTCGCAAAATCTTTCACCGGGTTAATAATACCGGCGTTAATGTCAGCCCCCTTGACACTTGAGGAGCGAATGACCTGGTTAGCAACAGACTCCATCGCCGTCGGTACCAGTACGAACGCAGGACGAATATTCAGATGACGCTCACCCTCTTTCTGAACACGCATCAACTGGCGGGCTTTATCCAGCGATGCCACGTCCATTGCTGCGCTCTCCAGTACGTTTGCATGTTTCGCTTTATCGAACAGGCTTACATTATCTGTGGAGATCTTCGGGTTAGACGTCAGAATGGCATAAACCAGATCGGCAATAGTGGATTTCGCCGCACGACCCAGTTTCATCGGGACATCGGTCAGCATATTCAGATCATCGTTGATAATGGCCTGACGGGTGATACTGAACAGTTCGCCATAGGTCGCCAGTGCAATAGTGGCCTGTTTATCTCCGGTGGTGACGTATTTATATTCCGCCCCTTCACGCACCTGACGCAGAGCACTGAAGCCCCCCATACCCACACGATGGGCAATTTTAAAATCAGACAACTGACCTTTCCGCGTCCACTGTTCGTAGGTTTCAGGGGCATATTCCCAACCCTGCAGAATGGCTTTGTTCGCAACATCCAGCAGAATATTACCGAAGTCAGACGTACTGTGTGTGAACGCCGCACCGACCATCTGCATCGGGTTATAACTGGAAACCACAATACCCCGTTCAGTCAGTGACATACGGGCATATTCACGCAGGGTCATTCCGTTGTAGACATTATCACGTTCGGTTTTTTCAAATCCGGCACGCGACATCAGCGCCTGGCGGATCCCGTCCCCAACAAAATTACCGTTCCCGGCATAAATATGAGCCTGGGTATTTTTATTGGATGGCGTGGACTCGCGCCCCATCTCGTTCAACAGCTTTTCGCGGGCCTGCTCCAGCGAACATTCAGGATCGGCAAGGCACTGAGCCTGCAGCGTCTGATAACGCCCGCCAAACATGGCAAACAGATCATTAATACCGTTTACACGCGCTTTTTGCTCTGCCAGTACCTGCACACGGATGCTGTTTTCATCCACCACTGGTGCTGCTGCCTGCACTGGTGTCCGGGAGGCAGCAGGTTCATCATCCTGTACGCGTGGAGCACTGTTGCGTGGCGGAGTAATCATGTTTCGAATGGATTCCGGCATCTTTTTAAATTCCTCTGTACGTTTTGACTGAATACATGCCATTGCCTTAACGGCTGGCGTCACCTGATCAGCAAATCCATGTGCCAGACATTCGGCACCGGACATCCAGGTCTCATCCGCCAGCATGGCAGCAATTTCATCGGTGGTTTTCCCGGTTTTCTGTGCATAAGCGGGTAACAGAACCGCCTCAACTTTATCGAGCAGGTCGGCATAGGTGCGCATGTCCTCCGCATCACCGCCCGTAAAGCCAAATGGTTTATGAATCATCATGAAGGTGTTTTCCGGCATAATGACCGGGTTTCCCACCATCGCAATGACCGACGCCATTGATGCCGCCACACCGTCGACATAAACGGTAATGGACGCACTATGTGTTTTCAGCGCATTAAAAATGGCGATGCCTTCAAAGACATCGCCACCCGGTGAATTGATATGGAGATTAATGTGGGTGATATCGCCCAGTGCATTCAGATCACTGATAAACTGCTTCGCCGTAACACCCCAGAAACCAATCTCGTCATAAATATAAATATCCGCGTCACTCTGGTGACCAGCCTGCATCCTGAACCAGGAATTATTCTTCGGACTGGTCGTCGGTGTGCTGCGGATCCTGTCGTTTCGTTGCGGCACTGCTGCCTCCTTTATCACTGGCCGGATCGGTATCAAATACCAGATCCAGCTTGCGGTTTTCATCAATTTCGGCCTTGCGCCGACGTTTGACATCATCCGGATTACGACCACCTGCACGTACCCAGTCTGATTCTGTCGCCGCTCCACCACGAATCTGAATTTTCCAGGCCTCAGCCTCCTTAACAGGGTCAATCCATGGCATCACCGGTCCGGAATACACCGCGGTATACAGTGAAGAACGGTCAAGATCGCGGGGTAGCCTGATAACACCGAATGCCACAGCCTGTTTCAGCCAGGCACGGTACATCGGGCGGGTGACGGCACCAATAAACCAGTCCTGCAGGATCAGGTAGCCATCAGTAGACTCAACCAGCTCCTGACGCTGGGCGCTGTAAGTGCCGTTATAGTTGCGCGCCGTACTGGAAAAACTCAGACGACTGCCCGCCGCCACGGCACGCAACTGACCATTACGAAAAGTTTCAAGGTTAGGATTGGGGCGATCTGACTTCACCATTCCGATTTCTTCGCCGGGTTTCAGATCGTCGTAAATAATGCCTGGCTGAATGGTAAGCTCGCGTTCATTCTCCTTGCTGCCATTACCATCCGGTTCATAGCTCTGCCCGTCGCCTTTCCGGATGTACATCCCCAGAGCAGCGGCGATCCTTGCTGCAATCAGCTCAGAATCTTCATACTCTTTCAGGGCACTGAGGCGGATCAGTACACCGGACAATAAAGACGTCCCGCGCATCTGGTGCAGACGGCGAACAAATTTAAGATGCAGCATTCGCTCTGCATCCACTTCTTTGGTTTCCATCTGCCGTCCGGATACGGGACGGCTTTTATACACCAGATATTTTTCGGGACGCCCCCAGTCATCAACAAACACGCCCTGATTCAGCCTGTTGCTCTCATCACTGATCATGGGAATAAAGTCTGGCTCGAGTGCCTCCAGCCAGAAATGAACACCGGCAGAAGGCGTCAGGCTGTTTATGCGCCCGGAAACCATCTGGGCAAACACCTCACCATCGCGCAGCCAGGTACGCAGCATCAGACGTTCCAGCATCGGACGGGTAAACTGCCCGGTGACTTCCGGACTGACAGACCATTCACTCCATCGGGTGCGTATCTCCGCTGCCAGATCACGGGCAATGGCCCCATTGCGTAATACCGGATGTGGCTCGACAATAATCCCGTTTTTCCCCACCACCCGTTCTTCCAGCTTGTCAAATACACCAATAACCAGATCGTGGTTGTTATCAAGGTAACGGGCCTGCTCACGTAACGACACGGCCCCGTACTGGCTTAACTGGTCGGCAGTTCGGTTCTCCCGTCGGGCTTTGTGTGTCCGCGTCGTTTTTACGGCCTCATAAGCCTGGATCACCGCACGGGAACGCAGCCTTGCCGCTTTCCATCCTGGAGAAAAAACGCCAATCACATCATCAAGAATTGCCATCAGAACCTCGCCAGCCGGTACCCGGGATGCCCCCGTCGTCGTGTAATCAGAGCCGCAAGGCGGCGCTCCCACTCCTGCCGCCCCTGTCGGATCTCAGATAAGTTTTCCATGGTCATCTGCTGACCATTAAAGGTGACGGATTTTCCGTCCAGCACCGCCATTTCAGCTTCCGTATAACGCTGAATCATGGCTTCAATATCATTCTGGTTCATAACCATCCTCCGGAAGTCAGCCAGGGGTTAACATCGTCAGTTACTGTTTTCTTCCGTTTTTGTTTTTTAACAGGCGTGGATACCGGTTCCGGTGAGAGTGACGGTTCGGTACTGTCCGGGACACACTCCAGCCAGGTTTCCCGGCTCGCCCATTCCGGTGCATCCGGCCAGCGGATCTTTTCGTATCCATGCAGAATGACCAGAGCCTCGGCATACACCATCAGGTCAAAGGCTTCGTTGGCACCGCGACCCGGCTTACTCCATTTTCCGTCACTGCTACGCTCTTCATACGTCAGTTCGTCGTAAAACCAGCTCCCCAGCCAGTCAGGGAAATGCACATAGCCGGGACCTGGCGAGTCACGCCATAACGCGTTATTCACCCGGTCTTTCAGGGCATCCGTCTGAAGAAGCCAGAGCGGCACATCACCTGCGGCCTGCGCCCGTCGGCCCGTTCGTCCGGTGTTATCAGGGAATGTACGGGTGATCAGTTTTGCGCGCCGGATGCTGTCGCCCTTAAACAGGTAAATACGTTTACCAAGGCCATCACGACGGCAACGACGCCAGAATTTATAGGCATTATCAGTGACCCCGTCTTCACCACCGGAGTCCACCGCCATTGCCATCAGTCGCATTTGTTGAGAAGGATCGGAGGCCAGCGGCCAGCTTTTATGAAAAACATCCGTCAGCAGGACATCCCAGTCTTCCGGATAGCTGGCCGGATCAATTCGCTGGCTCTCCCCGTCGCTGTCACCGCGCAATGACTGCGTGATGTTGTAACGATCAATAATCCAGCGTTCGCCACGGCTGCCATAGCCCGTTACCTGAACCACAAAACGGCGATGACGTCCCGCCTGCACATCCACTGTCGCCACAAGGAAATTAACGCCATCCGGCACACTGCGGGAAGGAACTGGCTCTGCCCGCTGCTCAAGCAGTTCACTTTTTCGTTGCTCCATGCTGGCGCGGGGAAGATAAGGTAATCCCCAGTCGGTATTGATAACCGTCTTGAGTGTTTCTTCACTTCCGGTTGTCTCGTATTCCTGTTCTGCAGTAAGCAGTTTGTAAACGAGTTGCGAGAGTGTCTGGTAAGCAGCAGCCGGACCCTCCATCCAGAATGACGCAATACGTGAGCGTCGGGGATCACCATAACGACTGCCATCCGCATTGATGGATTCACCATCCCGCAACCAGACCCCACGTCCGTTCAGCTCACGTTTTTGTTCAGGCATAATCCGTCCGGAACAGGAAGGACACTGAATATAAGCCGCCTCACTTGCCAGCACGGGATCGGCAATATCACGGAAACCAGCAACCACATCGCCGCAGGGCTGAAAATACTCACCACAGTGTGGACAGGGCCAGTACCAGCGACGGCGATCGCCACGATTATAGAGCGACAGGATCCCCGTGGTTGGTGGAGCCTCATGTGGTGAAGTCCGTCGCCATTTCACATCCTTCACATCCCTGCCGGGGGAACTCTCCACCAGCGTCATACCACTGGACATAAATGTGGTGGTACGTTTTGAGGCAAGAGAGAAGGCATCCCCCTCACCATCAATATCTTCCGGGAAACGATCATAATCCGTCAGCGCCACGCATTTATAATCTGATGAGGACATGATATTGACTGACGGCCAGCCGATTTTCAGGTAGTTGCCAGTAAGGAATGTTCTGTCATAAACGTTGTTGTCATTTTTGTTCGGACTCAGGCGACTGACCACTTCCGGGCTGACGCGAAACGTTCTGGCGAGTCGTTTTTTGGAGTGTTCGCGGGCTTTTTCCTCCGTCATCTGAATGATCAGCATATCCGCAGGATCGCAAATCACGTTGTAAATCACCCAGCCGTCAATCAGGCCGATAGTCTTGCCGGTTCGTGCCGGGCCAACAAATATCACTGCGTCGTATTCACGCGAGGCCAGACAGTTCATCGGTTCAATAACATACGGTGCCACCAGCGGATCCCACGGGACTGAGTTCCCGGCTCCCATGGGTACCCGCATATACTGAGCGACGGCATCAGCAACCCGCATTCGTCTCGGTGCGCGAAGGATATAACCTGAATCGGTTCGTGCTGCCTTTGCGGTTTCCTGATTCAGCATTACTCCTCCTGCTGTAATTCCTCCTCATCATCCGCACCTGCTTCGGTCACCCGCAGGGCTATCTGATCGCGCAGATCATCAATAATGGACTGAACACGGCTCACAGCGGCAGGCTGCAGACCGCAGTCGCGTTCCAGAATATCCGGTAATGTCTCCAGCACCTGCACGACCGCTTTTGCCCAGATGGCAAACTCCCGTCTGACATCACTGGCCGGAATGAGTTGTGCCGTTTCCTGTTCGAACTTAAGACGCTCACGTTCAGACTGATACCAGGCTTTGCGCTCATGCGCGTCCATTTCGCCTTCTGCAACCGGCGGTGGTAATGCCAGAAATGCCGACACAATATCAACCACCCGATAAAGCTTGAGGTTGCTTTCATGCCCCCCTGCAACGGGTAGATTTTGCAGCCTTGCCGCAGCAGTCTGGCGATGTACTCCTGACAGTGCCGCCAGTTGACTGATATTCAGCGTCAGATTTTTCAACTCCCGATCCATACCCGCTCCAGAATGTTTTAAACATGCATCTTGCGAACAACTTTAGATAAACGGCGTTAGTGATGAACAAAAAACAATCAAAATCGACACCAGAAAAAATAAAATATCTGGAATATCAATTAGTTGCATTGGTGGTGATGACGGATGAAATTTCAAAAACTAGCCTTTTTCCGCGCCGCTACCGCCCCGTGGCAGGCCACCCCACCGGGAGGACCCGTCAGCCTGACAGCTCTGACGAACGTCTGATACAGCGCCTTGCATGAATGGCATCGGGATAATCCAGAAAGGCATAGCATCGTGCCCACAAGAATCTGAGTGAGTGTCCTGTTTCTTCCACCCCCGCACAGGACTGGCGAGCATGAGGGACAAACCCGCGAACCATAAACGCGGTAAAAACCCGGTGTGCATCGTTTTTGATTATTCCCGCACACTCACGCAGAAGGAATTCCCCGTCGGGCTACGGTTATGGTTAATGCGGGAATACGGCGACGATACAGCGCAGCTAAAAGGGTAATGGACAGATAGAGCGGTTTATTTCATTCACATAATTCTGAGTGTCTCCGACTCCCTCCAATAGTCTGAGCGTCCACCTATATTGTTTTAATTTTCATCAATCCATTTAACCATCGTTTAATTGTTGTCACATAGGATTCTGCCGTTTTTAACAATGCAGGATAATAAGATGAAAAAAATGTTGTTTTCTGCCGCTCTGGCAATGCTTATTACAGGATGTGCTCAACAGACGTTTACTGTTGGACACAAACCGACAGCAGTAACACCAAAGGAAACCATCACCCATCATTTCTTCGTTTCGGGAATTGGACAGGAGAAAACTGTTGATGCAGCCAAAATTTGTGGCGGCGCAGAAAATGTTGTTAAAACAGAAACCAAGCAAACATTCGTAAATGGATTGCTCGGTTTTATTACTTTAGGCATTTATACTCCGCTGGAAGCGCGGGTGTATTGCTCACAATAATTGCATGAGTTGCCCATCGATATGGGCAGCTCTATCTGCACTGCTCATTAATATACTTCTGGGTTCCTTCCAGTTGTTTTTGCATAGTGATCAGCCTCTCTCTGAGGGTGAAATAATCCCGTTCAGCGGTGTCTGCCAGTCGGGGGGAGGCTTCATTATCCACGCCGGAGGCGGTGGTGGCTTCACGCACTGACTGACAGACTGCTTTGATGTGCAACCGACGACGACCAGCGGCAACATCATCACGCAGAGCATCATTTTCAGCTTTCGCATCAGCTAACTCCTTCGTGTATTTTGCATCGAGCGCAGCAACATCACGCTGACGCATCTGCATGTCAGTAATTGCCGCGTTCGCCAGCTTCAGTTCTCTGGCATTTTTGTCGCGCTGGACTTTGTAGGTAATGGCGTTATCACGGTAATGATTAACAGCCCATGAAAGGCAGACAATAGTGCAGATAACCAAAGCAGAGATAATCGCGATTAATCTGCTCATTTCTGCCCCCACAAACAGACTTCACGCTCAATCTCACGACGAGTCATCAGGCCTTTCCATTGCTTACCGCCAGCGTATGTCCAGCGACGCAGCTGGTCACATGCGCCTTTGATATCGCCCAGGTTTATTTTGCGAAGAAGAGTCGATGTTCGGAAATTGCCTGCGCCCACGTTATAGACGAATGAGTAAAGAGCGCCGCGCGTTGTTTCTGGTATATCGACTCTGATGTACGGGTTAATTTGTCTGGCGACCGTGGCAAGGTCTTTATTCAGGAGGGCTTTGCATTCTGCTTCGGTATACGTTTTACCGGGAATGATGTCTTTTCCTGTATGCCCGTAACATACAGTCCATACGCCAACGATATCTTTATATGGTATGTAGCTGACACCTTCCAGACCATCGTTACCACTTGGGCCAGTGATTAACACAGATGCTATAGCAATAGCCCCACCACCAATAGCAGCTGCAACAGCCTTGCGTAATAATGGCGACATTATTCACCTCTCGCAGCCTTACGCTTATCTTCTTTAATCTTGAAATAAAGGTTTGTCAGATACGTCAGCAGGCCAAATACCAGACTACCCAGCACACCTATTGCCGCCCACTGTGAGGGCGTGACTTTATCGAGCAACTGTAAAAACCAGTACCCGGCACTACCTGCTGAGGTGCCATAGGCGACACCCGTTGTTAACTTATCCATGGATTTCATAACCCCACCTCGCAGATGCGGGTGCTGTGTAATGGAAATAAAAAGGCCACCTTACGTGGCCACCAGTATTATTCCCCCACCAGCTCGTTTATCTCTTTCACTGTCTGGTTAAACCGCTCTGACTCAAGCTCAACACCTAAAGCCCGACGCCCCAGCGCCATTGCTGCTTTTATTGTGGAACCGGATCCCATAAAGAAATCAGCAACCAGATCGCCTGGTCGACTACTGGCATTGATTATTTGCCGGAGCATATCCGCAGGTTTCTCACACGGATGTTTACCCGGGTAGAACTGAACGGGTTTATGCATCCAGACATCGGTATAAGGCACGGAGGCTGATACGGAGAAATAGCGCCGGAGAGATTTAAACTCATCCAGCAATTCAGAATATTTGCGATTCCGTGAATCATAAGATGCCACCAGCTGGTGGTGTGGTTGTTCCAGTTGTTGTTCCTGAAACTCCTCTGCCGCTATACGGGAAAACAGTGCCTGTAACTTCCGGTAGTCAGCCTCATTCGGCAACTGCCACTGACTGGCACCAAACCAGTGGGAAGCCATGTTTTTCTTTCCGGTGACTTCGGCTATCTGTTTCGACGTTATCCCCAGTGATTTACGCGCATCACGAAAGTAAGAAATCAGCGGTGCCATTATGTGCTGTTTAAGCTCGCGCCCCTTTGCCGCATAGCCGTCATTTTTTGGCTGATATGGCCCCTGGTAATGTTCAGCAAACAGAATGCGCTCTGTTGCCGGGAAATACGCCCGCAGGCTTTCCTTGTTGCACCCGTTCCAGCGTCCGGACGGCTTCGCCCAGATGATATGGTTAAGCACGTTGAAACGTTCACGCATCATGATCTCAATATCAGATGCCAGACGATGACCACAGAACAGGTAAAGGCTTCCGGCAGGCTTCAGTACCCGCCAGAACTGCGCCAGGCAGCCGTCGAGCCACTTTAAGTAAACCTCATCCCCTTTCCACTGATTATCCCAGCCGTTCGGCTTTACCCTGAAGTAAGGCGGATCGGTAACAATCAGATCAATGGAATTATCAGGGAGGGTTTGTATGTAATGCAGGCAATCAGCGTTAATTAACTCAATACTGGATATTTTTACAGTGTTTTTCATAGATCAGTAAGCGGGACTCTGGTAGGCTCACTATGCTTTTGCGCTAAAGCAGTGGGCCATGGTTCGCTTGTGACCTCAGACATGAGCGAATGGCTGGCCGGGTGCTACAACACCCACCAGCCGCCCATTTTCACAGCAGGAAGCCTCCATTACTGGAGGCGCTTATAACATCCGAATTGATAATGCGATAACCCCGCCATAACCAACTGAGTCAGTATCAACTGGCAGCGTTCGTGCGAAATATGAACCGCTTCCGCAACTTCGCCTGCAGTCGCAGGAGATAACGTCAGCGAATTTAAAACAGCCTTCGCTGTTTCTGTCATATCTTGCTGTTTTAGCATGTCTTTTTACCCTTTCTGATGACATGACACACAGATAACTCTGGTTCGATGTATCCGCAAGAAATAAATATGCCAAACATAGAAATCGCTGAAACGATTAACGTAAATTTACTTTAAGATAACCTCTAAGCGACTATTCTTAGCAGATTACGATAGTTTTTGCGTACGCGTTAGCGTTTTTGTATCATAAAGTAAAATAAGCGTGTTTTTACAAGGATAGATTATGGCTCGTAAAGATTTCACACAGCTAAATGATATTCCAATTCAAAATATTCTTCTAGATACTGAAAACGCCAGAATACGTGCGGGGACAGATCAGAATAATTGTATTTCTAGAATTTTGCGTAAAGAAAGCCAAATGCTGGTTTTAATGGAAGATATAGCGGCACATGGGTTGACAACGATGCCCATATTAGTAATGCCTCACACGGAAGGTAAGTGGATAGTAAAAGATGGGAATAGGAGAATTACGGCCTTAAAACTGCTTAATTTCCCTGAAAGTTGCCCCGAACCTCATTTAATAAGCAAGATAAAAAAAATAAAAGAAAAGTTCGAGCAAAATATACCTTCAACTGTTGATTGTTTATCAAGCAATAACTTCGAGGCAATATTCCAAGAAATAGTTGCAAGACATTCTGGCGCACGCAACGGAGCTGGACAATACGATTGGTACGCATATATGCGTACAGTTTATTTGCTCAATAATGGTCACCCAACAGATTATAAAAGAGCGGGCCAATATATGTGCTGGGCAGAACGTGAGGGTTTAGATGTAGAAGATGATTTCCCTATTAGTAGTGTGGCGCGATTTTTCACAAAAGATAACCTTCGCCTTCTAGGATTCGAAATAGAAAATGACGATTTGGTGCCTATATTATCAAAAGAAAAAATAATGAAAATGGCATCAAATATAAATTCTGATTTTTCACTTAAGCTGGTTGATGTTAACACCGTATTTAATCCTGATGATGCAAAACAATATTTATTATCTGTAAGAGAGCGCGCAGGTATATATGATCATGTAGATCAGGATAAAAATGAAAGCAAACCGAATCCTTCAGAGGATTCTACTGATAAAAAAGGTGGTCCTGACAACAGTTCAGAAAAAAACCCAAGCACAGACTCGAGCGAAGAGGATACTAAACCCTCATCACCACGTGGCCGAACCCCTAAAAAATCACCTGCAGAAAGGAGTAAAATATTAGGGACTGGTAAAATAGGAATTAACGTTCCAGACGAAGAAACAAAAATAAGAACCATTATTTCTGAACTAAGGCAACTTGATGTAAAAAAAACAACTCTTGCAGTTGCTTTTTTACTTCGCGCTCTTTTAGAACTAAGCGATAAAGAATACAGAAGGATGCATAATTTAACCGACAGGAAAAGCTTAGCAAAAAATATTGCCTTTAGTGCGGAACATATGTTTGAGAATGGATTGATAACGGATTCAGAGCATCATGTAATTTTGACATATACTAGGGGAGAACAAGGTGTTTTGCATATTGAAACATTGCAAAAATTAATTCACAGAGAAACACACCACCCAGATTATATATCTCTTAATGTTTTTTGGACCAATATTGGTTGTTTTGTTCGTGCTTGTTGGAAAGATTAGGATCAATCAGGTTGGTTTATTTTATAAACCAACCTGACATTATTCTTTTTTCATCGAAGGAGTTTTATGCAGAACTAAGTTTTTATAAATCATAAGTTCTGTTACTTTAGGTCTTGCCAAATGAGTTGAGTAATGAAAAGAAAACTCAACTTTTTTTTCATTACTGTATAAATTTTTAATCTCTTCACAATTATCATATGTCACAATAACTGGAGTACGAATACTAACTATTTTTTCAGAAATTACTTTATGATCACACGGTTTATAATGGTTGCGATAAAGTTGGCTGCCTTTTTCATAGTATGGAGGATCTAAATATATTAACGATTTCGCTGGCAGTTTATTACTTATTTCGTCAAGAAAGTTACTGGCATCTAAATTATAGAGATCTATAAAGCATTTCATCGCCCCAATTTTTTTTATTCTCTCACAAAGATTTTTTTTGTTGTATCTTGCATCAATTTTATACTTCCCATCCTGATTCTTACCACCAATAACCCCCCCCGACAGAATACCTGAACGGTTTGTACGATTCATAAAAAAAGTGGCAAAACCCACTTTGAGGGCATCATAGTCTGAATAATTGGTCATTATTTCTTTTTGTTCATACCAATTATCGATGGTAACTTCTGTTTGGTTAATTAATTCAATGAAATTTTCATTCTCGTTTAATATAGACCACCAAAATGAGTACACAACGGGATCTAAGTCATTGATAATGGTATGATTTACATACCCATTCATCAATAAAAATAATGCCGCACCAGCACCACCAGCATAAGGCTCAACATAATACCCACCACTGATATTGTTATGTCTTAGTAATTCTGATAACCATGGCCCCATGCGCCCTTTTCCACCGGGGTAACGCAATGGAGTGATGAATGCCGACATAAAAACCCTCAATTAAACAGCAATAATAACGATGCATTTTATCCTAAAACGCATCGTTTCTAAATATCAAACATTAAATATTTTGCCTCTTTAGTGATTTGAAAGGAGGTATAAAATTCCATCAATAAACCCCATTGCACTCTGTAATTCCTTTCTGACCGTGCCATCCGAACACTTCCGCTTCTTCGCGATAGTGCGTAATGAAATACCGATAACGAAGTGAGCAATAATTAGCTCATACTCTTCTGGCTTATACTTCCGCAGGCGGGCGACACAGCTGTCAATCATGATTCCTTCATCATCATCGCATTGTAGACGTGATTTCTTTCCGTGAGGTAACAAGCCCTTAAACCCAGCTGCAATTGGTTGCCAGTCAACCCCACTACTATCAGCCACCGCCCAAGCTCCCCAGCGATCCATTACTTCATACATATCACGCATTGTTCTGTACTCCTGTTTTATTTACGTTGTCGCTGATATGCATACCCTGAGGGCTAAAATGTTTGAGTGTTGATTCCAATTTCATGCGGCGGCTCCTGTTTTCTGCTGCGTGCGGGAATGGTGCTGGCGCGCCAGTGCAAGCGCGCGGAGGATGGATTCTTTTTCGTAGCGGTGTTTTTCGGCGGCTATCATACTTTCAGCAGCCCCTCTTTCTTCCAGATGGCAAGCGTGCGCATTACGCCTTCAGCGTGCATAAGGCGCAGCTCGTCGTGGCTGTATTCGGTTTTCACGCGACCATCGATGACATCATGGCAGCAGCTACAGGCGATCGCCGCCTGCATATCGTGTGGTTTTGTTGCGATCCCACAAGTGCCAGCCATCCGATAGTGCGCAAGCACAGATGTTTCGGGGTTATGGTTGCAGTAACCGGGGATCCTGACTGTACACATCAGGCCACGTGCCGCTTTTCGTAAATCAGCCATCATGCGAACTCCAGAAGCTGAGCGGCGACGTTCTCAACTTCTTCCGGAGAAGAAAATTTTCTGAACAGGATCCAGTTCCACAGAACGTTCAGCACTGATCTATAAACCTGCTGAAACTCGCCTTCGTCCATATTCGAAAAGGCGATGGATTTAGCCCTGCGCCCGCGACTGCCGTCCGGGTAGACAATCTCCAGGAAAAAACCAGCCTGAACTGTTACCCATTCACGGAAAGCATCGAAAGATTTGAGCAGCGCAACGTCCCCGGTTCTCCTGGTGGCGATTTCGTGCAGATACTGCTCTGCTGCGTCACTCAGTGCCGGAGTATGTTCCCGGCCTACTGACTCACACAAGAAATCAACAAAACCAGAAACCAGCTTCCGCTCGCGCGGAGTGATAACGCCACCTGTTGGAGTCCAGTAATCGAATCCGAGCTGCAGAAGTTTGAAAAAACGCTTGTGGAATGCGTAGTTACGTACACGCTTAAAATCGGCGTGTATCCACTCACCAATTTTGATTTGATGCAGAAAATCGCCACTCTCCGGTGTAGCGGGGAGCAGTAATCCTGATGAGTTATGTTTAACAAGTTGTATATGCGCCATCGTAATTCTCCGGTGGCGCTGTAGGTTGCCGGGTGTTCAAGCCGACAAACGGATTTTAAAACATTAACGGGTAACAGTGAACCCGAGCCGTTTTAGGTATTCTATAAAAGCCTCAACAGAAAGAATCACATGATCTTCAGGAATTTGGGCACTAAATAAAACGCCGCCATCTTCTATACGTACAGCATAAAGCCCATCCCGATTAATTAACTTTTTAAGCGTTTTCACAATACCTCCTTGCTGCTAAGGGAAAATGAAAATGTGCATTTTTTTGCAAATTTAATTAATGGCGAAAATATAACGACTGTAACCATTTATTTCACGCCGTATATTTGATTATTTAATGTGCAGGCACAATGACTTTTATTTTTTGTCGTGTATATAATCAAATATATGGTTATTTTTCACCCTGAGCATTCAGCACGCAACAAAAAACCCGCCGAAGCGGGTTAAGTGCGGGTGCGTTGAGGATGCCGACACATCAGAGATGGCGGGGATTTCTCCCCGCCGATGCTCTTACTTAACAGGTTCGTAGACCGTGAAGACAGCGACCTCCGTCTGGCCGGTTCGGATTCGTACCTCGCAGAGGTCTTTCCTCGTTACCAGTACCGCCATAATGGCGGTGATACAGATGACGATCAGGGCGATTAACATCGCCTTTTGCTGCTTCATAGCCTGCTTCTCCTTGACCTTTCGGTCCGTAAGAGGCTAATCTTTATGTGTCGCATATAGATATGGCCTCAGATTAATGTTAAGCGTCTTGCCGGACGCGTAATGTTAACTGGGGCTTTTCTCTATCTGCCTCGTGTATACCTGAGACAGATAGCCTCAAGCACCCGGCGTGATTCTACTTATGACGCCATTTAATGACAACAATTCTACAGCGAAAGTGTGTTTTATCAGGAGCGCCGTAAAACCCCGCCCTTTGGGGCGGGGAGGATGTCAATTACTCGGGCCACTATCATTTTGGCTTTACGATTTTTCACGATGCACCACCTTCAACACGTTTGAATTCTCTTTAAGGTTGGATTCCTGTACTCGAGTGCTTTTCCCAACACCACACATGGAGTAATTTGATTGCCGTTAACCTGACATTTTGAATTACTCACTGCGCAGCCTCCTGATGAATTTTCGCAACAATATCCCGGTGCTTGTTCAGTTCACGAAGTGCTGCACATACCCTCTCCCACTTCTGAACCTGATTTTTTGCCCGGCGCAGTTCCCGGTTCGCCATGTACAACGAAGGGAAAATCAGGTCGTCAGCACGCTTTTCGATAAACGACGGGATTGACTGCGCCACTTCTGCAATATCCTCTGCAGGTGCTTTGGGTGTCATTTCTGGCGCGGGTAATTTCACGGTCTCCGGCTGCTGCTCAGATTTTCCAGCGTCCTGATTATCCAGCATTTCGGCCACATGCTGATTTGGAAGGTAGTAACGATATTTCCCGTCTTTGGCGACACGGTGAACTCGCGATTTTCTGGTTGCCATCGCCAGTGTGGAAGCCACTTTACGTGAGGTGACACAGAACAACGCGGCCAGTTCATCGGCAGTTAGCGGCCCACGCTCCCCAATTGCACCGAGCAGGTGCTGCTCAGTAACTTTTGGTGCTGGCATTTCGCCAACATCCTCAATTTCCTGGTCGCTGTCATCAGACAACGCCCAGATCGGGCCGTTTTTAGTTACCGCGCCAGCCTTTTGCAATTCCCACAGCTCGTTAATCACCTGTTTACGCTCCATGCCCAGACGCGCGGCAAGTTCGACAGACGAGGCTTTGCCCATTGATTCAAGTGCTTTAAGTACGGTTTCCATTTCAACTCCTAAACTCTGTTACCGGCTCCCCGGCTACTCCCAAAAATTTTGTGTATCTGGTACCCGCGCCAGTTACGGCGGCATTCCTGCACTGCTACGGTTTTCGGTGGTGTCGGTCGCTCAGTCACCGCTCTGGCAATGCAGATTTTTTCCTGCCAGTTATCCGCAAGGCGATATTTCTTCCCTTCCCGACTTAACCTCCCATACCGCTGCATATTCTGGATGAGGTTGTGGATTTTTTTGTTACTTACCCCCAGTGCATCAGCTAATTCGCGGGGCGTGGCTTCCCCGTTCTCCAGCAGATGCCTGATGGCGGCCTGTTGGTTTTTGCTGTTCATGCGACTTGTCTACACCACTGCTCCGGTCTGGCCAACATTCGGGCGCCAGCTTTCCCAGCTAAAATTCACCCATCGCCCCCCGTTCATCGTCATGCGATCCATCACGCGCTCGCCCAGCAGGTTTTTCATGGCTTCGTAGTTCAGATTTGTCAGCATCCCCACGCTGCGCAACGATGCCGTCCGGCGGTCAACAATCTGGTGCAGTACGACCTGCTCGTTTTTGGTTTCGCGCTGCACGCCGATTTCATCGAGTACCAGCAGGTCAACCTCACACAGTTCCCGCAGAAATTTTTCGCCGGAATTCCCGTCATCGTAACTGGCGTGTAATGCGCTCATCACGTCTGCCACGGTAACCACAATCACCGTTTTACCGGTTTTCAGCAGGTGGTTGCCAATGGCCGCCGCCAGGTGATTTTTCCCGGTCCCCGGCTTCCCGCTAAACGCGAAGTTCGTGCAACCGGACTCCAGTTCGCTGGCGATGGACTTGGCCTGGCTGAGTGCGTACCGCTGACCATCGTTCTGAACCCAGTAATTCGCAAACGAACACCTGCGGTGAAGTGACTGGATGCCTGAGCGATTGAGAATTTTCTCCACCCGCACCTGTCGGTTCTGCTGCTCGATTTCTGCACAGCGCTTCCGACCTTCGGCAAGTTGCCACTCCCGCCACTCAGCCACAGTGCTGAACGGTGCGGTTACGTGCTGCGGGGCCAGTCTGCGAATGCGCTCAAGCACTCCAGAATTCACAATGTTTTTCATGCTCGACTACCCCTTGAAACCTGGAGGGATCGTGTTGTCAGGCAGTGAAACGTCGATCCGGCCGTTAACCCTGCCCGCATCTGGCCGATAGACTTTTTCAGGGAATAGCCCTGTCCAGCCGTTCGTAATCGACAGATTGATAACCGCATCCGGATCGCTGCAATCCGATAATTTTTTGGATTGCAGCCTGCAGGTTGTCTCTGTGAGACGTTTGCCAATCTCCTCGCGATGAGAAACCCAATCCCTCCAGGTCTCTGGGCTCACATTCGAGGGCTTAATCGTCAGTGGATCGAATTTTGATTTTTTTCTCGCACGCACATGCTTACCTTGTGGTTCAAGATCTTTTACTTGTGGATCATGTTTTAATACTTGTGGATCCCCTCCAGATTCTGGAGGTTCAAGTCCACTTGAGGCTCTAAATACTGGAGGTTCAAGTCCACTTGTGGCTCTAAATACTGGAGGTTCAAGTCCACTTGTGGCTCTAAATACTGGAGGTTCAAAATCTGTACCTCCAGATTCTGGAGGTAGAAAAGCTGATTTCTTTTCGGCCTTGATTGCGCGAATTTTCGCCCTTTCCTGTTCAGCCAAAAACTCAAGCCTTTCGACGTTTAGGAAATACAAATTCGAGGTTCTACGATTACCGTTCCGGCGGGGCTTCCTTCTAACCCACCCAGCCTTTTCCAGTTGTGCCAGCGCGCCGTAGACAGTGCTTTCAGCCAGGCCAAGCTGACGGCTAATACTTTCCACACCCGGATAACTGATCCCTTCATCATTTGAGTAATCAGCTAGGCGAACCATAATCAGGAGTTTCGCGCCAGTGATACCGTTTGCCGCGCAGGCATCCCAAACAAATCCCTGAACTCTGCTACTCACAAAAACCTCGTCAACCCTTTAAAATTTTCCTACTGGTCACATCTCTGGAACTTACGGCGGTAGCCATTTCGTAGCGCCCAAAGCGCATCAATGGCTTCGTCGCATTCCCGTTCAAAATCCGGCAATGAAGCGCCGAGAAGAGGAGCGTTAGCGGCCTCAGTGCTTTCTTTCATCAATCGAGCTACCAGGTATTCAATGCTTTCGCCAGCTGTTACTCGTTTATGCACCTCTGGAGTGTCCTTCCGGATCGCCTCCAGGATAGCCGGGATCAGCGCAGAAAATTTGTCCTGGTGTTCCGGCGTTTCGAGCTTTCTCCAGCGTTGAAAAATGTTTATGCGGTTCCGGCGCCAGGCAGCGAAATCGATCGTTCCGTCGTCAAATTCGATGCGATGGATTGCGAGTGCTGGCCTTGGATACTGCGCCAGGAATTCGCTTGTGATCACCCGCGTGGCATACTCCTGCGTTACCGTCGGCAAGCGCAGCCATGCGTTGAGCGCGTCCATGACTTTCTCGTTGCTGATCACCATTGTTCAGCTCCTTCGGCCTTCTCTGCGCTATCTTTGAATCCAGAGGGCAAGCCATCGGTTGGATTCCGATAGATATCTGGTCTTAATTCATGAGGAGTGACAGCGTAGTTAGTGGCCTCCGCCACACGTAACGCCTTCTCAGGACTCAATTGACTACATCCCGTAGCGACAAGACTTATCATCGATTGGCTGCAACCAACTAGCGAGGCCAATTCAGCTTGGCGCACTCGTTTTTTTTTTCAAGTATTCATCTAATGTCATAAAACACACCTTAGTTATGCCTGACAAAATATTAATCATATTAATTTAAATGATCAATACCCATATCAGTTTGAGATTATGAACTACATTCATAAAATGAGCGCATGAGAAAAAAACGCGAAGAAATCGCATCTCCAGAGGCTACACAGCGCCTACGCACAATCTGGGATGCCAAAAAACGAGACCTCAAATTGACCCAGGAGATTGCTGCAGAACTCATGGGATTTGAGACGCAATCGACTGTCAGCCACTATCTCAACGGGAAAGCCCCGCTAAATACCGATGCTGCATTGAAATTTTCTGTGCTGCTGAGGGTTAAACCTGAAGACTTGCGACCAGACTTAGCTGATCTGATGAACTACGTTCGTTCCTCAGGCACTTATGATGACAGCTTTGAAGGAGATGGATGGAGAATGATCAATAAGCAACATGCTGATTTGCTTAATCTTTTTGATATCCTACCAGAATCTGAAAAGGCAAAGCTTATAGAGAGACTGAAAGGTCAGAACGAGCTCTACAAGGAAGCATTTGAAAATATGCTTGCAGCCCAAAAACGCATGAAGAAGTAGCATCTCACACCTCGAACCGCCTACTCTGGCGGCTTTTTTTGCTTAAAACCGCCAAAATCCGCCCCCCCCACAAAAAAAACACTCTAATTTTCATTAGGATAGAGCATATTCATCACAAATATGCATATTTCTGTTGCTCAAAACTATGAATGTTATTAATATAACCTCAGAAACAGCAAGGCGCTGTAGGTTACGAGTTCCGCCACCGGGCGTTAAACGGGAGAAGGAAAGATGGGAAGGAATGAAGTGATTCGGTATTTGATGGATAGTTGCAGCGTCAGTTTTAGCGTGGCTCTCCAGGCATTGCGCGACAAAGGATGGGATATGGTTTTAGCTCATTGTGAACTCCAGGAACAGTATTATCAGGGCTGAAAATGAACAAGCTGCAAAAGATCAACCTCGGCAATAACGAATCTCTGGTATACGGCGTGTTCCCAAACCAGGACGGTACGTTCACCGCGATGACATATACCAAAAACAAAACGTTTAAAACCGAATCTGGCGCGCGTCGCTGGGTAGCCAGAAACACTGACTGATGAGGCTGACGATGGAATTTAAAGATTTACCGTCTGATGTACAGAAAACAGCAGCTCATACATTGCATTCTGTGCTGCGAGAAATCGGGAAAGATATTGAAAGCGAGCCAGCAAAAGATCTAGCCCGGAAAATCAAGACAGCTTTCATTGAGCTTTATCATGTAGGCACTGGCTCTGAAACTATCGGAGCCAAGACCGAACATTCGCCAGCATTCACGCTGAAACCAGAGGCATTATCAGGCGAGGTAAGTATCGAGATTGCCAGCGAACTGCTTCCGGTAATACGAGAAACAATTCGCCGTCGCGGTTTGGATGGAAGTTACGATCATGACGTCCTGCAAGTTCTCAGGACAATGGTGACTTCACTGGGGATTTGATCCCTGCGTCCTCTAACCTTTTGATATAGCGGTCCTCCAGGAAGCAGTAAATTTTGTCGAAATCATCTTTCCCCTCTGGTTTATTCAGAGGATTACAGGACCCGTAAGTAGCGGCATACATTTCAACCGTTTTATCAAAAATATAAGAGACAAATTCTTCTTTAGTCATATAGATTTCCTTCTTGGTTATTCGGGATGAGAAGGATACCACCTCGCCTGACGTGGTTAAAAGCAGGCACACAACACGAAAGCGCACGGCGCACGGCGAAGTTCGTCTCACTGTACGGTGTCGTTAAATTTAATTCGACCGTGCGCTTCCGGTTGTGGCAATCCGCGAAATGGCGCGGCGGTAAGTCTGGCGGGGTTATTCCTTCCCCGTTGAGGACACCGGGTTGTCAGGTTGACCATACGCTTAAGTGACACCCCCGCTGCAACCCCTCTGTTATCAATTTTCTGGTGACGTTTGGCGGCATCAGTTTTACTCCGTGACTGCTCTGCCGCCCCTTTTAAAGTGAATTTTGTGATGCGGTGAATGCGGCTAAGCGCGCGCGACACAGTTAAAACCTAAATGGTCAGTTAGGGTGGTTTAAGTTGGCATTAATTGTTAACTGGTTAATGTCACCTGGAGGCACCAGGCACCGCATCAGCAAAGTTCATTTGTAAGAATGGAGATAATTATGATTGCTCATCATTACGGAACGGATCTTATTCCACGAAAAGAAGTAAAACCAGGCACTGCTATCAAATATAATGGCCGCGATTACCGGGCATCCGCAAATGTCAGCAAAGGGTTATATGCATTTAGCCTGCTAGAAAAAACCATAATTAAACACGAATTTATCGAAGTGTACCTTAACCAAAGCGGAAAACCGTTAATGCACTGAGGCTTACTATGAAGATAAAATGCGCCTACCATCTTTGCAATAAAGAAATCGAAGATAAAGAAAGTGTAGAGAAACCACTTCATTTTATGCAGGGAGTTATACCCACTACCGAACTTAGAAAATATTGCAGCGAACAATGTTCTCATTATGACCAGATGGCACACGAACTTTAATTAAATTAACCATATCCAATTAACTATGCCAGCAATGACAGGGCTCCGTTCACCCTTAGACCTGTAATGAGGTAAAAAAAATGAATAAAGTCTTTATTTGCGCCGCCATTCCGGACGAACAGGCGATAAAAGAAGAAGGCGCTAAACCTGTAGCCACTGCCATCGAAGCGGGCGATGAACGCCGCGCCCGCGCCAATTTTGCCTGGCAATTTCTGGAACAATACCCGGCATCTCAGGACTGCGCTTATAAATTTATTGTCTGCGAGGATAAACCCGGTATACCCCACCCAGCCCTCGATTCCTGGGATACTGAATATATGCAGGAAAACCGCTGGGATGAGGAGTCTGCTTCCTTTATCCCGGTTGAGACTGAATCAGATCCGATGAACGTCACTTTTGACAAGCTGGCCCCTGAAGTACAGAACGCTGTCATGGTTAAGTTCGACACATGTGAAAACATCACCGTTGATATGGTGATTAGCGCACAGGAATTGTTGCAGGAAGACATGGCAATATTCGACGGACATATCGTTGAAGCTCTGATGAGAACACCAGAAATTAACGCCATGTATCCGGAGCGCAAATTGTTCGCTATCGGATGGGTTAAGCATAAATGCAAGCCTGGCGCAAAATGGCCTGAAATTCAGGTCGAATTACGCAGCTGGAAAAAACGACAGAACGCAGAACGCAAGGAAACCGGAAAATACACCTCTGTTGTTGATCTCGCCAGCGCCAGAGTTAACCGACAGAACACTGAAAACTCAGCAGGAAAAATCACCCCCATCACTGCCGCCATTCGTCGCGAATATAAGCAGACATGGAAAACACTGGATGACGAACTGGCCTACGCTCTATGGCCTGGTGACATTGATGCCGGAAACATTGACGGCAGCATCCATCGCTGGGCAAAAAATGAAGTTATCGAGAACGATCGCGAAGACTGGAAGCGTATTTCTGCATCAATGCGCAAACAGCCTCACGCACTTCGCTACAGCCGCCAGACTATTTTTGGTCTTGTTCGCGAACGTCCGATCGACATTCACAAAGACCCCGTGGCACTGAACAAATACATCACTGAATACCTGGCGACAAAGGGCGTGTTTGAGGATGAAGAAACAGACCAGAGCACTGCTGATGTTCTCCAGCCGTCAGCAGCACAAACTGATGCAGTGGAAACTGAAGTATCTGATACCCAAAAAAATGAAAGCGCGCTGGAAACTGAACCATCTGTAGAGCGTGAGGGGCCGTTCTACTTCCTCTTCACCGATAAAGATGGCGAAAAATACGGTCGCGCAAACAAACTTTCTGGTCTGGATAAGGCGCTGGCTGCCGGGGCTACTGAAATCACGAAAGAAGAATATTTTGCCCGAAAAAATGGCACATACACAGGCTTACCGCAAAATACAAATGCCGCACAAAATTCTGAACAACCAGAGCCGGTAAAAGTTACCGCTGACGAAGTAAACAAAATTATGCAGGCAGCCAATATCAGCCAGCCTGACGCCGATAAGCTGCTTGCAGTATCACGTGGTGAATTTGTTGTAGGGATTAGCGACCCGAATGATCCTAAATGGCTCCACGAAAATTACAGTGCTTCCGTCTCAAACGAAGGCGAAAAAACGGAAGTGCAGACCGGACACGATGAAGAAGCACCGGAGGAAACGGCTGGCGATAGCGTACAGGAAGATAACAAGGGCGCTCAGTCAGACGCTGGCTGTGATAGCACGGGTGATGCGTCAGATACCGCAAATCAGGTCTGGCCGTCATGGTTTGAGCCTGGCCGTTACGAAGATATACCCAACGAAGTCTATCATTCAGCTAACGGGATCAGCAGCACAATGCTCAAGGATGCCCGTATCAGCCTGATGTATTACCACGGACGACATATTGCCGGAACAATTCCATGTGAAGAAAGCGACGCTTTGCTTCGTGGACGGATTATTCACAGCTATACGCTGGAAACGGAAAAATTTGCTGATGAATATGCCGTTCCGGTCGCTGTTCCTGATTATGTGGTCACCACATCACAGGATTTGATTGCGATCATCAAAAAGTACAACGCCAGCCTGCCGGCGCTGATGACACCCGAAGAGATGAAGCAGTGGATCGAGAACTACAACAGTAACCTGACTCAACCTGTAGCACTGGGCGCCAGCGCCGAGGAAACCTGGCTGCTGTATAACAATTTGCCGGAAGCGTTCCGGCGTATCCCGGAAGGGGAAAAACACACTGCATCGGCGATGAAAGCCTGCATCAAGGAATACAACGCCACGTTGTCGCCCCTGCTGAAAGCAAGTGGCACCAGAGAGCAGCTTCTGGACCAAATCGGATCCGTTGCTCCTGAAATGGCAGAAAAAGAGCGCGCGAAATTCCTGCCCTATAACGTAAGCGGAACGAAAGAACAATTAACGGAAATCGCCAGAACAATACAGCCGGATCTGGTCACTCTTGATGACTGGCAAAAACAACAGGCAGAGGCAAGCCAGGGGAAAACCCTGATCAGCCGCGAAATGTACGAACAGGCGATAAACATTAACGCCGCTTTGCAAAATAACCCGGATGCCGCCCGGCTCCTCAATCACCCTGAACGCAAATCCGAGATCAGCTATTTCGGATTTGACGAAGAAACCGGGCTGGAAATTCGTGTCCGTCCCGACATTGAAATCAGGCTGCCCTATGAAAGCATCTGTGCAGACCTGAAATCAGTCAGCCTTGGTTATGTGCGTCAGGAACGTCTGAAAGACCGCCTGCACCGGGAAATCATCGAACGTGACTACCATCTCAGCGCGGCGATGTACTGCGACGTGGCGAATCTGGACAAGTTTTCCTGGATCTTCGTTAACAAGGATGCCGGCTATCACTGGGTGGCGGTGGTGGATGCTTCGCCGGAACTCCTTGAGCTTGGGCGACAGGAGTACCACCGGACACTGCGTCAGATAAACGAAGCCCTGGAAACAAACCACTGGCCCGCGCCAATTACCGAAAGTTACACCGACGAGTTAAACGATTTTGATCTTCGCCGTCTTGAAGCACTGAGCATCTGAGGAAGGACACAATGAACGAATTAATTCAGCAAGAAAATATTAACTCCAACGTTGCGGTTTTCAGCCCTCAGTCTCTGGCCGCCATTCAGACGTTCTCTCAGGTTATGGCCTCCGGCATGGCGACGGTACCGGAGCACCTCCGGGGCAACCCGTCTGACTGCATGGCCATCACCATGCAGGCGATGCAGTGGCAGATGAACCCTTATGCTGTGGCACAGAAAACCTTCGTGGTGAACGGGGTTCTCGGGTACGAGGCGCAACTGGTTAATGCCGTAATCAGTACCCGGGGACCATTAACCGGACGTATCGAATATGACTGGTTCGGGCCGTGGGAAAAAATTATCGGTAAGTTCGACATCAGGAAAAATGATAAAGGGAAGGAATACCGCGTTCCTGGCTGGAAACTTGCCGATGAAAACGGGATCGGAGTACGTGTCTGGGCAACGCTTCGCGGCGAAGCTAAACCGCGGGAACTGGTGTTACTTCTGGCTCAGGCCAGAACACGCAACTCAACGCTGTGGGCCGATGACCCGCGCCAGCAGCTTGCTTATCTGGCCCTGAAACGCTGGGCGCGTCTCTACTGTCCCGAAGTCATCCTGGGTGTGTACACCCGCGACGAACTGGAAGAACCGCAGGAAAAGATCATTAACCCGGTACAGGAACCGCAGCGCCCTTCTGCACCAGCCAATGAACCCGCTGTTATTGATGTTGATGAATGGGTTAACAAACTGCGCGACAGCATCGAACAGGCTGACAGCACTGAACAGACGACAGCTTTACGCCAGGAAGTCGAAGCGCAGAAAAATGCGCTTGGCCCACTCTACACCGAACTGAAAGGAAAAGTCGTCCAGCGCCACCATCGAATCAACGCAGTCACGCGCATTGAGAAGATGATCAACGACCTGCCCTCCTCAGGAGATCCAGACGCTGCGAAGAACTTTGCAGCCGTTGAGCAGGCGCTGAACGTTTCCAGGCTACACTTGGGCGAGCTGTATGACGCATACAGCACCACGCTTTCAGAGATGAAACCCGAATACATTAACGCGTAATACCCCACTGGCGGCTGCAGGCAGCCGCCATGCAAAGAGTTACAGGCTATGAAGATTAAACCCGCTAACGCACGTGAATTTATCCAGATGGAATACAGCGAATTCCCGGACACCGTTTTACACGCCGAATTATGCCGCGCGTGTGCCAGAGCTGACGGCCGCAGCATCAGAAGGGCATTAAATGGGTTCGCCAGAGCAAGAGCGACAAACGTTAAAAATCCGGCTTTACGCGCCGCCCTTGAAACAATGAGCCCGGAAACGCAGATAACCCGAATACGCGCCTGTATCGGGCGAATGGAATCCTCGCTGGTACAGAAATTCGGAGTTAAACGCTCATGATGTATTACAACGCAAAGCCCTGCCCCTTTTGTGGTTGTCCATCTGTGACAGTAAAGGCCATCGCCGGCCATTTCAGAGTTAAATGCGATGGATGTGAGGCCCATTCCGGCTATGAAGGCAGTAAAACGTCAGCTCTTATCCGCTGGAACCGACGCGCAACAGACAACGCCCCAAGGATTAAGTATTAAGAGTTACCAGAATGTACAAAATCACCGCAATTATCGAAAAAGCAGGCAATGCGCCGACTTCGTGGACCCGCTATTCCAAAGTAAAACTGACCCGGGCCAAATGCGAAAAGATGATTTCAGGTAAGCATGAAGCTGGCGTATCCCGCATCGAGAAGGCAACGCTGAAAAGCTTTGAATGTGTAAAAGTAAAACCAGGTGAGCTATGAGGAAAAATAAGTGCATGTTTTGCGGCTCCCCGGCAACCCTGCTTTGTGACGGATACCTCGGCTTTCCACCGAAATACGAAATGGGTGTAGCGCCCCCGGATGTTCTGCATCCATTCACCTGTGATGCGCCGATGTGCGAAGGCTGCAGCACGCAGATGATGAAGATATTCGTCTGCGGTAAAAAACCTTACGCGGGTATCCATACAACCGATCACTGCCCTGTTTGCCTGGAAGTTTTACCGCCTTATCCAGAACACACCAGGAGGATTATTCATTCAGAGCAACAGGCAGCACAGATCCGCGCCGCACACTGGGCGGGATTTACGGGGCGGCAGTCCCGACACATCAAAGTATTAGCTGGCGGGAGCCAGCAGTCCTTTGATTTCTAAACCTGATCATTGATGTTCAACCTTCGTCACCTACTTTGCGTATAGTGGGTGGCAACCTGAGATGAAGTAATGCCACAGGTAGTTTTTAACGAAGAATGGATAGTTGAAGAAGGTCTGATATCCAAGACCGGTCTAGGCCCCAGGCAAATTGAAGCGTATCGCCAGAATTGTTGGGTGGAAGGTTTCCACTTCAAACGAGTATCCCCTTTAGGCAAGCCAGACAGTAAACGAGGAATTATCTGGTACAACTATCCAAAGATAAATCAGTTTATCAAAGATTCATGATATGTCTAAATTACCAACAGGTGTCGAAATACGAGGTAAATATATTCGCATCTGGTTTATGTTTCGTGGGAAACGATGTCGTGAAACATTGAAAGGATGGGAAGTAACTAACAGCAACATTAAAAAAGCCGGAAATCTAAGAACGTTGATAGTTCATGAGATCAGTTCCGGTGAGTTTGAATATTTAAGACGCTTCCCCCAGTCCGGCACTGGGGCGAAAATGGTGACAACGAGGATCATTAAAACATTCGGAGAGCTTTGCGACATCTGGACAAAAATTAAAGAAACGGAATTAACAGCAAATACAATGAAAAAGACGAAATCACAATTAAAGACTCTCAAAATAATCATTTGTGAGAGCACTCCAATATCACATATTCGTTATAGCGATATTTTAAACTACCGGAATGAACTGCTGCATGGAGAAACTCTTTATCTCGATAATCCAAGAGCCAACAAAAAAGGAAGAACAGTGCGTACTGTTGATAATTACATTGCACTGCTCTGTTCATTGTTACGTTTTGCTTATCAGTCGGGATTTATTTCAACAAAGCCGTTTGAAGGAATAAAAAAGTTACAACGAAACAGAATAAAACCAGATCCGTTATCAAAAATAGAATTCAATGCTTTAATGAAAAGTGAAAAAGGTCAGAGCCAAAACTTGTGGAAATTTGCCATTTACTCCGGACTTCGTCATGGGGAACTGGCTGCTCTTGCGTGGGAGGATGTGGATCTCGAAAAGGGAATTGTGAACGTCAGAAGAAATCTGACGATACTTGATATGTTCGGCCCCCCAAAAACTAACGCCGGGATCCGGACAGTAACACTTCTGCAGCCAGCCCTCAAGGCACTAAAGGAGCAGTACAAGCTGACAGGGCATCATCGAAAAAGTGAAATTACTTTTTATCATCGGGAATATGGAAGGATCGAACAGCAAAAATTGCATTTTGTATTCATGCCCAGGATGTGTAATGAAAAACAGAAACCTTATTACTCGGTAAGCAGTTTAGGAGCAAGATGGAATGCAGCAGTAAAACGTGCTGGTATTCGCCGCCGTAATCCGTACCATACGCGACATACTTTTGCCTGCTGGTTGTTAACGGCAGGAGCGAACCCGGCATTTATAGCCAGCCAGATGGGGCATGAAACCGCGCAGATGGTGTATGAAATTTACGGTATGTGGATTGATGACATGAACGACGAACAGGTAGCCATGTTGAATTCGCGGTTATCGTAGTTGCATGATTTGCCCCCATTTTGCCCCATTTAGTACCAGAGAACTGAAATAATGCAAGAAAATCAAAAGAATACAAAGAAAGAAATATACAACCTGAACAAGCTACAAAAACGTCTGCGTCGTAACGTCGGCGAAGCCATTGCCGATTTCAATATGATTGAAGAAGGCGACCGCATTATGGTCTGTCTTTCTGGCGGCAAAGACAGCTACACGATGCTGGAAATTCTGCGCAACTTGCAACAGAGCGCACCGGTCAATTTTTCGCTGGTGGCGGTCAACCTCGACCAGAAACAACCGGGCTTCCCGGAACATATTCTGCCGCAGTATCTGGATTCGCTTGGCGTTGAGTACAAAATCGTGGAAGAGAACACTTACGGCATCGTGAAAGAGAAGATCCCGGAAGGCAAAACCACCTGTTCTCTCTGTTCCCGCCTGCGTCGCGGGATCCTCTATCGTACGGCGAGCGAACTGGGAGCGACCAAGATTGCGCTTGGCCACCATCGCGATGACATTCTACAAACGCTGTTTTTGAATATGTTCTATGGCGGGAAAATGAAAGGCATGCCGCCGAAGCTGATGAGCGATGACGGCAAACATATAGTGATCCGCCCGCTGGCTTACTGCCGTGAAAAAGATATTGAGCGTTTTTCACAAGCGAAAGGTTTCCCGATCATTCCGTGCAACCTGTGTGGTTCGCAACCGAATCTGCAACGTCAGGTTATTGCCGATATGCTACGTGACTGGGACAAACGTTATCCAGGGCGCATCGAAACCATGTTCAGTGCCATGCAAAACGTGGTGCCGTCGCATCTTAGCGATATCAATCTCTTTGATTTTAAAGGCATTACACATGGCTCAGAAGTGGTCAACGGCGGCGATCTGGCGTTTGACCGCGAAGAGATCCCATTGCAGCCAACTGGCTGGCAGCCGGAAGAAGATGACGCGCAGTTCGATGAACTGCGTCTTAATGTCATTGAAGTGAAATAAATCACAGCCTCTCTGCTGCGTGCAGAGAGGCTGCTTTTACAACAACCTGACGCGGCAGCTTTTGCCTTTAATCTTCCCGTTCTGTAACTGCTTCCACGCCTGACGCGCCACGCTCTGACGAACAGCCACATACACATGCGCCGGATGGACGGTGATTTTACCTATGTCCGAGCCATCCAGCCCCATATCTCCGGTCAGCGCCCCCAGCACATCGCCGGGACGCATTTTGGCTTTTTTACCACCATCGATGCACAGCGTGGCCATTTCCGCTTCCAGCGGCACCACTTTGACGTTAGCCGGTGCGTTACACCAGTTCAGCTTCAGTTGCAGCATTTCCGCAAGAATATTGGCGCGCTGTGCCTCTTCCGGCGCACAGAAGCTGATTGCCAGACCGCTATTACCCGCGCGCGCAGTGCGTCCGATACGGTGTACGTGTACTTCCGGATCCCATGCCAGCTCGTAGTTCACCACCAGTTCCAGTGATTTAATATCGAGACCGCGCGCAGCGACATCAGTCGCCACCAGCACGCGCGCGCTACCGTTGGCAAAACGCACCAGCGTTTGATCGCGGTCGCGCTGTTCCAGATCGCCATGTAGTGCCAGTGCGTCCTGCCCTGCGGCGTTTAGCGCATCGCATACTTCCTGACAATCTTTTTTGGTATTACAGAACACCACGCAAGAAGCAGGACGGTGCTCGCTTAAGAGCTTTTGCAACAGCGCGGCTTTGCCCTGACGGGAAACCTCAAAGAACTGCTGTTCAATAGCGGGCAGCGCATCGACGCTATCGATTTCAATGGTTTCCGGGTCGCGCTGAACACGGCCGCTAATGGCGGCAATCGCTTCCGGCCAGGTTGCTGAAAACAGCAGGGTCTGCCGTGAGGCCGGAGCAAAACGGATAACATCATCAATCGCCTCGCTGAAGCCCATATCGAGCATACGATCGGCTTCATCCATAACCAGCGTTTGCAGACTATCCAGGGTGACGGTGTTTTTTTGCAGGTGATCGAGCAAACGCCCCGGCGTGGCAACAATAATATGCGGCGCATGCTGTAATGAATCGCGCTGCGCGCCAAAAGGCTGGCCGCCGCAAAGAGTCAGTACTTTGATATTGGGCATATAGCGCGCCAGACGACGTAACTCGCTGGCAACCTGATCGGCCAGTTCACGCGTCGGGCATAAAATAAGAGACTGCGTCTGAAAACGGCTTGCATCAATATGTTGCAATAAGCCCAGGCCAAACGCCGCTGTTTTACCACTGCCTGTTTTTGCCTGCACGCGGACATCTTTTCCGGCGAGAATGGCAGGCAGCGCAGCGGCCTGGACGGGAGTCATTGAGAGATAGCCCAGATCGTTAAGATTCTCGATCTGGGCAGCGGGCAAAGCATTTAAGGTTGAAAAAGCGGTCACAATAAAGTCTCGCGATAAAAGGGCTGAGATCAGCAGGCGCGTATCCTCTCAGATCTGCCCTGTTTACGCGACATCTTAATGGGTTCTTCATCCGGCGGTGGGTCCGGCATCGGTTGCGGATGTGGAATGGGCTCGGGAATCGGAATCGGATCGCTGAGATGTGAGAAATTACCTGTATTCATCATCGCCTCCTTTACGTGAGATACCTTGTTAAGGGTAGACGCAGGTAAAAAAGAGGCAAAAAAAAAGCCGACTCATTAAGTCGGCGTCGTACGAATCAATTGTGCTATGCAGTAATTCAAAAAAGGAAGTAAGACAATATGGAGCGCAACGCCCATCGCTTGACGTTGCATTCACCTGCGGGAGAAATATTGCCCTGAATAGGTATTATGTTTATTGACCTCGCTCAAATTATTTGGCGTTTTTATGTTCAAAAAATGTTAAAAAAGTGAAATTTTACAGCCAGTTACTACGGTGCAACCACCAAGTAACACCACCGATCAGCACCACCAACATCATGCAGAAGATCCAGAAACCGAATTGCCAGCCTCCTCCTGGAATGCCGCCCAGATTGACGCCAAACAGGCCGGTAAGAAAGGTACTCGGCAGAAAAACCATTGCCATCAATGACATAGTATAAGTGCGCCTCATCAGCGACTCCTGCATCACCTGCGTAATCTCATCCGTCATCACTGCCGTACGTGCTATACAGGCATCGATCTCATCCAGGCCGCGCCCGAGGCGATCGGCAATATCCTGCATCCGACGGCGCTGATCGTCACTCATCCACGCCAGTCGTTCGCTGGCCAGCCGGGAAAAGACATCCCGCTGCGGCGCCATATAACGGCGCATAACAATTAACTGTTTGCGCAGCAACGCCAGAATTCCCCGCGGCGGAATTTGCTGCTCGAGCAGGTTATCTTCCAGATCGATAATCCGGTCGTGCAATGATTCAATAAATTCGCTGGCGTGATCGGTCAACGCATCGCAAACATCCACCAGCCAGGCTCCGCTATCCGTCGGACCTGAGCCCTCCTCCAGATCCCTGACCACATCATCCAGCGCCATCACCTTACGCTGACGCGTGGAGACAATCATCCGTGAATCCATGTATAACCGCATGGCCACTAGCTGGTCGGGGCGTTCATCGGTGCTACCGTTAATGCAGCGCAGCGTAATTAGTGTCCCCTCACCCAACCGGTTGACACGCGGACGCGTACTTTCACCGGAAAGAGCATCACGGGCGCTGTTCGGCAGCAACGGCGTTGAGGCCAGCCACTGCGCGCTCTCCTGATTGGTGTAATTCAGATGCACCCAGCACGGCGTCTGCTCAGTAATAATGTCATCATCTTCGAGCGGCTTAACGCCGCCTTTTCCATCCAGCCACCACGCAAAAACCGCATCCGGGACATTCACCCCGGAGCCTTTTAATGCTTCCACAGCGCCTCCAAAATCAGCAAGGTATTGCTGTCAGTCTAGCCGGATGAAAATCTTAAGCAATCATCACGCTGAATTTGTTAACAAATTCATGCAAACTGCAAATAAAAAACCGCTTCCTTGGGCCTTGTTGTTCAGTGCGGATATTTTCAGAAGGAGTACCAGTAATTTTCCTGATCACGTAAAACCGACGTTTTGACGCGCTGGCGTTGTTTTTCCGGTCGCAACGCGGCCTCTTCTGCCACGCGCGCTGCCGGAGTGCCCTCGATCAGACGGAATTTACCGGTCCGTTTTTGTAATTCCTCGACCCGGGGTTTCAGCACGTCAGAGGAACCCGCAAGTTCATTAACCATGGTGAGGTTGCCCTGTGTCACGTTATCTGTCGTTTCGGCAATCAGGGATTTGATATTTTTCGCCGCTTCAGCGTTGAGCAAGGCTATTTTCGCCACTCTCGTCCACGGCAGCGATATTGATAAAAGTTTTGTGAAAGATATTCGCGAAAATAGCCGCAACGTGGAATTGTCTCGACAATAATAGACATTGCCCACTCGATGAATATGCGTGTGGTCGCCGAAGGAATCGAAACGGCAACTGCTCACCAATATGGTCTGTGCTTTTTTACAGAGCTTTCTGTTTACCCGTCCACAACCGGTCGAGAAGATTCCAGCGTTGATTAAACATAATCCTTTACTTTGTCACTGGAATGTTCAGAGCCGTTACAAAAAAACCTGCGTAAGACTCTACATTTCAGGTGGGTTGCAATAAAGTTAGCAAATTGCCGCAACGTTTGGTGAGCGGCGACATTGCAACCTGCGCGATAAGTGGAGTAGCTATGCTTAAATATAACCTTGATGCGCTGAATGTCCTCACCACGCCGGTTTGGGTGGTCTCCCCTGACACGGAAACATTGCTATTTTCTAACACACAGGCGCAGAAGCTGGCTGCGGGTCGTTCATTGCGTGAAATGCGCAGTGGACTCTTTTCTGCCGTTGCGCAGAAAAGCCTCTCGATGTATTTACCCCGGCTGCAAAATCACGAAGATGTAGTCGAAATCTGGAGTATTTGCCCTTTCGGTGGAGAGAGTACGATCAGTTGCCGCGCCATACTGCGCGAGCTTGAAACTATCGGCGAAGTGCTCATTTTCGAAGGCATTTCCGCTGGCACCGCTGCCGCCGCGCTCAAAGCCAGTCATTCCTCCATTTACCGGTCGCGCAAGCAAGGCTTTTACGCCCGTTTTTTCTATACAACATCAGCCCCAATGCTGCTTATCGATCCCGCCCGAGATGGCCTGATCGTGGATGTCAATCTCGCTGCTCTGCGCTTTTATGGTTACGATCATGAAGAAATGTGCCAGAAGCACACATGGGAAATTAACACCATGGGGCGTAACATCTTGCCGGTAATGTCAGAAATCGCCAATCTGCCCGGTGGGCATAAGCCGCTCAATTTTATTCACCAGTTAGCTGATGGCTCAACGCGGCATGTGCAAACCTACTCCGGGCCAGTTGAGATATACGGCAAGCGGCTGATGTTATGCATTATTCATGATATTACCGAACAGAAGCGGCTTGAGCAGGAGCTGGAATACGCTGCGCACCGCGATGCCCTCACAGGGCTTTTGAATCGCCGCCAGTTTTATCACCTGGCAGAATATGTTCTGCCAACCGTGCTCGATTTTTGCGTCATGCTGGTCGATGCGGATCACTTCAAACATATTAACGATCAATTCGGTCATCAGCGCGGGGACGAAGTGCTGGTCGAACTTGCACACACGCTGGAAGCCAGCGTCCATAGTGGTGATTATGTCTTTCGCTGGGGCGGAGAAGAGTTTTTACTGTTGTTGCCGGATACCCGCCTGGATGCCGCTCTGGACAAGGCGGAAGCCATCCGCATGGCAATAGCGAATATCGCCATGCCCGGTCTGCCTGGCATCACTGTCAGTATTGGTGTCGCGCACCATTTGCAAAATGAAAGCCTCGATACCCTTTTCCGTCGCGTTGATGAGGCGCTTTATCGCGCAAAAAATAACGGCCGTAACCGGGTGCAAGCCGCCTGAACGGAGGCAAAAAAAAAGCGCCCTCTTTTGGGCGCTGTGTCGTTATTACGGCATTAATGAATGCCCAACCGCCAGGCAAAATAGATCTCTTCTTTCAATTCTGTATGCGAAAGCGCCAGCAGATCCGCAAACTCCAGCCGGAGTCGTTTGAGTTTTTTAAGGTACTCGGCCGGTGTCATCGCGCTGCGATCACGACGCAGATATTCGATAGCCAGTTGGGTTGGGTCTAATTCAGTCTCCATAATGTCCTCTGTGGTAGTAAACACCCAGTTATTATACCACCGAACGCTGTCTGTTTTTTGACCACAATTGTAAAAGGACTGGGTTTACTCGCAAAAAATGCCGCTCTGGACAACCATAAAAAAGCCACACCCGCAAACGATAAAGATTTTCTTTCTCAAGATTGAGTGATTGGGTCAAACCATCAGGTATTCAGTACAACATTGCTCACATTGCTTCCAGTCTTTTTCACCCACTCAATGTAGCGGACTTTTTTTGTCACTGCTCGAGAACGGTCATTCACATTTCCGTGATGCTCCACATTTCCTTCATAGTCCCTTCACATTCCTTAAGTAAAATTTTTAACATTCCTGCTAAGACAGGGATCATTCCGTAATCAATGAGTTTCCCCTTACTTCCCGTGATGTAAGGGGATTTTTTTATTAATGCTTAATAATGTATAACGTGCGGCTGTATGCTACATCTTCCGGGTTGTTAATCGGGTATCCCTTCAGCCAGGGCTTAATCAAGCGCCCATTGGTGTACTGATAAATCGGCGCAATTGGCGCTTTTACCGCAATGAGATGTTCTGCCGCGTTGTAATCCTTATTACGCGCGTTAGGGCTGGTTTCCTGCGCCGCCTGTGCAATCACTTTGTCATAGCGTTCATCATTGAAGCGAGAAATATTACTGCTGCTTCCCGACGTCAGTATCGACAGGAACGTGGATGGTTCGTTGTAATCCCCCACCCATGACGCGCGGATCACATCAAAATTGCCGCTGTTACGGCTGTCGACATAGGTTTTCCACTCCTGGTTTTGCAGCGTCACATCCGCGCCAAGACTCTGTCGCCACATTGAAGCCACCGCGATAGCAATCTTCTGGTGATTTTCCGAGCTGTTATACAGCAACCGGAGTTTAAGCGGCCGCTGCGGGCCATAACCTGCCGCCTGCAACAGCGTTTTCGCCTGCGCGTTCAGCTCTGCCTGACTCATCGATTCAAACGGTGAACGTTCCGGGGTGAAACCTGCGGTCACATCCGGCGTTAAACGCCATGCGGGTTTCTCGCCGGTACCCAGCACTTTTTGCGCAATCACCCGACGATCGATGGTCATACTCAGCGCCAGGCGCACGCGGGGATCGGACGTTGGGCCTTTTTGCGTATTAAATGCGTAGTAATAAGTGCCCAATTGCGGCGGCGTGTAGACCTGCCCCGGGATATCTTTCAACAATTTCTGGTAGAGGTTTTTCGGGAAAGATTCGGTAATGTCGACACCATCCGCCAGATAACGTTTGGTGGCAGCAGATTCCTGGTTGATGGGCGTAAACGTCACCTTATCGATCACGGTTTTGCCGTTATCCCAGTAGTGCTTGTTGCGACTGAGCACCAACTTTTCATTCACCACACGATCGCTCAGTACAAACGCGCCGTTACCGACAAGATGACCTGGACGCGTCCATTCTGCGCCGCTCTCAACGTTCGCTTTTTGCACCGGATAAAGCGCGAAACTGGCCGCAAGGCTGGGGAACCACGGTACGGAGCGGGAAAGTTGCACCCGCAATGTGCGCGCATCCACCGCGCTGATGCCGAGCTTATCCGGCGTCGCTTTACCCTCGATAATCTCCTGCGCATTGGCCAGACCCGCCAGAGCCGCAAAGCTGGCAAAAGGTGAGGTCGTTTTCGGATCTACCAGACGCTGCCAGCTATAAACGAAATCTTCTGCGGTTACCGGTGAGCCATCAGACCAGCGGACATTGTCGCGCAGAGTAAAAATCCAGATGCGGTTATCATTGCTCTGCCATTTGCTGGCTGCGCCGGGAATAATGTTGCCCTTCTCGTCCTGATTCACCAGCCCTTCGAACAGGTCGCGCAGCACCTGAATTTCCGGCAATCCAACGGCTTTCGCGGGATCCAGCGAGGCAGGTTCGTCTTTCAGATGGCGCACAACTTCCTGCGTTGCCGCCAGTTGCGTGCCTGGAGGAACGTCAGCAGCAAACGATACAGAAGAAAAACCGCACAGCCAGAGCGCGCAGCACAGCGTGGAAACTCGATGCGTCATAGGATCCCCTTTTGATATGTCATTTCCTGGCAATAGAAGTGTAATTATTTGTTTTAACATAGCGGAATGCAAACCCGGTCAGTCAAAAAATTGATGATGGACAGTAATTTAACCGCCGTGGCAAGATTTGCGTCACACCGATTTTTGCTCAACACTTGCTGTAAGCAAACACCAGAACAGAGGAAGCTTATGCCTGTCACACGTCCACGTCCGCTGCGGGGCCGTTTTGCCCCCGGAAGCGAAGAGTTTGGCCGCTCACTACTGGGCGCGCCGTTGATCTGGTTCCCGGCGCCAGTCGCCACGCGCGAAAGCGGTTTGATCATCGCCGGGACGCACGGTGACGAAAACTCCTCGGTCGTCACGCTTTCCTGCGCCCTGCGCACGCTGAAGCCTGATCTGCGCCATCATCATGTGCTCCTGGCGGTCAATCCGGACGGTTGCCAGCTTGGCCTGCGAGCAAACGCCAATGGCGTCGATCTCAACCGGAATTTTCCCGCTGCCAACTGGAAAGCAGGTGAAACGGTTTATCGCTGGAACAGCGCCGCCGATGAACGGGATGTGCTACTACTGACCGGTGACGCGCCCGGTTCAGAACCGGAAACGCAGGCATTGTGCCAGTTGATTCATCGCATCCACCCGGCATGGGTCGTGACGTTCCATGATCCGCTGGCATGTGTGGAAGATCCGCAGGAAAGTGTGCTTGGCCACTGGTTGTCCAGCGCGTTATCTCTGCCGCTGGTCACCAGTGTTGGTTACGAAACGCCCGGCTCTTTTGGCAGCTGGTGCGCGGATATCGATCTGCACTGCATCACCGTTGAGTTTCCGCCGATCTCCGCCGACGAAGCGAGCGAAAAATACCTCGCGACGGTGACAGAGTTACTACACTGGGATCCTCAAAGATGAAGCGTGCCGGTGGTAAAGTGCAGCGCCGGTTCGACGTCCACCGCTAGCCACGTCGGGCCATCCAGATCGGCGAAGCGCACACGGTTTGCCAGCGGTAATGCCGCGCTGATGGCGCGAGACGTGCAGATCATGCAGCCCAACATTAGCGCAAAACCCTGCTTTGCAGCCTCGTCGGCCAGTGCCAGTGCTTCCGTCAGACCGCCGGTTTTATCCAGCTTGATGTTGATCATCTCATAACGCCCATGCAATGACGCCAGACTTTCCCGCGTATGGCAACTCTCATCAGCGCAAATGGGTAACGGGTGGATAAAGTTGGCCAGCATCTCGTCGTCCCCGGCCGGAAGCGGTTGCTCCAGCATCGCCACGCCTAAATCCGCCAGCAGTTGACAGCGCGCAGCGAGGCCTTCGGCATGCCACGACTCGTTGGCATCGACAATCAGTGTCGCAGCGGGCGCGCCGGCACGGATCGCCACCAGCCGCTCACTGATCAAGTGATCGTCAAGCTTCACTTTCAGCAACTGAGCGCCCTTCTCGCTGAGCGCCGCCGCGCTGGCCGCCATCTGATCCGGTGTACCGATCACCACAGTCTGCGCCGTGGTGATGATTTGCGGCAATGTAACGCCTGCATAGTGTGTCAGAGTCTGGTTCACTTTGCGCGCTGCCAGATCCCAGAGCGCAGAATCCACGGCGTTCCGCGCAGCGCCGGGCGGCAAGAGCGTTTGCAGCTCCTCGCGGCTGAGTCGGTTTTCCAGTTGCGGCACAATGGTCAGTATCTGCGCCATGACTGACGCTTCGCTCTCACCGTAACGCGGATACGGCGTACATTCACCCGAGGCTTTAATGCCATCTTCTTCCAGTTCAACCACCACCACGCGCGCTTCGCTGCGGGCGCCGCGCGAGATCACGAACGGAGTGTGCAGCGGCCAGGTTTCCTCATAAACTTTAACGTTGCGCATTCCTACCTCCTCTGCCGCAATATAAACCAGTATAGATATGAAAATTGTTTTGCCGTGTTCTCGGCGGATGGCATACACTAGCCCCGACGTTAATTATATGTAAACAGGAAGATATTATGTCACAACTCGTTCATTTTCAGGGCAATCCGGTTCCCGTTGCAGGCGCAATCCCGCAGGTTGGCGCACAAGCCAAACCGTTTACGCTTGTGGCTAAAGACCTGTCTGACGTCTCTCTTGCACAGTTCTCGGGCAAACGCAAAGTCCTGAACATTTTCCCGAGCATTGATACCGGTGTTTGTGCAGCTTCTGTGCGAAAATTCAACCAGTTAGCCACTGAAATTAGCAACACAGTGGTGTTATGTATTTCTGCCGATCTGCCGTTTGCGCAATCCCGCTTCTGTGGCGCGGAAGGCCTGAGCAATGTGGTTACGCTGTCAACGCTGCGTAACACTGATTTCCTGGAAAACTACGGCGTTGGTATTTCTGAAGGCGCACTGAAAGGCCTGGCGGCACGCGCTGTGGTGGTGCTTGATGAAAACGATAAGGTTATTTTCAGCCAGTTGGTCAATGAAATTACCACTGAACCGGATTACACCGCGGCACTTGATGTTCTGAAAGCGTGATATTTCAGCCCGGCAGCGAGTGCTGCCGGTTTTTCTTTACTCTTCGTTTTTCTTTACTCTTCGTTTTTCTTCTGGCTTAAACCATATTCCCGCAACTTATTGGCAATCGCCGTGTGCGATACGCCAAGCCTGCGCGCCAGTTTACGCGTACTGGGATAGTTGCGATAAAGCTGCGTCAGCACCGAACGTTCAAAACGGCTGGTGATCTCATCCAGCGAGCCTTCCATTGCATCCTCATCTACCTCCACAGCTGCCGCGTCGTAATCCGGCAACATAATATCCTGCGCGCGCAGTTCATAACCTTCCAGTTGCGTTAACGCCCGATAAATGGCGTTTTTCAACTGACGGACGTTGCCCGGCCAGCTATAGCGGTTCAGCAACGGCGGCAAATCCTGCGCTAATTTCGGCCGTGGTACGCCCTGCTCATCGGCGAAACGGGCGACAAACAGTTCCGTCAGCGGCATGATGTCCTGCGGACGTTCGCGCAGTGGCGGCAAATTCAGCGTCAGGACATTCAGACGATAATAGAGATCCTCGCGAAATAACCCCTTCTGTACCAGCTCCACCAGGTTACGTTGCGTGGCGCAAATCACTCTGACATCAACATGCACTTCATGATCTTCGCCAACGCGGCGGAAGGTACCATCGTTGAGGAAACGCAGCAGTTTGACCTGCATACGCGGAGACATTTCGCCAATTTCATCCAGCAGCACCGAGCCGCCGTTAGCCTGTTCAAAGAAGCCTTTTTTCCCTTCCGGCGCATGACCGAAAAGTTCACTCTCGACCGATTCTTCCGGGATCGATGCGCAGTTCAGCGCCAGATATGGCTTTGTCGCTCGCGGGCTGGCAAGGTGGCAGGCATGCGCCAGCAAATCTTTCCCTGTGCCTGTATCACCGGTGATCAACAGCGGTGCGGTCAGCGTCGCCAGTTTGCGCGCCTGCTCGACAACATGCTTCATCTTCTGGCTGGCAGCGACAATCAGGTTGAAGGCGCTGATATCCTGCGGGATGATATTCTGTAACTGCCGCCCCATGCGTACGGTGGAACGCAGCATAACAACGGCGCCAGTCAGCATCGGTTCGCCGGTTTCCCCTTCCAGATGAACCGGGGTAATTTCCATCAGGAAGTTTTGTCCGCCGATCACCACATGTTCGCTATAGGAGTGATGCGGGTTCCCCTCCAGCCAGCGCTGAAAGTTAAAACCGGGGATCAGTTGCGCAGCATTGTGGTTGCGTAATTTGTCGATATCCTGCGTGAAAAGCTGACAACTGGCCGGGTTTGCCAGCTCAATTTTACTTTTCATATCCAGCGACAGCACCGGCTCCGGCAGTGCCTCCAGCAATGCGCTAAGGGCGCGGTGCTCACGTTCAGAAGGCATCCATGATACGGTGCGAACGTCGGTAACGCCGGGAATGCGGCGAATTTCGGCCATCAGGCTACTGAATGTATCGAACTGAAGCGCGGCGAAATTGAGGTAAATGCGCCCGACCGGGTCAATTTCAATACCGCGCAAATCAATACCGCGCAGCACCAGTAAATCGAGCAATTCACGTGCCAGACCAAGACGATCCTCGCAAAAAACTTCAAGACGCATGGGAATAACCACCCTTTTTCATTCACGTAATAAAAGGATGATAAGACACTTCCTGGCTGGCAGGAAGATGTCTGTCAACAAATATTGACAGCCTGCCGGAAATAGCGGCATTACGCTGTAAAGATAAGCGCGCAACGCTGTTTTTTATTCCGTAGGCCGCTTTTGCAAGGCCACTCTAAGCTGGCTAATCAACTGGCGACGAAAATCGCCAAGTCGGGGTTTATCGTCATCCAGCCACGGCAAAGGGCGGCACAATTCCATTGCCTTAATTCCCAGACGCGCCGTCAGCAACCCGGCGCCAATTCCCTGTGCGGCACGGGCAGAAAGCCGCGCCGCGAGATCCTGCGATACCCAGTCCATTCCCACTTCGCGCACCAGTTCGCTGGCACCGGCAAAGGCAATATTCAGCAGTACCAGGCGGAACAACCGCAAGCGGCTGTAATAGCCCAGTTCGATCCCATAAAGCGTGGCGATACGATTGATCAGCCGCAAGTTGCGCCAGGCGATAAACGCCATATCCACCAGCGCCAGCGGGCTGACCGCGATCATCAATGTGGATTCGGCCGCCGAACGGCTGATTTCGCGCCGCGCTTGCGCATCCAGCACCGGTTGTACCAGATGAGCGTAGAGGCTGACAATTTCACGATCGCTTTGCGTTTCGTGAATGGCGGCATACCAGCGCTGCATTGCCGGGTGTGCATGATCGATGCCAGCCTGTTGCGCCAGTTTTTCGCAAAACGCGCGGCCTTTCCCGGTGGCATGACTGTGCAGCAAATCACGGGCTTCTTCACGCTCCTGGGCTCGCTGCCGCAAACGCCAGAGCCGCCGCCATTCGCTGGCGACCGAACCGACACCAGCGCCGATGATCAGCGCGCCGGCCGCACAGCCGCCGAGCGCGACCCAGTCCTGGGTTTGCCAGGCGTTCATCGTCCACTGCACACCCTGACCGATAACGCTCACGCCAAACAGCGACAGCCCGGCGCTGACCATTTTGCGCCACAGAGTGCGCTTCGGGCGCAGCGCGGATTCCACTACGGCTTCCGCCTGCCCCTCAGCAGGCAAATCGTCAGTGATGAGTGGCGAGAATTTCTCCGCCTGCTGCTCGTCAAAAGTTTGCGCGCCTTTAAACTGTGTGTCGGTTTCTGTTTCCAGCGGCCCGGCGAAATCGATTCTTGGCTTTAGCGGCTCGCTCATCGCAATTTATCTCCAATTAAAAACTCCAGCGCGGCGTCGAGGCGAATGTGCGGTAGCGGCGTATCCACATCCATCGCCTGCGGACGAAAAGCTTCGAAACTGAAACCCTGTTTATCCCAGAACGTCTGCCCCGGCAGTCGCGCGGGCACTTCGCCCGGATAAAAGGTTAATGGCGTACCGTCATTCAGACGATGCCCGCGCAAGGCCGGGATTTTCTCGCCATTCACCTCAATGATGCCGCTCTGCGTCGCCTGCACCGATGCCAGCCCCATGCAATCCATGCTGATACCTTCAAAAGCCGCATTCTGCCAGGCATCCTGGATTAGCTGTTGCAGCAACGACACCATATTGGCGTGCTGATCGAGTGTCACATGGTCGGCTTTGGTGGCGGCAAACAGCAATTTATCGATCACCGGCGAAAACAGACGGCGGAACAGCGTGCGCTGGCCATAATGGAAACTTTGCATCAGTTGAGTCAGTGCCAGCCGCATATCATTGAACGCCTGCGGACCGTTGTTCAGAGGTTGCAGACAATCCACCAGCACAATCTGGCGATCGAACTTCAAAAAGTGATGTTTGTAGAAGTCCTTCACCACATGTTCACAGTAATAGTTGTAGCGCTCGCGCAGCATCCCGGCATTGGTGTGTTTATCGGCCTGTACCAGTTTCGTCTCGCCACCGCCATCGACATCCGGCCACGGGAAGAATTGCAGCGCGGGCGCCCCCGCCATATCGCCCGGTAGAACAAAGCGCCCTGGCTGAATAAAATGCAGACCTTCACGTTTGCACTGATGCAGATAGCCCGTCCAGGCCGCAGCGATCTCCGCCAGACGGTTCTCATCGGCTGGCGCAAGCGGATCGAGATCGGCGCACAACGCGCGCCATTTTTGCGACCAAGCCTGGTGTTGCCCCTGTAAAAGCCCGTTCATCTGCCGCGACCAGCTTAGGTAGTCCTGCGCCAGCATCGGTAAATCCAGCAGCCACTCGCCGGGATAATCGACAATCTCCAGATAGAGCGTGGAGGTCTCTTTGAAATGGCGCAGCAGCGAATCATTTGAGCGGAAACGCAGCGCCAGACGAATTTCGCTGACGCCGCGCGTTGGCGTCGGCCATGCGGGCGGCATTCCATAAAGCTGGGCCAGCCCTTCATCGTAGGTGAAACGGGGAATGCCAAAATCACGCTGGGGGACGCGTTTCACGCCCAGCAACCGTTCTTCGCGCACGGCGCTCAGCAGCGGCAATCGCGCACCAGCATGCAGGGTAAGAAGTTGATTGACCAGTGCTGTGATAAACGCGGTTTTTCCACTGCGACTCAGGCCGGTAACCGCGAGGCGTAAATGCCTGTCCATGCCGCGGTTCACCAGCGCATTCAGTTCGTTCTTAAATCGGTCCATCGCCATGCAGCATTGCCCTTAGGGTGAAGCCATAAATCACTTATTTTACATGCCTCTCGGCCATAAAGCGGCGAGAAAATTTATCCGCTGCACGTTTCAGTAACGGTTCCAGCGCAAATGCCAGCAGTACTCTGGCCGGACGGCGGGCAACAGATTTAACCGCCCAACCGGCCACGCCCGCCGGGCCATAACGCAGCGCGGTAAACAAAACCAGCTTACCGGCGAATTTCAATCCCGGTTTGACATGCTGGCGTGCCTGTTGCCAGTGACGATTCATGATTTACCTCTTATAGCTGACGGAAACGGCTGCGCAGCGAGAAGCTGTCGGAGGTGACATAGCGTTCCATCTGACGCAGGCGATGTTCCCCTTCAGCCAACTGAGCATCGACGGTATCGAGCAGTTCGCTGCTGGAAGGGGCGCGTTCCCCTTCCGCGTAATTATCCGGCAGCGGGTCGAGGACAAAAAACAGCACAATATAGGCGGCGACGACGAAGAAAAACAAGCCGAAACACATCGCCAGGATCGCCAGAATACGCACCACTTTGACTTTGATATCCAGATACTGCGCAATGCCGGCACAGACGCCGCCCAGTTTGCCGCGCTGCGGGATACGCCATAATTTCTTATTCAGATCTAACGTTGCCATCAGCGCTCCCTCCAGTTCGGGTGTTCAGCATCAAGAATATCTTCCAGCGCCTGAATACGTTCGCGCATTCTCGCAGCTTCGGCGGAAAGTTGCTGGAGCCGCTGCTGCTCGTTCTGATTCAGATCGCCGCGCTGGCGATTGTTGTAATGCAGCCATAACCAGACGGGCAGAACAAACAGGATAAATAGCGTCAGGGGTATAGCCAGAAAAAGCGTGCTCATGTGTACTCCTTACAGCAAGTGAGGCGGCATCTTCTGATACCGCCTTATTATTATTGATTGTCCTGTTTCATTTTGGCTTTCAGTTGCGCCAGTTGCTCGCTGATTTCGTCATCCGCACGCAGCTCGGCAAATTGCTGATCCAGCGATTTTTGTTTACCAAAGCCGTGGCTTTCGGCTTCCGCTTCCATATGATCGATACGACGTTCGAAGGATTCAAAACGCGCCATCGCCTCATCCAGTTTGCCGCTGTCCAGTTGACGGCGCACATCGCGCGAGGAGCTGGCCGCCTGGTGGCGAAGGGTAAGCGCCTGCTGACGAGCACGAGTTTCGCTGAGTTTGTTTTCCAGCTCGCCAATCTCTTTTTTCATCCGCGCCAGACTTTCATCCACTAGCGTCACTTCCTGGCCCAGGGTCTCAATCAGCGCGGTAACTTTCTGTTTTTCGATCAGCGCCGCACGCGCCAGATCGTCTTTATCTTTACGCAGCGCCAGTTCGGCTTTCTCCTGCCACTCTTCCTGCTGGGCGGTGGCCTGCTCAATACGGCGCGTCAGCTGTTTTTTTTCTGCCAGCGCACGCGCTGAAGTTGAACGCACTTCAACCAGCGTATCTTCCATCTCCTGAATCATCAGGCGCACCAGTTTCTGCGGATCTTCCGCCTTTTCCAACAGCGAGTTAATGTTGGCGTTCACGATGTCGGCAAAACGAGAAAAAATACCCATAATCAGTTCCTCTTCATTTCTGTAATCGGGCGTGGCCCTGCTACAGACTTATTACAATCTTCGTGCCAGGTTTTTATTTAATTGATTTTTAATAAGTTGAATAATTTTACCGCAGCGGTTTTTTCATTTAGAGTGGTTAATAAAACCAACTAATGGTGAATTTCATCATGTCAGAATACAAGGATAACCTGCTCGGTGAGGCCAATAGTTTTATCGAGGTTCTGGAACAGGTTTCGCGCCTTGCGCCGATCGATAAACCGGTACTGATCATCGGTGAGCGCGGCACCGGTAAAGAGTTGATTGCAAACCGTCTGCATTTCCTCTCCTCGCGCTGGCAAGGGCCATTCATCTCGCTTAACTGCGCGGCGCTGAATGAAAATCTGCTGGATTCCGAATTATTCGGCCACGAAGCCGGCGCCTTTACCGGCGCGCAGAAGCGCCATCCAGGCCGCTTTGAGCGTGCCGACGGCGGAACACTGTTTCTCGACGAGCTGGCCACCGCGCCGATGCTGGTACAGGAAAAACTCCTGCGGGTCATTGAATATGGCGAACTCGAACGCGTGGGCGGCAGCCAGCCTTTGCAGGTGAATGTGCGGCTGGTCTGCGCCACCAATGCCGACCTGCCGCAGATGGTGCAGGATGGCATCTTCCGCGCCGATCTGCTCGACAGGCTGGCCTTTGACGTAGTGCTATTGCCGCCGCTGCGACAGCGTCAGAGCGATATCATGCTGATGGCCGATCACTTTGCTATTCAGATGTGCCGGGAACTTAAGTTGCCGCTGTTCCCCGGCTTTACCGATCGTGCCCGCGATGTGCTGATGAGTTACGCCTGGCCCGGAAATATTCGCGAACTGAAAAACGTGGTGGAACGTTCAGTGTATCGTCATGGGCGCAGCGATGAGCCGCTTGATACCATCATTATTGATCCATTTAACCGTACATTGAGTGCGCAGAAGGTTGATGAAAATACCTCAATCTCTCTGCCGCTGGATCTGCGTCAGTTTCAGCACCATCAGGAAAAGCAGCTGTTACAACAAAGTCTGCAACAGGCGAAATTTAACCAAAAACGCGCGGCGGAATTGCTGGGACTGACCTATCACCAGCTACGAGCGCTGCTGAAAAAGCATCAAATAAGCTGAAATCGCCGACAATAACAGCAGTCGCTTGCAGACATTTGTACGAAGCCATCGCAAGTGCGATACACTTTGTTCATGAATTTAAACATGTTGAATAAATCATGCGTCCGGTTCTCTCCTCTCTGCTGTTGATCGCAAGCCTGATCGCAGGCATCGCCCAGGCGGCAGTCACGCCTGGTCCGCTGGCGGATATTCGCGACAGCGGTTTTGTTTATTGCGTCAATGGCCAGGTCAATACCTTTAACCCGCAGAAAGCCAGCAGCGGTTTGATTGTTGATACGCTGGCTGCGCAACTCTACGATCGCTTGTTGGACGTAGATCCCTACACTTACCGGCTGGTGCCGGAGCTGGCGGAAAGCTGGGAAGTGCTGGATAACGGCGCAACTTACCGTTTTCGTCTGCGCGATAACGTTGCCTTTCAGAGCACATCCTGGTTCACACCGCACCGCGCATTAAATGCCGACGACGTAGTGTTTACCTTTCAGCGCATTTTCAACCGCAATCATCCCTGGCATAACGTCAACGGCAATAGTTTCCCGTACTTCGATAGTTTGCAATTTGCCGATTCCGTCGACAGCGTGCGCAAGCTGGACAACCGCACCGTCGAGTTTCGCCTGAAAAAACCAGATGCCTCGTTTTTATGGCATCTGGCGACACATTATGCCTCCGTGATGTCGGCAGAATACGCTGACGAACTGGCGAAAAAAGATCAGCAGGAACTGATCGATCGCCAACCGGTCGGCACTGGCCCCTATCAGCTTGATGAGTATCGCGCCGGGCAATACATTCGGTTACAACGTCACGAAAAATTCTGGCGCGGTAAGCCGCTGATGCAGCAGGTAGTTGTCGATTTAGGCTCCGGCGGTACAGGCCGTTTGTCAAAATTACTGACCGGCGAGTGTGATGTACTGGCGTGGCCAGCCGCCAGCCAGTTGACCATTCTGCGTGACGACCCGCGCCTGCGCCTGACGCTGCGTCCGGGGATGAACATCGCCTATCTGGCGTTTAATACCAACAAACCGCCGCTGGATAACCCGCAAGTGCGCCATGCGCTGGCGCTGTCGATCAATAATCAGCGCCTGATGCAGTCGATCTACTACGGCACAGCGGAAACGGCAGCGTCAATCCTTCCGCGCGCCTCCTGGGCTTATGATAATGAAGCTAAAATCACTGAATACGATCCGGCTCAGGCGCGCGAACGGCTAAAAGCGCTGGGGCTGGAAAATCTCACATTACAACTGTGGGTACCCGCCAGCTCACAGCCCTGGAACCCCAGCCCGCTGAAAACCGCCGAGCTTATCCAGGCCGATATGGCGCAGGTCGGTGTTAAAGTGGTGATCGTGCCGGTGGAAGGGCGCTTCCAGGAAGCGCGATTGATGGATATGAACCATGATCTAACACTCACAGGCTGGGCGACGGACAGTAACGATCCTGACAGTTTCTTCCGCCCGCTGCTGAGTTGCGCTGCAATAAACTCGCAGACCAACTTTGCGCACTGGTGCAACCATGAATTCGACGACGTGTTGCAAAAAGCGCTTGCTTCACAGCAACTTGCTGCACGAATTGATGATTATGACGAAGCCCAGCAGATCCTCGCCCGCGAATTGCCGGTGCTACCGCTGGCTTCCTCGCTGCGTTTGCAGGCGTATCGCTATGATATTAAAGGACTGGTGCTGAGTCCGTTTGGCAGCGCCTCTTTTGCCGGGGTCTCGCGGAATAAACAAGAGGTGTCGAAGCCATGATTATCTTTACTTTGCGTCGTCTGCTACTGCTGTTGGTGACCCTCTTTTTGCTGACGTTTGTCGGTTTCAGCCTGAGCTATTTCACTCCCCACGCGCCCCTACAGGGCGCCTCGCTGTGGAACGCGTGGGTGTTCTGGTTTAACGGTCTGTTGCACTGGGATTTTGGCGTATCAAGCATTAACGGCCAGCTTATTTCGGAACAGTTAAAAGAGGTGTTCCCCGCCACCATGGAACTCTGCCTGTTGGCTTTTGGCTCCTCGCTGGTGATCGGTATTCCGGTCGGGATGCTCGCCGGAGTGATGCGTAGTAAGTGGCAGGATTCACTGATCAGCGCCTTTGCGCTGCTCGGCTTTTCCATCCCAGTGTTCTGGCTGGCCTTGCTGTTAACGCTTTTCTTTTCGCTCAACCTTGGTTGGCTGCCGGTGTCCGGGCGCTTCGACCTGCTCTATCAGGTAAAAACAGTGACCGGATTCTCACTGATTGATGCCTGGCTTTCGGACTCGCCGTGGCGCGATGAGATGATGATGAGCGCTCTGCGCCATCTGGTATTGCCGGTAATGACGCTGGCGGTAGCGCCAACGACGGAGGTGATCCGACTGATGCGAATCAGTACCATTGATGTATTTGATAAAAACTACATTAAAGCGGCAGCGACGCGCGGTCTTTCACTCGTAACGATTTTGCGCCGCCATGTGCTGCATAATGCCCTGCCGCCAGTGATCCCGCGTCTTGGTCTGCAATTTTCCACCATGCTGACGCTGGCGATGATCACTGAAATGGTGTTTAGTTGGCCTGGTCTTGGACGCTGGTTGATTAATGCCATTCGCCAGCAGGATTATGCGGTGATTTCGGCCGGTGTGATGGTGATTGGCTCGCTGGTCATTATTGTCAACGTGCTGTCGGATATTTTGGGTGCGCTGGCGAACCCGTTGAAACATAAGGAATGGTATGCCTTACGATAGCGTTTACAGCGAAAAACGCCCACCCGGTACGTTGCGCACAGCCTGGCGTCAATTCTACGGCGATACCACTGCGATGATCGGCCTGTACGGCTGCGGCGCGCTGGCACTGCTGTGTATTTTTGGCCACTGGTTCGCGCCTTATGGCATCGACCAGCAGTTCCTCGGTTATCAGCTTTTACCGCCATCATGGTCGCGCTATGGCGATGTGTCGTTTTTCCTCGGCACGGACGACCTGGGCCGTGATGTGCTGAGCCGTCTGCTGAGTGGCGCAGCGCCAACAGTCGGCGGTGCATTTATCGTCACGCTGGCCGCCACGCTGTGCGGGCTGGCGCTCGGCATTTTTGCGGGCGCCACCCACGGGCTGCGCTCAGCTGTACTGAACCATATTCTCGATACGCTGTTATCACTGCCAACGCTGCTGCTGGCTATTATTGTGGTGGCGTTTGCCGGCCCGCATCTTACTCATGCGATGTTCGCCGTCTGGCTGGCGCTGCTGCCGCGCATGGTGCGTTCGGTCTACAGCCTGGTACATGACGAGCTGGAGAAGGAGTATGTGGTGGCCGCCCGGCTTGATGGCGCGTCAACGAGCAATATCCTCTGGTACACCGTGCTGCCCAATATTACCGCCGGGATGGTGACGGAAATCACCCGTGCGCTGTCGATGGCAATTCTGGATATCGCTGCGCTGGGCTTTCTCGATCTCGGCGCTCAGCTTCCCTCCCCGGAATGGGGCGCAATGCTCGGCGATGCGCTGGAACTGATTTATGTCGCGCCGTGGACCGTGATGCTACCGGGCGCGGCCATTATGATTAGCGTGCTGCTGGTGAACATCCTCGGCGACGGGATCCGTCGTGCGATCGCGGCGGGAGTCGAATAATGCCACTTCTTGATATCCGCAATCTGACCATTGAAGTGAAAACCGGCGATGATTGGGTTAAAGCCGTCGATCGCATCAGCATGACGCTTGCAGAAGGTGAAATTCGCGGTCTGGTGGGTGAATCCGGTTCGGGAAAAAGCCTGATCGCGAAAGCGATTTGCGGCGTCACCAAAGATAACTGGCGCGTCACCGCCGATCGCATGCGTTTTGACGATATCGACCTGCTGCGTCTCTCGGCGCGTGAACGGCGCAAGCTGCTTGGCCATAATGTGTCGATGATTTTCCAGGAGCCGCAATCCTGTCTCGATCCCTCGGAGCGCGTCGGTAAGCAGTTGATGCAAAACATTCCCCGCTGGACGTGGAAAGGCCGCTGGTGGCAGCGCTTTGGCTGGCGTAAACGCCGGGCTGTCGAGCTATTGCACCGCGTCGGGATAAAAGATCACGAAGATACGATGCGCAGTTTCCCTTACGAGTTGACCGAAGGCGAATGTCAGAAAGTGATGATCGCCATCGCGCTGGCTAACCAACCGCGCCTGCTGATTGCCGACGAACCGACGAACGCGATGGAACCTACGACCCAGGCGCAGATCTTCCGCCTGCTTGACCGTCTTAACCAGAACAACAACACCACCATTATGCTGATCAGCCACGATTTACAAATGCTGAGCAAATGGGCCGACCGCATTAATGTAATGTATTGCGGGCAAACGGTGGAAACCGCGCCCAGTGAAGAGCTGGTGGTCACGCCGCACCATCCGTATACGCAGGCGCTAATCCGTGCGATCCCGGATTTTGGCAGCGCGATGCCGCATAAAAGCCGTCTCAACACGATGCCCGGCGCCATTCCACTACTTGAGCAACTGCCAATTGGTTGCCGCCTCGGGCCGCGCTGTCCGTATGCGCAGCGCAAATGCGTCGAAACACCGCGTCTGACCGGCGCGAGAAACCATCTTTATGCCTGCCACTTCCCGCTGAATATGGAGAGCGAATGATGGTTGAGACCTTGCTTGAAGTGCGCAACCTGAGCAAAACCTTCCGCTACCGCACAGGCTGGTTCCGTCGTCAAACCGTGGAAGCGGTTAAACCGTTAAGTTTTACCCTGCGCGAAAAGCAGACGCTGGCGATTATCGGCGAGAACGGTTCCGGGAAATCAACGCTGGCGAAAATGCTGGCGGGCATGGTGGAACCCTCTTCCGGCGAGCTGATGATTGACGATCAGCCGCTACATTACGGCGACTATACTTTCCGCAGCCAGCGTATTCGCATGATTTTTCAGGATCCCTCGACATCGCTCAACCCGCGCCAGCGTTTGTCACAAATTCTTGATTTCCCGCTGCGGCTGAACACGGAGCTGGAGCCGGAAGCGCGACAAAAACGTATTCTGGAAACGCTGCGCATGGTGGGTTTGTTGCCGGATCATGTCAGCTACTACCCGCACATGCTGGCACCCGGACAAAAACAGCGCCTTGGTCTGGCGCGGGCGCTGATCCTACGGCCGAAGGTGATCATCGCCGATGAAGCACTGGCCTCGCTGGATATGTCGATGCGTTCGCAGTTAATTAACCTGATGCTGGAATTGCAGGAAAAACAGGGTATCTCTTATATCTATGTCACCCAGCATATCGGGATGATGAAGCACATTAGCGACCAGGTGCTGGTCATGCATCAGGGCGAAGTGGTGGAGCGCGGCAGCACCGCAGACGTGCTTGCCTCTCCTCTGCATGATTTAACAAAACGTTTGATCGCCGGGCATTTTGGCGAAGCATTAACCGCTGATGCCTGGCGCAAAGATCGCTGATTGACGAGATTCAGTGGTCGGATTAACTCATTCGGCGACTCATGATAGAATCGTCGCGTTTTAACGACGAGCGCCCCACGAAGAGGACGTTCGCCACAACAATGAATATAAGGATTAAAGCTATGGGTTTTCTTTCCGGTAAGCGCATTCTGGTTACTGGCGTCGCCAGCAAACTCTCCATCGCATACGGCATCGCACAGGCAATGCATCGCGAAGGCGCTGAGCTGGCATTCACCTACCAGAACGACAAGCTGAAAGGCCGTGTTGAAGAGTTTGCCGCCCAGCTGGGTTCCAGCATTGTTCTGGAATGTGATGTTGCTAAGGATGAGAGTATCGACGCCCTGTTTGCGGACCTGACGAAAGTCTGGCCGAAATTTGACGGTTTCGTTCACTCTATCGGCTTCGCGCCGGGCGATCAGCTGGACGGCGACTACGTCAACGCGGTAACCCGCGAAGGTTTTAAAATCGCGCACGACATCAGTTCCTATAGTTTCGTTGCAATGGCTAAGGCCTGCCGCCAGATGCTGAATCCAGGCTCCGCGCTGCTGACGCTCTCCTACCTGGGCGCTGAGCGTGCTATCCCGAACTACAACGTAATGGGTCTGGCTAAAGCCTCTCTTGAAGCGAACGTGCGTTACATGGCGAATGCCATGGGCCCGGAAGGCGTGCGTGTTAACGGTATTTCCGCAGGTCCGATCCGTACGCTGGCAGCGTCAGGTATTAAAGACTTCCGTAAAATGCTGGCGCACTGCGAAGCGGTTACCCCGATTCGCCGCACGGTGACCATTGAGGACGTGGGCAACTCCGCTGCGTTCCTGTGCTCCGATCTCTCCGCCGGTATCTCCGGTGAAGTGGTTCACGTAGATGGTGGCTTTAACATCGCTGCGATGAACGAACTGGAAATCAAATAATTTCGCCTCGCCCCTTCTTCTGAAGTGAAGGGGCTTTTCCTTCGATATGCCATTCTGATATTTATTATCACCTAACAATCTTTCATCCCTCACTTGCCATGCGCCAGGATAAAGCAGCAAAAAAGATCCGGCGTATAGACCTGACGTCGAATCCGGATCGCCACTTTCAGACCAAGGAACGACCATGGAACGACGCCGGACAGAAGGCAAAAACCACTGGTACCATGAGACCCAGTCGAGTGCCAACCGTGCGCAGGCGCTACCGCTGGTTCCCGATGCCGCCACGGTGAATGACCCTTTCCTGCTCGATATCGCCCTGCCTGAAGACCAGGCAGCCAATCTTGACGGTATTGTGACACCCGCCCGCAAGCTCTACGCCCTGCTCTTTCCGCAGCGCGTGACGGTTAATCGCCTGCGCACCTTCAGCACCTACGATCGCCTCAGCACTGCGCTTACCGTGGCGCAGGTTTTTGGTATTCAACGGTTATGCAACCACTATGCAGCGCGACTCGCACCGCTGCCAGGCCCGGATTCTTCGCGGGAGAGTAACTACCGGCTGGCGCAAATCACGCAATATGCCCGCCAGCTTGCGGCTTCACCGTCAGTGATTGACGCCCGCGCGCGGCAGCAACTGGAAGATGTCGGTTTAACGCAGTATGACGTGGTGGTTATCACGCAAATTATCGGCTTTGTCGCTTTCCAGGCCCGTGTGCTGGCGATGTTGCAGGCCGTGCTCGGCCAGCCTGTGCGCGTGATCCCTGGCATGGAGATACAACAGGAAGCCGATGCCTCGCTGTTTGCTAACGCCAACATCACTTGGCAGCCCGCTATTGATGCCGTGGATTTGCGCATTGCTAATGCGCCGCAAATGGAGTCGCTGGCTCACTGGCAACCGCTGCCCGAACTGCGTCTGCTCGCCCCACTGCTGGCACATGAACATTTGCAATTAAATGCGCTGGGTGAAATTTGCGACAAGCTGACCAGAGCGACACCGAATAAACAGCTCGCCGGGCTTACCGCGCTCTATACCGCCCGCATTAATGGCAGCGTCGGTTGTTTCGCCGAAGCGCTACAGCGTACGCCACAAGAGAAATCGATGGAACAAGCGTTGCGCAGCGGCGAGCGCGAGGTTGATCGCGAAACGGCCGACAACCCGCAAATCAAGGCATTGCTTCTGTCCGTGCAGTGGATTACTTGCGCCGCCGACCGCTTTAGCCCACTGCACTTTTCGCTGCTTGTTGAGCAAGGTTTCAGCCGACAGGCAGCGGTGAGTCTGCTAATGAGTTGCGCCCTGAACGGCTGGCTTAACCGCCTGAAAATCGCCCTCGGGCAAACCACCTTCCCTGAGACGGAATAACACAATAGCAAGCGGCTTCACCGCCGCTTGCTCACACAGATTTTGCTGAAACAGCGCTTGCCGCAACCAGCAGAATCGCGTAAAACTGTCAGCCGCTCTTTTAGCCACGAAAATACATAACTATGTTTCAGGACAACCCGCTGCTAGCGCAGCTTAAACAGCAACTTCATTCCCAGACACCACGCGCGGAAGGTGTTGTAAAAGGCACGGAAAAAGGTTTCGGATTTCTGGAAGTCGATGCGCAAAAAAGCTACTTCATTCCGCCGCCGCAGATGAAGAAAGTGATGCATGGCGACAAAATAATCGCCGTCATTCACAGCGATAAAGATCGCGAAAGCGCAGAACCTGAAGAACTGGTCGAACCGTTTCTGACCCGTTTTGTCGGTAAAGTGCAGAAGAAAGACGATCGTCTTTCCATCGTACCGGATCATCCGTTGCTAAAAGACACCATTCCCTGTCGCGCGGCTCGCGGTGTGGAACATGATTTTAAAGAAGGCGACTGGGCTGTTGCGGAAATGCGTCGCCATCCACTCAAAGGCGATCGCGGCTTCTATGCCGAACTGACGCAGTTTATTACCTTTGCGGAAGACCATTTTGTTCCGTGGTGGGTCACTCTGGCGCGCCACAATCTGGAAAAAGAAGCGCCGAACGGCGTGGCGACGGAAATGCTTGATGACGGTCTGCAACGCGTCGATCTGACCGCGCTGGATTTCGTCACTATCGACAGCGCCAGCACTGAAGATATGGACGATGCGCTGTTTGTGGAAGAGACCGCCGACGGCAAGCTGCAACTGACCGTTGCTATCGCAGATCCTACCGCGTGGATTGCAGAAGGCAGCAAGCTTGATGATTCCGCCAAAGTGCGCGCGTTCACCAACTATCTGCCGGGCTTTAATATCCCGATGTTACCACGCGAACTCTCCGACGATCTCTGCTCCCTGCACGCGAACGAAATCCGCCCTGCGCTGGTTTGCCGTATGACGCTGGATGGCGAAGGTAGCATCGAAGATAATATCGAATTCTTTGCGGCCACCATCGAATCGAAAGCCAAATTGGTTTACGACGAGGTGTCCGACTGGCTGGAAAATACCGGTTCATGGCAACCAGCGAATGAAGCGATTGCCACGCAGATCCGTCTGCTGCACCGCGTAAGCCAGCTTCGTTCGCAATGGCGTCAAACCCACGCGCTGGTGTTTAAGGATCGCCCGGATTACCGCTTTGTTCTGGGTGAAAAAGGCGAAGTGCTGGATATCGTGGCCGAACCGCGCCGCATTGCGAACCGCATTGTTGAAGAGGCGATGATCGCTGCCAACATCTGTGCCGCTCACGTTCTGCGCGACAAGCTGGGCTTCGGTATTTATAACGTGCACCTTGGTTTTGATCCGGCGAACAGTGAGCAACTGGCCGCTATGCTGAAAACCCATGGCATGCATGTTGATGCGGAAGAAGTATTGACACTGGAAGGTTTCTGCAAACTGCGTCGCGAACTGGATGCTCAACCGTCTGGTTTCCTCGACAGCCGTATTCGCCGCTTCCAGTCGTTTGCCGAGATCAGCGTTGCACCAGGTCCGCACTTCGGTCTTGGCCTTGAAGCGTATGCCACCTGGACTTCACCTATCCGTAAGTACGGCGATATGGTTAACCATCGACTGCTGAAAGCGATTATTAAAGGTGAAACGCCAAAGCGTCCGCAGGACGAAACCACCGTGCAAATGGCTGAACGTCGCCGTCTGAATCGCATGGCGGAACGCGATGTCGGTGACTGGCTGTACGCCCGTTTCCTGCAGAACAAAGCCGGTACAGAGACCCGTTTTGCAGCCGAGATTATCGATGTCAGCCGCGGCGGTATGCGCGTGCGTCTGGTCGATAACGGCGCAGTCGCGTTTATTCCGGCCCCTTTCATTCACGCTGTGCGTGATGAGCTGGTTTGCAGCCAGGAAAACGGCACAGTGCAAATCAAAGGCGAAACGGCGTTTAAAGTGACGGATGTTATTGATGTCACGATCGCCGAAGTACGCATGGAAACCCGCAGCATTATCGCCCGCCCGGCTCTTTAAAAACCTCACCAGCGGCTCCTTCCCGTCGAAGGGGCCGTTTTTCGCTGCGATCCTTCCCGCATTTTTTCAATTCCTCCCACAACCCAATAAAAACAGCCACAATAAAACCAGGGCAACTTACTGTTTCGTCCCGATTCAATCAACGCGTGGTTGAAGCAAGGGCGCGGCCTGGCGCGCAGCATCATCCATATGGTACGTCGCTCCTCCTCATAGTATCCAGAAAGTTGCGTAAAACGTTCATATCAGTAAACAGTTTGCACGTAGCCTGGTTGATAACAGTCATTGCTTTATCCTCCAGTAAGAAAAGCGCATTACGCGCACTGCAAGACTAATCCACGCCAGAACCGGACTGCGTGTGGCATAATGAATATATGCTGAGTGTTTATAAGAATTTGAGATTTCGTTTTTTTTCTTCTCTTTTTACACTCTTTTCTGCATCATTAATTTATTCATTTTTTGATATATAGGTGAAGGTATGGCAGACATTGACCTTAAACTCCTTGCCGGCCGGATCGATACCGTTCTGGACATACTGGTTGGCGGAGACACACAATCTGCAATTCACAATCTGGAGATCCTGAAAGCGGAATTATTGGATCTCGACAACAACGACAAGCCCTCCTCTTCCGGCGCCCCAAAAATGCCCTGGGAAATTTGATCTTTATTTTCACCATCTCAGGCGGCAGCAGGATGCGGTAGCCACAGTGGTGATGTCCGAATTCAATACTTGATTAAAACGACATGACTATGAATTCCCGACAACAAATTATTCTGCAAACAGTGATTGATAAAGGCCAAATGAGTGTCGCCGATCTGGCCCGCATGACCGGCGTTTCTGAAGTCACGATTCGTCAGGATCTGAATATGCTCGAAAAACAGAGCTATCTGCGCCGCACACACGGTTTTGCCGTACCGCTGGATAGCGATGATGTCGAAACGCGCATGATGAACAATTACACCGTCAAGCGTGCGCTGGCGGATTTTGCCGCCTCTCTGGTTAGCCCAGGTGAAACCGTATTTATTGAAAACGGCAGCAGCAATGCGCTGCTCGCTCGTAAGTTAGGCGAACAGCGCGACATCACCATTATTACTGTCAGTAGCTATATCGCGCATCTACTGAAAGAATCGCAATGCGATGTGATCCTGCTAGGCGGCATCTACCAGAAAAAGAGTGAAAGCATGGTTGGTCCGCTGACGAGGCAGTACATCCAGCAGGTACACTTCAGTAAAGCATTCATTGGTATCGATGGCTGGCAACCGGAAACGGGTTTTACCGGTCGAGATATGATGCGTACTGATGTCGTTAATGCGGTGCTGGAAAAAGGCAGCGAGGCGATTGTGCTTACCGACAGCTCCAAATTTGGTGTGATGCATCCTTATACACTTGGCCCGGTTGAACGCTTTCAGCGGGTGATTACCGATGAAAAACTCTCTTCCGAAGCGCATCAGCAACTTCGCCAGGCAGGCCTGATCGTTGATATTGTTAAACCCGGTATTACCGCTTAATTTTCCGCCCGCGAAAGCGGGCTATCTTACTCATATCTGAGAATATTCTGACGCGTTGATTAAGACTTTTTACCTGTCTGACTTTCTGCCCCAGAGTAAAATTAATATTAGCGATATAACAGGAAGTGACTATCACTCATGTGATTGTATTACACCTGCGCAGCAAGCTTTCACGGAAGTGCTTTAAGGCGGCCTACAGCTTCTATACTTAAAGAGATCATTTTTCCGTGAATCAATAATTCAGGAGAAAGTATGATGATGTTAACAAGTAAAAAAATGGCCACCGCGCTTCTCACCGTAACCCTGGCAATGTCCCTTAGCGCCTGCGGTCACTGGGATAAACGTTCTCGTAACACTGCCATCGGTGCAGGTGCGGGCGCGCTGGGTGGTGCTGTACTGACAGATGGTAGCACGCTGGGTACATTAGGTGGTGCGGCTGTCGGCGGTATTATTGGCCACCAGGTTGGTAAATAATTGGTCATTGAAACGGCGATAACAAAAAAATAAATATACTTTCTTTTCAGGTCTGAGTCACGCAGTGTAAATAAGGCCACGATTTATATCGCGGCCTTTCTGTTTTATCCACCGGCAAGTTTGACTTTCATTCCTTTGGCTTCCAGCAGCGATTTTAATAAATCTCGCTTGTCTCCCTGGATCTCAATTACACCGTCTTTTACCGCACCGCCACATCCGCATTTTTTCTTCAATTCAGCGGCCAGTTTCGCCAGTGTTTCATCATCAAAATCAATACCGGTGATCAGGCTCACACCTTTGCCTTTGCGTCCACTGGTCTGGCGTTGAATACGTACAATACCATCGCCTTTCGGGCGTATGGTGGCCGTTTTAGGTTCGTCAATACGCCCGGTTTCCGTGGAATAAACCAGACGGCTGTTGTTGTCACTCATTAAGCCCCCTTACCCAGCGAAGCGTTGATGGCTTTCAGGGTTGCGGCTGGATCTGCAGATTGCGTAACCGGGCGTCCAATTACCATATAGTCCACACCCGCAAGCTGCGCCTCTTCCGGCGTCATAATCCGTCGTTGATCGCCCGCTACGCTGCCCAGAGGACGAATGCCTGGGGTCACCAGTTTAAACGACTTACCCAGTTCTCTTTTGAAACGTACGGCTTCCTGAGCAGAGCAGACCACGCCATCAAGGCCACATTGCTGCGTCAGGCGTGCCAGACGCTCCGCATACTCTGCTGGTGAAGTATTGATGCCCAGATCCTGTAAGTCACTGGCTTCCATGCTGGTTAACACAGTAACAGCGATCAGTAGCGGCGCATCAGAACCAAAAGAGGATAGCGCCTCTTTCGCCGCCGTCATCATCCGTGCCCCACCTGAGGCATGAACGTTAACCATCCACACACCGAGATCTGCCGCCGCTTTCACCGCATGCGCCGTGGTATTGGGGATATCATGAAATTTCAGGTCAAGGAAAATATCAAAACCACGCTGTTGTAGATCGCGTACCAATTGCGGCCCGAACAACGTAAACATCTCTTTGCCCACTTTCAGGCGGCAATCGCGGGGATCGATGCGGTCGACAAATGCCAGTGCTTTGTCGCGGTTATCGTAATCAAGTGCCACTACCACTGGGGAAGCAGTCACAGCGCGGGAAGTCGATAAAGGAGTAGATGTCATGATCAAACCTTCTGAAATGAGGCACCCGCACAGGCGCGAAGTGAATAAACGGCGTGCATTCTACCTGCGGGAGCCTGGAAATAACAGTTTCCATTTTTTGCCTGTAAAGCGATGTTACAGCGCAGATCTGGCAAATGAGTGTTTAAATTCACTAGTATGTTGTAACTAAAATAAGATCTTTTAAAAAATCACTGCCCGTCGAGACCGCGAATAGGCTTAACCGTTGACCACGCCCGGCATGACGGACAGTGCCAGTAAATAGTAAATGCCGTAAAACCGCACTTATGGCAACGGTAGCGCGGTTTACTGCGGACTTGCTCACCCACCATATCGCGCAGCACCAGCAGGCTCTCTTTCGCGCGTCCTTCCTCTGCATCATTCAAGTGGTAATCGATAAGTTTGTGGAACACGCGCATGGTCGGATGACGCTGTAGCTGTCGGGTAACGTAGCTCTGAGCAGCATCAGCTCCATCACGCTGCTCAATGATTTCCGCCAGCATCAGTTCCGCAGTAGCGCCAACGTTCTCTTCAACACAACGTTGCAGAAATGCTGCCCACTCGTCATTTTTGCCGAGTTGCTGATAGCAGTTCTGGAGCATATCCAGCGTTTCGCACACCAGATCTTTATCCTGCTCGATTACCCGCAACAGCGTTTCGACCGCTTTGACGTACTCCCCGTGGCTCATAAACACCCGTCCCATCATGATGGAGACGCGCGGACTATTGCGATCGGCGGCAGCGCCTTTTTTCAGCAGACCCATCGCGCGATCCATATCCTCATTGCCCATCTGTTGCAGCGCCAGCTCACAGTAAAAATGGGCGATCTCGCCGAGCTGCTTCTCTTTACCGAGTTTCACCAGCCGCTCCGCCACATCAATCGCTTTCTGCCACTCACTGGTGGCCTGATAAATTTGCAGCAATTGCTGTAGCGCGTTGACGCGGAAATCCGTTTCATCGACCAACTGGTTGAACATATCTTCGGCCCGGTCATACAGACCCGCCGCCATATAGTCACGACCCAGTTGCTGCACGGCCAGCAGCCGCTGGTCGTAGGTGAGCGAAGCGCTTTCCATCAGCGTTTGATGTATGCGAATAGCGCGATCCACTTCACCGCGCGAGCGGAACAGGTTACCAAGAGTGAGATGGGCTTCGACGGTCCCGGTATCCTCCTTCAACATCTCGAGGAACAGGTCTACAGCCTTATCTTGCTGGTTGCTAAGCAACAGGTTAACCCCAGCCACATATTCACGTGAGAGCCGGTTGGCTTCATCCTGCTTTGTTTGTTGAGCATTTCTGCGCCCCATATACCAGCCGTAGACAGCCGCGACAGGTAACAACAGAAAAAGCAACTCCAGCATAAAATATTATTCCTTCACCGCCGCAGTGCCGGAGACAACCGGAACATCAGAGGCGGGAGCAAGCTGGTGCTCAAGTCGTTTGATCTTACGTTCCGCGCGAACCAGAGAGACTCGTACGCGTAGCCAGAACAGGCCGCAAATCAGCCAGCCGATGATAAACCCGGCAGCAAACAGAACAGCCAACAGCGTAGAAATACGATATTCGCCCTGCGCGAGTAAATAATTGAATGTCACTTGCTGATCGTTTTGCGCACCAAGCGTAATCGACACGACAAAAATCGCTAATACCAGTAAAAAAATGAGTAAATATTTCACATTACATCCCGTTATGTGGTTCAGGCGATGAATTTCTATGCAACTGACTGCACACAGCCTTATAACCTATCATTTTAGCGCCCATCGTGGAATGAAATTACATAATGTCAGATTCCGATTTGCGGGCGAAATATTGGAAATCAAGCCTCGCGATCTCTGGCGATAATTTCTGGCACCTCTTGCGAGGGCGGCGTTAATGGGCCGCACAGGCGCTGCGCCAGCCAGGTTGCCAGCGTAACCAGCAGCCAGGAAATCAACGTTGCGATTACTAAATCGCGCGGCCAGTGCATGCCCAGCAATAAACGGCTACCCATTACCCCGGTTGCCCATACTAACAGGAAAACAATGGTCCATGTCCGTCTGCGTGGCCACAATAAACCCACGCCCAACAGCGTCCAACTGGCAGCAAACATAGTGTGTCCGGAAGGAAAGGCAAAACCGGTCTCTTTTTGCCAATGTTTTTGTAAAAAACCAGGAATATCATGCTGCCCGGAGAGCTGTGATTTCACCAGTTCTCCCCGCGTCTTACGCTTTAAAGCGTAGAACTCATCCGCCGGGATATCGTGCGTTTTTTCCAGCCATAACACGAAAGGACGCGGTTCCTGCACCCGCTCTTTGATGAAGGATTTTAACCCCTGCCCGATCATAATGGCGCATCCAAGAATAGCAAACAGCATCAGCGCCGCTTTCAGGCGAAAACGCAGGCACCAGAGAAACCAGCCGCACAGAACCACATGCGTAATAATCCCCCACGGCTGCGTAACCGTTTCGGTTAACCAGAAGAGAAAATGGAGCCACCCGCGGGATTGTCCGGGCTGCCAACTCCAGCCGGAAACCCACACAGCCAGCGGCATCACCAATAAAATCGCCGCCCCTGCAGTTGTACGCTTTACAATTGACAGCATGTCCTCTCCTTTCTGATAAGCGACTCAATCATAACCGAAATATAACGTTCACGCTAAAAGCGACGTATTTGTGCGTTTAACCAGCAATGGAATGGTCACTTGTAGGCGTTGTTCAGTGCATTGTGGCAAAATACACCTATACAGAAGGCCAACAGGCTAAAGGCGCGCAGTGCGCCAATATAATTCGGAGATTCACATGCAACTTAAACGTGTGGCAGAAGCCAAGCTGCCAACTCCATGGGGAGACTTCCTGATGGTGGGTTTTGAAGAACTGGCTACCGGGCAAGATCACGTTGCTCTTGTTTTCGGCGATATTTCCGGGCAGTTGCCTGTCCTGGCGCGCGTACATTCGGAGTGTCTGACCGGTGACGCACTTTTCAGTTTGCGTTGTGACTGCGGTTTTCAGCTTGAAGCGGCCCTGAATCATATCGCCGAGGAAGGCCGCGGCATACTGCTTTACCATCGCCAGGAAGGGCGTAATATTGGTCTGCTGAATAAAATCCGCGCTTATGCGTTGCAGGATCAGGGCTACGATACCGTTGAGGCCAACCATCAATTGGGTTTCGCCGCCGATGAACGCGATTTCACCCTGTGCGCCGATATGTTCAAACTGCTGGGCGTGGATGAAGTCCGCCTGCTGACCAATAACCCAAAGAAAGTGGAAATCCTGACAGAAGCCGGGATCAACATCGTGGAACGTGTACCGCTGATTGTCGGCCGCAACCCAAAAAACGAACACTATCTGGATACTAAAGCTGAAAAAATGGGGCATCTGCTGAAATAAGCTGACGCCATGAAAGGAAAAGGGAAAAGGCCTGCATTTGAGGCCTGCATTTGCAGGCCTTTTTGTTGTGCACAGAAAACCCCCAGCCAGGCTGGGGGTTCAGTAAAGCTTTCAGCTTTGGGCCAGTTCTTAAAACCCCTTTTGATTTGTTAAAACACCTTGCGGTCTGGCAACTGCAAGAGTTCAA
>JAGTSE010000061.1 GCA_018261615.1 Pseudomonadota bacterium | reverse complement strand
AGAGAGACGCTCGATAGCGGTACCCAGGGAAGCCTGAGATTTGGTCAGGTTGTTCTGAGTCGTCAGCGACAGGGTGTTAGTATTAATAACAGCCATGATGTAATTCCTTTAAATAAAAAAGTTATCAGATTCAGGCATCTGCCTACGGCGTTCTTACCGTCTTCCTGGTTATCGACCGTCATTGACCAACCTTTAGAGAAAAACTTTATTTTTTTAAAGCCACAAACTGCCCGCTATTCTTTGGCTTTATTCCGCCATTGCTTTAAAAAAAAACCTCTAATCTTTTCGAAGTCGCTGCCGATAATCCACACAGTGATTGTCAAAAACTGAAGGATGAAGATATGGCAAGTATTAGTTCGCTCGGCGCAGGCACAAGCTTGGATCTGAACACGTTGTATGACAATTTGCAGACAGCTGAACAAACAAAGCTGACGCCAATTACCACGCAGCAGACTTCGTATAAAGCCAAGTTGACGGCCTGGGGCGTGGTGCAAACCTCCCTGACTAAGTTGCAAACTGCGGCGAATGCGCTGAAAGACACATCAAGCATCGCATCAACAAAGGTATCCAGCACTAACACCGCGTTTACTGCTACGCTGGCCAATGATGCCGCAGCGGGAACTTACTCGGTAGAGGTGTCTTCGCTGGCAGCTTCTCAATCTCTGCTCAGCCCTAAAGTGGCCAGCAAAGATACTGATTTAGGCGACAGTAGCCTGAGTTCTCGTACTATTACGATCGCTCAGCCTGGGCAAACGAATCCGATGACTGTGACGCTGAACAGCGATCAAACTAGTCTGTCGGACGTTCGTGATGCCATTAACAAACAGCAAGGCAGCGTGACTGCGAGCATTATTAAGGCAGATGACAACAGCTATTACCTGGCACTGACTTCACGTGACAGCGGTACGGCTAACCAGATGACGATCACCACGAATGATACGGAACTGGCAAAGTACATCAGCTATGACTCGACGAATACCAGCAGCGCGAGCAACGTGATGACACAGCAGGTTGCTGCGTCTGACGCGAAACTGAAAATTAACGGGATTGACATTACCCGTAGCAGCAACACGATTACAGATGCGCCGGAAGGTGTCACGCTGACACTGAATAAAACTAACGTTGGCAGCCCGGAAACGCTGGCGGTAACGAAAGACAACCAGCCGATGACCGACGCGATTCAGGCGTTTGTCGATGCCTACAACTCTTTGCAAACGACCATTGCTAACCAGACCAAATATACAGCAGTGGATCAGGGGAGTGGTTCGCAGGACACCTCGAACGGCGACCTGCTGGGCGACGGTACGCTGCGCAACATTCAGACGCGTCTGCGCTCTATGTTGTCGTCCTCTCAAAGTGACGGAGGAAGCTTCTCTATTCTGTCGCAATTGGGTGTGACTCAGGATACGACCGGCAAGCTGACCGTTGACAGCACCAAACTTAATACAGCGTTGAATGAAAAGTCAGCGGACGTGATCTCTTTCCTGTCCGGCGACGGTAAAACCACCGGGTTCGCCACTCAGGCAAGTAACCTGCTGGACGATTTTTTAGGTACCAATGGTACCGTGCAAAATGCGACCGATGGGATCAACAAGACCCTGAAACAGCTGTCCGACCAGTATGATTCGGTGAACAGTCAGATCACTGCAACCATGGCGCGTTATAAGACACAGTTCACCAGTTTAAGTCAGCTGGTTTCTTCTCTGACAACAACCGGTAATTATTTGACCCAGCAGTTTAATGCTATGGGTGCATAAACCATCAGTTGAGGTTTGATATGTATATGAAATCGGGGACTCAGGCTTATGCCCAGGTCGGTGTGGAAAGCGCCGTTCTGAGTGCCAGCCCACATCAACTCGTGGTATTGCTTTTTGATGGCGCCTTGAGCGCCATGAAAAAGGCTGCGATCCTGATTGAACAGGGAGATATTCCCGGTAAAGGACGCGCGCTTTCACATGCGATTAATATCATCACTAACGGCTTACGGGCCGGTCTTAATCACGAAACCGGTGGGGAGATCTCTGCAAATCTGGACAGTCTTTATGACTACATGACACGACGTCTTTTACAGGCAAATCTCCACAATGACCTCTCCGCCATTGATGAAGTATCGAAGTTGTTGAGCAACATCGCTGATGCCTGGAAAGAAATTGGCCCCAATAATCAAAACGCGCGGGACACTTACTAATGGAAGCAAATCTCGGGTTGCTCCACCACTATCAGCAGCTGTTGGTCACCAGCCGCGCCATGCTTAACCTCGCGAAGGAAGGGCGTTGGGACGAACTCATCGAACATGAAGTAAAGTACATTAACGCTGTGGAGAAGTTAGCACAGGCCCAGAATACCGGAGAAATTGCGCCTCAGTTGCAGGCGCAAATTCGACCTCTGCTGAAGCAAATTCTGGATAACGAAGTTGTACTGAAAACACTGTTAAACGAGCGAATGGACGAACTGCGGACATTAGTTAGACAAACATCTCGACAACATAACCTGCATTCGACATATGGACGCCTCTCTGGAAATATACTCTTCCCGAACGAGATCTAATCTCAGAACAGGCGGGTGACATTTTTAACACCACGCCCGCACTGTTATCCCTGTTTCTCGAGTCTCAGGAACATGATATCCGGTTTTCTTTGTTACTCCACTGTCTTACCTTTCGCGAAAAATGCAGGCTGGTGCCAATGCAGGCGCAATCTCGTGCATAAAATGCACAAACACTCGCGATATCTGCGTATGGAAGAAAAAGGAAGGATATGTGATTGCCGGGCAACAGTACCCGGCGCCACGCTTATTTGCTGATGCCCAGCCCGGCGGCGATCATCGCGTTCTGGCACTCAACCGTCGGTTTATCGACGCGTTTGAGAGTCATGCCATCAAATTCCAGCGTATTACCTTCGTGGTCGAGCGGGTAAATATCCCGTTTTTGCGTCACGTTATATAACGTACTGCCGTCACGCATCAATTTGCCCGGGACGGCAATGACCCGCTGCCACTGACGGCAATCCAGCGTGTCCCCTTTGGGCGTGACGATCAGGCTGGCTATTGCTTCCGGGCTGACCAGTTTGCTCTGCGGGCCTGCCGACTGCCAGTAACCCGCCAAACCTGCCGGTGCAGGCTGTTTTACCACCGCGTTGTAATCATCCACCTGTACGCAGCCACTGAGCAGAAGCGCCGCGCCAATAATCACTCGCTTTTTCATTATTTATCCCGATCGCGAAGAAAAAAATATTGTGGCATTAAAGCATTATCATCGCCACCCTTCTCCGGCGCGAAGAAGTTTGATCTGCACCAGGGTTTACACCCTTTTTGCGTTAGTTTGTCATTTGCCACGTGTATCATTCGCCTTCTCTCAATTGCTGCCTTCTGAGTTCAGAGGTTTTACTATGTCATGGCAATACTTTAAGGAGCGTTTCCTGATTCGCTTCTGGTCCCCGATTCCGGCTGTTATCGCCGCTGGTATTCTCTCTACCTACTATTTCGGCATCACCGGCACCTTCTGGGCGGTAACCGGCGAATTCACCCGCTGGGGTGGTCAGTTGCTGCAACTGGCGGGCGTTCATACCGAAGAGTGGGGATACTTCAAACTGATCCATCTGGACGGTACGCCGCTGACGCGTATTGATGGCATGATGATCATCGGTATGTTTGGCGGCTGTTTTGCCGCCGCGCTGTGGGCGAATAACGTCAAGCTACGTTTTCCGCACAGCCGCATTCGCATTGCGCAGGCCATTGCTGGCGGCATCATTACCGGTTTCGGCGCCCGGCTGGCGATGGGCTGTAATCTTGCCGCCTTCTTCACCGGCATTCCGCAATTTTCGCTACATGCCTGGTTCTTTGCCGTTGCCACGGCGATAGGCTCATGGGTTGGCGCGCGCTTTACGCTGCTGCCAATGTTCCGTATTGCGGTAAAGATGCAGAAAGTCTCCGCCGCTTCACCGTTGACGCAAAAACCGGATCAGGCGAAACGCCGCTTCCGCATCGGTATGCTGGTGTTTATCGGCATGGTGGGTTGGGCGCTACTGATGGCCATGAATCAGCCAAAACTGGGGCTGGCGATGCTGTTTGGCGTCGGTTTTGGTTTACTGATTGAGCGGGCGCAAATCTGCTTCACCTCCGCATTCCGCGATATGTGGATCACCGGGCGTACCATGATGGCAAAAGCCATTATTTTCGGCATGGCGGCGAGCGCGATCGGCATTTTCAGCTATGTGCAGTTGGGGATGGAGCCCAAAATCATGTGGGCCGGGCCGAATGCAGTACTCGGCGGGTTACTGTTTGGTTTCGGAATTGTGCTGGCAGGCGGTTGTGAAACCGGCTGGATGTACCGCGCAGTCGAAGGTCAGGTGCATTACTGGTGGGTCGGGCTGGGCAACGTTATCGGCTCGACGATCCTCGCATACTTCTGGGATGACTTATCCCCTTCCCTCGCCACCCACTGGGATAAAATCAACTTACTGAACACCTTTGGCCCGCTTGGCGGCCTGCTGGTGACCTATTCGTTGTTGCTGGCCGCGCTGCTGTTTGTCATTGGCTGGGAAAAACATTTCTTTCGCCGTAATACGCCGGCGCCTGTGAAGGAGACTGCATGAAGATTGTGCCCGATTACCGCCTCGATATGAGCGGTGAACCCTGTCCTTATCCGGCTGTAGCCACACTCGAAGCGATGCCACAACTCAAAAAAGGGGAGGTTCTGGAGGTGGTGAGCGACTGCCCGCAGTCGATCAATAACATTCCGCTGGATGCCCGCAACCACGGTTATACTGTGTTGGATATCCAGCAGGATGGCCCAACCATCCGCTACTTAATTCAGAAGTGACGCAACAGGTCGGCTCACCCGTAAACGGTGAGCCAATAGCCGATGATGCTCAACCAACGAAATGCTGGATCTCGCCCCACTCATCCATAAACATGCAGCGATTGCGGCCGCTCTGTTTACCGCGATACATCGCCGCATCAGCACGTTTTGCCACCTCGTCCAGTGACTCTTTGGCCTGTACTTTGGTTAACCCAACGGTGACCGTAATATACAGTGCTTGATCGTCACAATGCAGGGGAGTGTCGGCAATAGTATTGCACAGCCGCAGGCCTGTCAGGCACGCATCTTTATAGGAAGGTGCACGCAGCAAAATGATAAACTCCTCGCCGCCATAGCGGTACGCATTATCATCATCGCGGATACCATCGCGTAGTAGCTGTGCGAGACCGCGCAATATGCTATCGCCAATCAGGTGACCGTAAGTATCGTTAATATTTTTAAATCGATCGATATCAAGTAATAACAGATAAACATTCTGCCCGGAGGCGCGTATTAATTGTTGCTCAAACGTTTCACCCAGTACCCTCCTGCCTGGCAAGCCGGTGAGAATATCAATGCCGCTGCGCATCGTTAATAAATAACTTTTATAGGTTGCCACTGCGCTGGAAAACAGAGCCAGATGCTGTTTAAAGTCGGTGAAATGATCGTCTATTACGGTTTTATTCTGGATGGCGAGCATCATCTGGCGACCACTGTCATGCATGCGGGCATGCGCCTCATTAATTGCCTGAATACATGAAGATTGCTCATCTCCCAGCGGCTGATGATGATGCAACCAGTTACCAACACCACAGTATTTATGTGCGTACGGGTGAATAATGTCTGGCTGTTCAAAGGTATTATTTACCACACAGGAAACCATATTCACCAGCCAATTGTAATGAGCCTCAACAGAATAATTAAGATCGGCCAGAATAGTATCAATCTGGCAAGTTTTACGGTACATAATTGCCCTCCACGTCAGCTAATTTTTGGGCTGCTAGTGTATGCAATTGAAGTTAGTTTTTTGTAAAGTTCATTAAGGCAGGGCAAGGATTAATCATTTCAGCGGGATGAATATTTACGAAAAGCACGCAAGAAGTGCGGCCGCCTATTACCCGGTAAGCGACATATTATTCGCTTGAGCAATGACACTGGGTATTTTTCATTCAGATATATTCCTCCCTGCTCTCCGCGCCGGGCGACGATAATTCTCCGTACCGCGTTTTGACTACATGCATCACCACAGGTATCAGTACCACGAGCCTGAAGCCCAGCATCGTATCGAGGGTGGTTTCGACAACCTTATCGGTCGTCAGATAATCCATTACCGGGGTCAAGAGCACAAGCCTTAACCCAACCAGGTAAAAGCCGACGAGAAAAACGTAAGCCAGAAAGCTCTTACCGATAAAAATAAGCAACGCCCTAAGCCCGAGTTTTCGCTGCCAGCCAAAGGCCTCTTTAAAGGTACGAAAGTAGTCAAACATTTCTTATCCATCGCAGTGGGCTTGCGCAGAGGTAATTTTAATACATAAGCATATGATTATATGGAATTAAATAATCCTTCATTGACAATTTTTCACCCGTTTTTCTGGCATTAAGATGGAGGGTAATTACGTGACCGCAGGGAAATCATTCGGGCTATATGTATTGAGATAGTGTATCGTTACAGTCCATTTATCAGGAAATACTCTATGCCACAACGGAAAGATTCAAAAAACGGTCGCAACTATCTCACCAAATGTTCCTGCCCTCACTGCGCTATGCAGTCAGAACATAGCTTTACCCGAGTCCAGAAAGGGTCTGCGCTGATGTGCCCCCATTGCAGCAAGATCTTCAAACAAGACAAACCCGCCTACGCCTGAAATCAGCAACCTCAGTGGATACCGGTCGGCATTTAACGACCGGTTTTAACGCCAGCTCCAAACCCTCACACCGCTCACAAAGAAAAACCCCGCAGGCGCGAGGTTTTGACGTTGCCCACAATGCCCACGCAAAAGGCGCAGACCGGGGGCAGAATGCAAAATCAGTCAGGCCTAAACCTGCATATTCATGATGTCCTGATAGGCAGACACCAGTTTATTACGCACCTGAACGCCCATTTGCAGCGAAATGGACGATTTTTGCAGATCGGTCATCACGTCATTCAGCGCCACACCCGGTTCGCCGAGTGTAAATTTCTCTGCCTGCACGCGTGCTGAGTTTTGCGTATCGCTGATGCGATCCAGCGCAGCATGTAACTGCCCGGCAAAGCTGATTGTCGGTTCGCTCTCGACGCTCTGATTGCGCGCAACGCCGGCAGTTGCCTGCAACTGGCTAATGACGCTTTCAATGCCCTGTATAGCCATTGTTTTTCCCCGGATGATTTGATACCGGACAAGGTTAACAGCTTGTCAATGGGATAATGGCGGTAAATAGCGACAAAAAACCAGGTTATTTGGCGCATAGAAAATTGGGAATCATCAAATAATGGCATTGCCATGTTAATGGATAAACGTCGAGTTTGCCGACCCGGGAGTCTGTTTTGTTTCTCAACTCAAATAACTACATCCACCCAGAGTTACGAGGTGCGCAATGAGTGCGACTGCAACAACTGCACCGCAGAATAAATCTCTTGAGTGGCTGAACCGCTTACGCGCGAACCCCAAAATCCCATTGATGGTGGCAGCGGCAGCAGCCGTGGCCATCGTTGTTGCTATGGTACTGTGGGCCAAGAGCCCGGATTATCGGACGTTATACAGCAACTTATCCGACCAGGATGGCGGAGCAATTGTTACCCAGTTGACCCAAATGAATATTCCTTACCGCTTCGCCGATGGCAACGGAGCGATTGAGGTTCCGGCGGATAAAGTTCACGAACTGCGTTTGCGTCTTGCGCAACAGGGCCTGCCGAAAGGCGGAGCAGTGGGTTTTGAACTGCTGGATCAGGAAAAATTCGGTATCAGCCAATTTAGCGAGCAAGTGAACTACCAGCGTGCGCTGGAAGGTGAACTGGCCCGCACCATCGAAACGCTTGGCCCGGTTAAAGGTGCCCGTGTGCACCTCGCCATGCCGAAACCGTCACTGTTTGTTCGCGAACAAAAATCTCCTTCCGCCTCGGTCACCGTTAATTTGCAACCGGGCCGCGCCCTGGATGACGGTCAGATCAGCGCGATGGTACATCTGGTTTCCAGCGCGGTGGCAGGTTTGCCGCCGGGTAACGTAACGGTCGTTGATCAGAGCGGTCGTTTGTTAACGCAGGCGGGAACCGCCGGTCGCGATCTGAACGATGCCCAACTGAAATACACCGCTGACGTTGAAGGCCGTATCCAGCGCCGTATCGAAGCCATTCTTGGCCCCATCGTCGGCAACGGCAACGTACACGCGCAGGTTACCGCTCAACTCGATTTTGCGAATAAAGAGCAAACGGAAGAGCAGTACAGCCCGAATGGCGGCGATCCGGCGCAAGCCGTTCTGCGTTCACGTCAGGTGAACAGCAGTGAACAGATTGGCGGTCAGTATCCTGGTGGTGTTCCGGGTGCGCTCTCTAACCAGCCAGCGCCAGCTAACAGCGCGCCGATCACCACGCAGAATAACCAGCAGAATACGCAAGGTCAGCAAGGCACCAATACCTCAACTGCAAACAGCAACACGGTGGGGCCGCGTAATACCACACATAGCGAAACCAACAACTACGAAGTTGATCGCACCATTCGTCATACCAAGATGAATGTCGGTGATATTGAGCGTCTCTCCGTTGCCGTGGTGGTGAACTACCGCACGCTGGCAGATGGTAAAACGGCCGCACTGACCGCCGATCAACTAAAACAGATTGAAGATTTAACCCGTGAGGCGATGGGTTATACCGAAAAACGCGGTGATACCGTCAACGTCGTCAACTCGCCGTTTAACGCAACGGACGATATCGGTGGTCAGCTCCCGTTCTGGCAGCAGCAGTCGTTTATCGACCAGCTGATGTCCGCAGGCCGCTGGTTACTGGTGCTGATTGTTGCCTGGCTGTTGTGGCGTAAAGCGGTACGTCCGCAACTGGTGCGCCGCCAGGAAGAAGCGAAAGCTGCGCTGGAAGCGACACAGGCACGAGCCGAAATTGAAGAGTCGGTGGAAGTTCGCCTGAGTAAAGACGAAGTGAACCAGCAGCGTCGTTCTAACCAGCGCCTGAGCGCAGAAGTGATGAGCCAGCGTATTCGCGAAATGTCAGATAACGATCCGCGCGTCGTGGCGCTGGTCATTCGCCAGTGGATGAATAACGAACATGAGCAATAATCTTTCCGGAACGGACAAAAGCGTCATCCTGCTGATGACCATTGGCGAAGACCGCGCAGCTGAGGTGTTTAAACACCTTTCTGCCCGCGAAGTTCAGCATTTGAGTACCGCGATGGCCAGCGTACGTCAAATCTCCAACAAACAGTTGATGGACGTATTGCAGGAGTTCGAGAACGAAGCGGAACAATTCGCGGCGCTGAACATCAACGCCAACGACTACCTGCGTTCGGTGCTGGTCAAGGCGCTGGGCGAAGAGCGTGCTTCCAGCCTGCTGGAAGATATTCTCGAAACCCGCGATACCACCAGCGGCATCGAAACGCTCAACTTTATGGAGCCGCAGAGCGCCGCCGACCTTATCCGCGACGAACATCCACAGATCATCGCCACCATTCTTGTGCACCTCAAACGTTCTCAGGCGGCAGATATTCTGGCGCTGTTTGACGAACGCATGCGCCATGACGTGATGCTGCGTATTGCCACCTTCGGCGGCGTACAGCCTGCCGCGCTGGCAGAACTGACCGAAGTACTGAACAGCCTGCTCGACGGCCAGAATCTCAAACGCAGCAAAATGGGCGGCGTAAGAACGGCAGCCGAGATCATCAACTTGATGAAAACCCAACAGGAAGAAGCGGTTATTACTGCGGTTCGCGAGTTCGACGGCGAGCTGGCACAAAAAATTATCGACGAGATGTTCTTGTTCGAAAACCTGGTGGATGTGGACGACCGCAGTATCCAGCGCCTGCTACAGGAAGTGGACTCCGAGTCCCTGCTCATCGCCCTCAAAGGCGCCGAACAGCCGCTACGCGAGAAGTTCCTGCGCAACATGTCCCAACGTGCTGCCGATATCCTGCGCGACGACCTTGCCAACCGTGGCCCGGTGCGTATGTCTCAGGTGGAAAACGAACAGAAAGCGATCCTGCTTATTGTTCGTCGTCTGGCGGAAACCGGCGAGATGGTAATTGGCAGCGGCGAGGATACCTATGTCTAACGAATTGCCCTGGAAAATCTGGACGCCGGATGATCTGGTACTCCCGCAGGCTGCCGAGTTTGCTCCACTGCTGATGAACGAGAGAGCATCAGAAAAAGCCGACGAGGAAGAAGACGTTTTATCCGAGGAGCAAAAACAGCAGCAGCAACTGGCGCAGATCCAGATGCAGGCTCACGACGCGGGTTACAACACTGGTCTAGCGGAAGGGCGCAAAGCGGGACACGATATCGGTTACCAGGAAGGGTTAGCGCAGGGCCAGGAGCAAGGACTGAATCTGGCTCGCCAGCAGCAAGCTCCCCTGCATGCGCGGATGCAACAACTGGTCAGCGAATTCCAGTACTCACTGGATGCACTCGACAGCGTAATTGCCTCCCGTCTGATGCAGATGGCGCTGGAAGCCGCTCGCCAGGTGCTAGGACAAACGCCCTGTGTCGATAACAGTGCGTTGATCAAACAGATTCAACAGCTGTTGCAGCAGGAGCCGCTGTTCAGCGGCAAACCGCAGTTGCGCGTTCACCCGGATGATCTGCAACGAGTAGAAGAGATGCTCGGCGCGACGTTAAGCCTGCACGGCTGGCGTCTTCGCGGCGACCCAACGCTGCATCCGGGCGGCTGTAAAGTTTCCGCCGATGAAGGCGATCTTGATGCCAGTGTCGCAACGCGCTGGCAGGAACTGTGCCGTCTGGCGGCGCCGGGAGTGATTTGATGACTGCGCGTTTGACCCGCTGGCTGACAACGCTCGATAACTTTGAAGCCAAAATGGTGCAGCTTCCTTCTGTGCGCCGTTACGGGCGACTGACTCGCGCCACCGGCCTGGTGCTGGAGGCCACCGGTTTGCAGTTGCCGCTGGGCGCGACATGCATCATTGAACGTCAGGAAGGTGTCGAAACCCACGAAGTGGAAAGTGAAGTGGTCGGCTTTAACGGTCAACGTCTGTTTCTGATGCCGCTGGAAGAAGTCGAAGGGATTTTGCCTGGCGCGCGCGTTTATGCACGCGGCGCGGTGGGCGATGGTTTACAAAGCAGCAAACAGTTGCCGCTCGGCCCTGCCCTGCTGGGACGCGTACTCGATGGCGCGGGTAAACCGCTTGACGGCTTGCCTGCGCCCGACACCGGAGAAACGGGCGCATTGATGACGCCACCGGTTAATCCGTTGCAACGTACGGCGATTGAGCATGTGCTTGATACCGGCGTACGCGCCATTAACGCCCTGCTGACGGTGGGCCGCGGTCAACGTATGGGGCTGTTTGCCGGTTCCGGCGTCGGTAAGAGTGTGCTGCTTGGCATGATGGCGCGCTATACCCAGGCCGATGTGATTGTCGTGGGGCTTATTGGCGAACGTGGTCGTGAAGTTAAAGATTTTATCGAGAACATCCTTGGAGCTGATGGTCGCGCCCGTTCCGTAGTGATCGCCGCGCCGGCGGATGTTTCTCCGTTGTTGCGTATGCAGGGCGCTGCCTACGCTACGCGCATTGCTGAGGATTTCCGCGATCGCGGTCAGCATGTGCTTCTGATCATGGACTCTCTGACGCGTTATGCCATGGCGCAGCGTGAAATTGCGCTGGCGATCGGCGAACCGCCAGCAACCAAAGGTTATCCTCCTTCTGTCTTCGCCAAATTACCGGCGCTGGTGGAACGTGCGGGGAACGGCATTCACGGCGGCGGCTCAATCACCGCTTTCTATACCGTCCTTACCGAAGGGGATGACCAGCAAGATCCTATCGCGGATTCTGCACGCGCGATTCTTGATGGACATATCGTGCTTTCCCGCCGTCTGGCGGAAGCCGGACACTATCCGGCAATTGATATTGAAGCCTCCATCAGCCGTGCCATGACCGCGCTAATTACTGAACAACATTACGCAAGAGTCCGGAATTTCAAACAGTTGCTGTCTAGCTTCCAACGAAATCGCGATCTGGTGAGCGTTGGCGCATATGCGCGAGGCAGTGACCCAATGCTGGATAAAGCTATTGCATTGTGGCCGCAGCTTGAAGCCTTTCTGCAACAGGGCATTTTTGAACGTGCCGGGTGGGAAGATTCTATACACTCTTTAGAGCTGATCTTCCCGACAGTGTAAGGTAGTGGAGAGCTGACTTCATGGCGCAAAACAGTGCATTAACGACGCTAAAAGATCTGGCTGAGAAAGAGGTTGAAGACGCGGCACTGAAGCTGGGTGAGATGCGTCGCAACTGCCAGCAGGCGGAAGAGCAGTTGAAAATGCTGATCGACTATCAGCATGAATATCGCAATAGTCTGAATAACAACATGAGCCAGGGCATTGATAATCAGCGCTGGCAAAACTATCAGCAGTTTATTCAGACGCTGGAAAAAGCCATCGATCAGCATCGTAAACAACTGATGCAATGGAACGAGAAAGTCGATATCGCTCTGGGTTGCTGGCGAGAGAAGAAACAACGTTTACAGGCCTGGCAAACACTGCAAGAGCGGCAAAGCGCAGCAGCATTACTGGCGGAAAACCGCCTCGATCAGAAAAAAATGGATGAGTTTGCACAACGCGCATCCCTGAGGAAAATAGAATGATCACCTTGCCAAAACTGGTAGTAACTGAACCCGATACCGCCGCCACCAGCACGCAGACAGGCAAAGCGGGCGGCGATTCGGCTCAAGATTTCCTCGCCCTGCTTACTGGCGCGATGTCCGGCACGCAGGGACAACCCCAGCAGAGCGGTGAACCGCTGACACTTGCCGATTTACAGGCTGCGGTAGTAAGCGGCAAGCTGGCGAAAGGTAACCTGACCTCGGCCAGCGCCACTGGTGAAGATACGCAAACGCCTGCGCAGAAACTCGCGGACCTGCTTGCGCGTCAGATTGCCAAACGCGACAACACTGCCGGGGTGACGGAAAGTACAACCACCACCGCTGACATGCAAAAACTCTTTTCTGGCCTGACGCCTGCAGCGAAAAGCGATGTTCTCGCTGCGCTGAACAAAACAGTGCAGAGCAGCGATGAGAAGAGTGATACAACGGACGACGAACTGGCAGGTCTCAGCGCGCTGATGGCAATGTTGCCGCATCAGCAAACCACACAGCTGAGCGCAACCACAACAACCAAATCAACCAGCATCAGCACGCAAGATGTTGCCGCAGCCGCTAACCGCGCGCCAAATAGCAGCTCACTCTCGACCACAGCCGATACCGATATCTCGCGTAGCGCTGCGAAAAATGATCCTGCCGCGCCCCTCCCTTTCCAGATGACTGACAATTCACAACAGACTGCGGTACTGGCCGCTACCAGCGCCACAAAGAAAGATAGTGACAACGCGCTGCAAACTACCAACACCACGGTTAGCATGGCACCGGTGACCACCAGCGCCAGCGCAGCTCAGGCCAGTGCGCCTGTGGCAGCGCCGGTTGTCAGCGCACCGCTGGGTAGCCATGAATGGCAGCAGAATATCAGCCAGCACGTCACACTCTTCACCCGCCAGGGCCAGCAGACGGCTGAACTGCGTTTGCATCCGGAAGATTTGGGCCAGGTGCAGATCTCCATCAAACTGGAAGATAACCAGGCACAACTGCAAATGGTTTCGGCGCACAGCCATGTTCGTCAGGCACTGGAAGCCGCCTTACCGACGCTGCGCACGTCTCTGGCTGAAAGCGGTATTCAGCTTGGGCAGAGCAGCATCAGCAGCGAAAGTTTCACCGGCCAGCAGCAACAGCAGGCCTCGCAGCAGCAACACACTTCACGTTCGGGTTCCGGCGATATTTTTGGTTCCGATGATGATACAGCACTCGTGACGCCAGCAAGCTTACAGTCAGTGGCTCGCGGTAACGGCGCTGTTGACATCTTTGCCTAAACGCCAGAGGTAGCATGATTATCCCCGTCTTTTCCGCGCTTTGACGCGAGCAGGACACGGGATAATCACCTCATCAGCAGTACTAACAGGAAGCCCGTATCTAATGACTGACTCCGCGATTAATAAAAAACGTAAGCGCTCTATCTGGATCCCGCTGCTGGTGTTAATCACCCTCGCGGCATGCGCCACAGCTGGCTATAGTTACTGGCGTATGCAACAGAAACCTGCGGCAGGCGCAAAAGCGGAAGCTCCGCCCCCACCAGCACCGGTTTTCTTCGCGCTGGACACCTTTACGGTGAATCTGGGCGATGCCGATCGTGTACTGTATGTGGGCATTACGCTGCGCCTGCATGATGACGCAACGCGCGCCAGACTGAGTGAATATTTGCCGGAAGTGCGTAGCCGCTTGTTACTGTTGTTATCTCGGCAGAATGCGCAACAGCTTGCAACTGATGAAGGTAAACAGGCGCTTGCTACCGCGATTAAAGAGACGCTTGCAACGCCGTTAGTGCCAGGACAGCCGAAGCAGGAAGTCACTGACGTTCTTTATACAGCTTTCATTTTGCGGTAAAGACATGGGCGATAGTATTCTTTCTCAGGCCGAAATCGATGCGCTGCTCAATGGCGACAGCGATAAGAGCGATGATCCGAAACCGGGTATGGGCGGCGATAGTGATATTCGCCCCTATGACCCGAATACTCAGCGCCGCGTGGTGCGTGAACGCCTGCAAGCGCTGGAGATCATCAATGAACGTTTTGCGCGTCAGTTTCGCATGGGGTTGTTCAACCTGCTGCGTCGTAGCCCGGATATCACCGTTGGCGCGATCCGCATTCAGCCCTATCACGAGTTTGCGCGTAACTTACCCGTTCCTACCAACCTTAACCTGATACACCTGAAACCGCTGCGCGGTACCGGCCTGTTTGTATTCTCGCCAAGTCTGGTGTTTATTGCCGTGGATAACCTTTTCGGTGGTGATGGACGCTTCCCGACGAAAGTGGAAGGTCGTGAGTTCACGCACACTGAACAGCGCGTGATCAACCGCATGCTCAAACTGGCGCTCGAAGCATACAGCGATGCATGGAAGGCCATTAACCCGCTGGACGTAGAATATGTTCGTTCAGAAATGCAGGTTAAGTTCACCAACATTACTACGTCGCCGAATGATATCGTCGTCAATACGCCGTTCCATGTGGAAATCGGCAACCTGACCGGTGAATTCAACATCTGTCTGCCTTTCAGCATGATTGAGCCGCTGCGCGAGTTGCTGGTGAACCCGCCGCTGGAAAACTCACGTACTGAAGACCAGAACTGGCGTGACAATTTAGTGCGTCAGGTTCAGCACTCTGAACTGAATTTGATTGCCAATTTCGCGGATATTCCCCTGCGTCTGTCGCAGATACTTAAGCTCCAGCCCGGCGATGTGCTGCCGATTGATAAACCCGATCGCATTATCGCTCATGTGGACGGCGTACCGGTTCTTACCAGCCAGTACGGTACAGTCAATGGACAATATGCGTTACGTGTAGAGCACCTGATAAACCCGATTTTGAATTCGCTGAATGAGGAACAGCCCAAATGAGTGATATGAACAATCCGTCCGATGACAACAACGGCGCAATGGACGATCTGTGGGCTGACGCGTTGAACGAACAAAAAACCTCGACTGGCAGTAAAAGCGCGGCTGATGCCGTGTTCCAGCAGCTTGGCGGCGGTGAAGTGGGCGGCAATCTCCAGGATATTGACCTGATTATGGATATCCCGGTCAAGCTGACGGTCGAACTGGGCCGTACGCGGATGACCATTAAAGAACTGCTGCGTCTGACGCAGGGTTCCGTAGTCGCCCTTGACGGGCTTGCAGGCGAGCCGCTGGATATCCTGATTAATGGCTATCTGATTGCTCAGGGTGAAGTGGTTGTCGTCGCCGATAAATACGGCGTGCGTATTACCGATATCATCACCCCGTCTGAGCGTATGCGTCGTTTGAGCCGTTGAGCCGAGCATGAAAACACAGGCCACGGTTTCCCAACCGTCTGCCATTTCCGGTTCGCCGCTGCTGCAAGTCAGCGGCGCACTGCTTGGCATTATCGCGGTGATCCTTGTCACCGCGTGGCTGGCAAAACGCTTCGGCTTTGGCGGCAAAACCGCCGGTGCCAGAGGCTTAAAAGTGACGGCCAGCGCCTCTGTCGGCACGCGTGAACGCGTAGTGATTGTCGATGTTGAAGATGCACGTCTGGTGCTCGGCGTGACGCCCACCCAAATAAACCTGTTGCACAAACTTCCTCCTGCACCGGCTGAAAGTGAAGACGTGAACGACAAAAATGCGGATTTCCAGTCCGTGATGAAGAATTTGCTTAAGCGTTCCGGGAGATCCTGATGCGCCGTTTGTTACCCCTTGTGCTGGCTGGTTTATGGCTGGTTGCGCCTGCCGCTTTCGCTCAACTTCCCGGCTTTATCAGCCAGCCGCTGGCTAACGGCGGCCAGAGCTGGTCGCTGCCGGTGCAGACGCTGGTGTTTATCACCTCCCTCACCTTCCTGCCAGCAATACTATTGATGATGACCAGCTTCACCCGCATCATCATTGTGTTTGGTCTGCTGCGAAATGCGTTGGGTACGCCCTCCGCGCCGCCAAACCAGGTGCTGCTTGGACTGGCACTGTTTTTGACCTTTTTCATTATGTCGCCGGTTATTGACAAGATTAATACCGATGCCTATCAGCCGTTCAGTGAAAACAAGATTTCCGTGGATGTGGCGCTAGATCGTGGCGCAAAGCCACTGCGTGAATTTATGCTGCGCCAGACCCGGGAAGCCGATCTGGCGCTGTTTGCCCGACTCGCCAATGAACCGCCCATTCAGGGCCCGGAAGCCGTACCAATGCGGATTTTGCTGCCTGCTTATGTGACCAGCGAGTTGAAAACGGCTTTCCAGATCGGTTTTACGATTTTTATTCCGTTCCTGATTATTGACCTGGTGATCGCCAGCGTGCTGATGGCGCTAGGGATGATGATGGTGCCGCCCGCGACCATCGCCCTGCCGTTCAAGCTGATGCTTTTCGTGCTGGTGGATGGCTGGCAATTACTCGTCGGTTCGCTGGCGCAAAGCTTTTACAGTTAGGAGTAAAGCATGACACCCGAATCGGTCATGATGATGGGCACCGAGGCGATGAAAGTGGCACTCGCGCTCGCTGCACCATTGCTGCTGGTTGCGCTGATCACGGGCCTGGTGATCAGTATTTTGCAGGCTGCAACGCAGATCAACGAAATGACGCTCTCCTTTATCCCGAAAATCATCGCCGTGTTTATCGCGATCGTGGTTGCCGGGCCGTGGATGCTGAATTTGCTGCTTGATTATGTGCGTACCCTGTTCAACAACATTCCTTATATCATCGGGTAACCCCGCTTATGCTGAACGTCACCAGCGACCAGTGGCTCCACTGGATCAGTATGTATTTCTGGCCGCTGCTACGTGTGATGGCGCTGATTATGACCGCGCCGATCCTCAGTGAAACGCGTATCCCGCGTCGCATTAAAGTTGGGCTTGGGATTGTCATTACCGTGGTCATCGCCCCGACCTTACCGCCAACGCCCGATGTCGCCATTTTTTCACCGCCGGCGCTATGGCTGGCGTTACAGCAAATTCTGATTGGTATCGCGCTCGGTTTTACCATGCAGTTTGCTTTTGCCACCATCCGTACAGCCGGTGAATTGATTGGTCTGCAAATGGGTCTCTCCTTCGCCACCTTTGTCGATCCCGCCAGCCACTTAAACATGCCGGTACTGGCGCGCATTCTGGATATGCTGGCGATGCTGCTGTTCCTCACCTTCAACGGACATCTGTGGTTGATTTCCATGCTGGTGGATACTTTCCATACGCTGCCTATCGGCGGCAATCCGATAAACAGTAATGCGTATCTGGCGCTCACCCGGTCGGCGGGAATGATTTTCCTCAATGGCCTGATGCTGGCATTACCGGTTATCACCCTGCTGCTGACCATTAACCTATCACTCGGTTTGCTAAACCGTATGGCACCTCAGTTATCGGTATTTGTCATTGGTTTTCCGGTGACATTAAGCGTAGGTATTTTGCTGATGGCGGTGATGATGCCGTTGATTGCACCTTTCTGTGAACGCTTATTCAGTGAATTTTTCAATCTGTTAGCCGAAATTGTCAGCGAGCTGCCGCAGAATACTAATCCGTAGCTTTGGCATTGTCTTTATAAGGATAATCCTAAAGTTAAATTTACAAAACATCTTCCAACATATATCTGGCGCGGCTTATTTGTTTTTAGCCGTCTCACAGAACACAACATTTACTTTACTTTGAGATGATTCCTGGCAAATTATACATAACTTTACGGGATAGTGAATTCGCCTGAAGTCTTCATCCTGCACTTCAGTAATATAAGTTTTTCCTGTATGACTTCGGAAGCTTCTGGCGGGTGGTGAATTATCGTTACACATTGAGTGAGGGTCTGCCATGTCAACGATTATTATGGATTTATGCAGTTATACCCGGTTGGGACTAACAGGGTATCTGACGAGTCGGGGGGTTAAAAAGCGAGAAATCAACGATGTACAAACCGTTGATGAACTCGAATCAGCTTGCGCCACATTTCAGCCATCCGTGGTGTTTATTAATGAGGACTGCTTTATACATGACCCAAGCAGCAGTCAACACATTAAGCAAGTCATTAACCAACATCCCCGAACACTGTTTATCGTGTTTATGGCGATAGCCAATATTCATTTCGATGAATATCTTTTGGTTCGTAAAAATTTATTGATTAGTTCTAAATCAATCAAGCCTGAGTCGCTGGATAATATTCTGGGAGATTATCTGAACAAGGATAAAAAAAACGTCGGAACCATTAATTTACCCACGCTTTCATTGAGCCGTACAGAGTCCAGCATGTTGAAAATGTGGATGTCCGGGAAAGATACGATCCAAATATCGGATCAGATGAATATCAAAGCCAAGACGGTATCTTCACATAAAGGCAATATAAAAAGAAAAATAAAAACGCATAATAAACAAGTTATTTACCATGTCGTACGTCTTACCGACAATGTCACGACTGGTATATTTGTTAATATGCGTTAGAAAAGTAGTATTCTTTTCACCCTCCCTGGCTGGAGGGCGAAATATTATTCTACTCGCTCGACAAAAATCCCATCAGGGTGGTTCTTTTCGTTAAAAAACCAAATACCGAGCGGGTAATCTTCAAGTGATACCAGGTACATCGTACCCTCATTGAATGCTTCAACAGCCAATACCACACCCGGACGGCGTGGACCTCCGTCCGTTTTGACTGTAACCCGATCGTTAACCTTCATATTTACCCTCCTGTCGCATTTACGCCAGTGTAGAACAAAACGCCGGTGCTGGCAGCGTCCCGCCGTTTAGCTGGCGATTTTTCTACCGTCTATACCCTAAATAATTCGAGTTACAGGAAGGCGGCGACGCAGTGACAAATTCGTCGGGAACGAATTTGCCCAACCGAAGGTTGGCCTCCGGTGAGAGACAGGATGTCTCTCAGTAATCCCCA
>JAGTSE010000069.1 GCA_018261615.1 Pseudomonadota bacterium | reverse complement strand
ACTCGCCAGCACCTACCGAAATATGGTTCTGGTTTATTAGGGCTGATTTTGTGGGGATCCCTCAGCCCGAAGGGGTAAGGCTCAGGGATGAGCCGAATAAAAAAGCCAACGCACATGCAACTTGAAGTATGACGAGTATATTAAGTCAGTGCACAAATTATGGCCTGGCGCCAGGTAAGGAAAAGTAGCATAAAAAGCAGAGGCTTTTTGTCTGAGAAGCAATAGTTCGACGGGTGCACCTGCGATGAGTAACTTGCATTTTGATAGTAACCATGTCACCGTGAGTGCAATGACTCAGCAAATTTTCAGGCCAGAAAATGAAAAATGAACAGCTTTGTTCTGCTCCCTGCCCCATCGCCCGTAGCCTGGGACGTATTGGTGATAGCTGGAGCATGATAATCCTGCGCGACGCGTTTGCCGGTTTCACGCGCTTTGATGAGTTCCAGAAAAGCGCCAACGTTGCTCCGAATATTCTTTCCCGCCGCCTGAAAGAACTGGTGGATGACGGATTACTGGAAAAAGTGAGCTATAGCAGCACGCCGCCACGTTACGAATACCATTTGACACAGCTCGGACGCGACTTCCGCCCGGTGATCCTTGCGCTGGCTGAATGGGGAAATTACTACTTCTCCCCGGAAGGGGCACAAATTCAGTTGGTTGAACGTGAAACACAACGCCCGGTCCAGGCAATCCTGGTAGATAAAGCAACCGGTGAGCCAATTACGCCGGAGAAATACGCTATGGTTCCAGGCCCTGCGGCATCACCTATAATCCACTACCGCCACGACTATCTGCAACGAAAACGGGCTGGCGATAACGCGCAGAAATTCGCACCGCAACACTATGCGAGCCGCGATCATGACGCTGAGTAAAAAGAAAAAAACGAAGGTGATGCGGCGAAACTTGATGTATTGCGCCCTGGGCTTTCTGTCGTCGTCACTGTTGATGAAAAGAGCTCGCGATGAGCGGCACTGGCGCAGCACCACTGCCACAAGGCGTTTCAATGCCAGTCAGCCAGAAAGTGTTTGCCTTCGCCAGTATGTGCGTGGGTATGTTCATCGCGCTTATTGATATTCAGATTGTTTCAGCTTCACTGCGGGACATTGGCGGTGGGCTCTCTGCTGGCGACGATGAAACGGTGTGGGTACAGACCAGTTACCTGATTGCAGAAATCATCATTATTCCTCTCTCCGGCTTGCTGGCGCGGGTTATGTCAACACGTTGGCTGTTTGCCGCTTCTGCGGCCGGTTTCACTGTGATGAGCCTGCTGTGCGGCTGGGCGTGGAATATTCAAAGCATGACCGCTTTTCGCGCCTTGCAAGGCCTGGCGGGTGGTTCAATGATTCCACTGGTTTTCACGACAGCGTTTGCTTTTTTCCAGGGTAAACAACGCGTCATCGCAGCGGCAACGATTGGCGGCCTGGCATCGCTGGCGCCGACCCTTGGCCCAACAGTCGGTGGCTGGATAACCGAAAATTTTAACTGGCACTGGCTTTTTTTTATCAACATTCTGCCCGGAATTTACATCACCATTGCGGTTCCACGGTTAGTAAAAATCGATACGCCTGATCCGTCGCTTCTGCGTGGAGCTGATTACCAGAGCGTTCTCCTGCTCGCCGTTTCACTGGGTTGCCTGGAGTACACACTTATCGCCCTACGCGGCACAGTGATCAATGACCGAACCAATTTTCACTATAGCCGCCTTGCCGATCATCTCAGTTACGCCAGCCTTCCAGTGACAGATTTTATTCAGAAAAGTACCAACCAGTTGATGAGCCAGGGCGTTTCGCCGGAAATAGCCAACAGTGCCGCACTGAAAAACCTTTCGGCCTTAGCGCTGCGGGAGGCGCGGACACAGGCTTTCTCGGATGCATTCTGGTTCATTATGCTGGGTTTTTTAATTGCTGCGTTGCTTGTTCCATTTATGAAAAAGCCGCAGATACCATGATAGTTCAGGAGAAAGAGTTATGAGCGTTCCAACAAAACGCGTCGTCGTGACAGGAATGGGGATCGTCAGCCCACTCGGCTGCGGCGTGTCGCATGTCTGGCAAGCATTATTGCAGGGAAAATCCGGGATCTCCCGGCTCGATGAGGAGATCGTTGAGGATATTGCCTGTAAAGTTGCAGGACAGGTTCCTTCCATTGAAGACGATCCGCTACATGGATTCGATCCCTCAGTAGCGATCCCATCAAAGGAACGGAAAAAAATGGATCGTTTTATCGAATTTGCGATGGTGGCAGCGCAAGAAGCGCTATCCCAGGCGAATTGGTTTCCAGAAGATCAAGCCAAAAGAGACCGCACAGCAACAGTGATCGCTACCGGTATTGGCGGTTTCAATGAGATCGCTAATGCCGTACGCACCACTGATACTCGCGGGCCGCGCCGTCTTTCCCCCTTTACCATCCCTTCCTTTCTCGCCAACCTGGCTGCCGGTCACGTTTCTATTGCCCACGGTTTTCGTGGCCCGATTGGCACACCAGTTACTGCCTGTGCAGCAGGAGCTCAGGCAATTGGCGATGCAGCACGAATGATTCGCGCCGGTGAAGCGGATATTGCCTTGTGCGGCGGGAGCGAGGCCGCGATCCATCGTGTCAGTCTTGGTGGTTTTGCTGCAGCAAAAGCATTATCCAGCAGTTTTAATGATCACCCCGAGGCAGCATCACGGCCTTTTGATCGCGATCGTGACGGTTTTGTGATGGGAGAAGGTGCAGGTATCATCGTTATTGAATCGCTGGAGCACGCTCTGGCGCGAGGCGCTACACCGCTGGCGGAATTGGTCGGATATGGTACTAGTGCCGATGCACATCATCTTACTGCCGGGCCTGAAGATGGTAACGGTGCGCGTCGGGCGATGGAAATCGCTATTAAGCAGGCAGGTATTAGCTCAGAGGATATTCAGCATATTAATGCCCATGCCACGTCAACGCAGGTTGGAGATAGAGGGGAACTGACCGCGATTAAGAGTGTGTTTGGAACACATCAGGTAGCCATTACTTCAACGAAATCAGCGACCGGTCACCTGCTCGGAGCGGCGGGGGGTATTGAAGCAATCTTCACTATTCAGGCATTGCGTGAGCAGATTGTTCCACCAACGTTGAATCTGCATCATCCGGATGCTGATGCCGCGGGGCTTCATCTGGTTGCGCTTACTGCACAGCCTCAGCGCATGCACTATGCGTTATCAAATGGGTTTGGTTTTGGTGGCGTCAATGCCAGCTTACTGCTGAAACGCTGGGAGTAACATGGGAGTAACATAAAGGGCATAATTGCCCTTTTTACGCGATCAACAGACGAAAAAAAAACCGTATCTCTTATGAGATACGGTTTCAAATAAGTGGCGGAACGGACGGGACTCGAACCCGCGACCCCCTGCGTGACAGGCAGGTATTCTAACCGACTGAACTACCGCTCCACCGAATTTCTTTACAACCAC
>JAGTSE010000060.1 GCA_018261615.1 Pseudomonadota bacterium | reverse complement strand
CAGCACTGACGCTTTACGCTCAGGGGAAATTCGTTTCATTTGTCACTCCGTTATCCTCAGAATTATTTTTCAGAGGGGGTGACAACTATCCTGACACTGAGGGTCTGGGGTCATTTCAGTTCAATAATGGAGTGACCACCATATATCTCTTACCGGCACGAAAATCTGCAGCCTCAAGCCCGCATTAAACCCTTCAAAACATCTGATACTCACGATCTGTATCTATTGGTTAATCCAAATGGATCACGACTCTGGTATCTCAAGTACCGTATTAATGGCAAAGAATCCCGCCTCGCTTTAGGTGCTTATCCTGATGTTTCTCTGGCTTACGCGCGACAGCAGCGTGATGGTATCCGTAAGCTACTGGTGCAGAAGATTAACCCGGCACAACAGCGTCAGCGTCTCACTGAAAAGGTAGCCTGGTCGCCGGAAAAAGCCTTCAAAGCCATAGCCCTGAGTTGGCATAAAAGCAATAAAACGTGGCCGGGAGATCACGACAATCGCGTGCTTGACCGTATGAATAAACATATTTTCCCGGTAATTGGTCATCTGCCGGTAACAGAACTGAGAGTTCAGCATTTCATCAATCTACTGAAACGCATTGGCGACTACCAGCAGGGACGGGAGTTAACTCAGTTGGCGATCATGCTCACCCTTCATGTTTTTATCCGTTCCAGTGAACTGCGCTTCGCCCGCTGGCCGGAGATTAATTTCAGAAAGGCTCTGGACTATCCCCGCCACTCGAGAAACTATCCCCAATATCCGCTACTCCGGGCGCGGGGCAAAAATGCGTACGCTGCATATTGTGCCGCTGTTCCAACAGGTCATCGACATTCTGGAACAGATAAGAGAAATCTCCGGTTATCAGGACGGGCTGACTCCACCATCGTAGACATATCCTGTCTTCACGACGGCTCGGAAGTGTCTGGGTTATCCGTAGAGATTCAGAGGGTTTTATTTTTCACTTTAGCTCAACAATACTTAGAAGTGTAATCACACCTTGATAAAAATGAAATAAATGATGTTTTAAAATGCAAGCTTCTTAATAATACAAGGAGTCATGGAATGGGCAGTGTTGGTATTGTGGGGTTGGGGAAGCAAGCGGAAGAATATATACATGTAATTAAAAATATCTCAGGGTGGGTTATTAAAGTAGTATGTGATCAGGATCCTTTTATAGCTTCAAAGATAGCTTCTGAATTAAATTGTTCTTTTTCCACTTTAATAGAGGATATGGTAACCATTGACAAGTGCGATATTTATCTGCTTTGTCTCCCGCATAACCAGTATTTCAAAGCTATGAGCATTCTTGCATATCCCAATTGTCATGTCAGTCAATGCGCAAAACCCGAACAAAATTATGACGTTGAAGATACTGCCCACATTCTTCTTGAATATACTTCGCCATTTAATCGAGATAATTTCGTATGCAGTACTGTCATCTCACGATGCTATGGAAATAAACAGGAAGAAGTAAGGCTGGTTGGTACCAAATGAATAATAACCGTTACACCAAAAGAGATGTTACTCAGTGGGCATGATGGGAAAACGATAGAACACATTTTAAATAACTTATCCTCAGATAAGATACTCGAGAACCAGCTCAATTCACTTTTTAAGCGTTCTAAAGATACAGATTTTGAAATAAATGAGCAGCTTAAACACCATCACATCATTGATGCTATCTATCGTTCTGAAACCCATATTTAAAAAGGAAATAATAAATTGATAGATTACTTGATGTTAAGTAACCTTACTAAATCTCTTGAAAATGAAGCGACCAGAGATGGCGTAACTAAACATGTCGGTGGTGCAGTTCCCGTAATCGATGGTGGTATATTAATTATCAAACGGGCTAGCCATGAAACCTTTCTTCCTGATTATTGGGAGATTCCTGGCGGCGGAAGGGAAAAGTCAGACAACACAATCTTTAGCACTGTTGAACGGGAATTGCGTGAAGAAACAGGACTTGAGATAAAAAACATTGTTAGTTATCTAAATAGCTGCGCGGAATAGTAGATCACTGAAAGGGAACTCAGCCCGGATTGTGCGATCTGATCAATCGCCAAACATCACAAATCACCAGCCGGACTGAGCGATGCCGATCATAGCACCAATACCCCGTGACGAACGACGCCTGATACAGAAAGCTATCCATAAAACTCGCGATAAAAATCATGCCCGCAGGCTAACGGCTATGCTGATGCTTCATCGGGGTGAACGGGTCAGCGATGTTGCAAGAACACTCTGTTGTGCCCGTTCATCCGTTGGCCGCTGGATTAACTGGTTTACGCAGTCAGGCATTGAAGGCCTGAAATCCTTACCCGCAGGACGCACCCGCCGCTGGCCTTTTGAGCATATCTGCACCCTGTTGCGTGAACTGATAAAGCATTCTCCTGGCGATTTTGGTTATCAGCGTTCCCGCTGGAGTACCGAACTGCTGGCGATAAAAATCCGTGATGTCACAGGTTGTCCGCTACATGCTTCAACCATCCGGCGATGGTTACCTGCTGCCGGGCTGGTATGGCGCAGGGCCGCACCCACTCTGCGCATCCGTGACCCGCATAAGGATGAAAAGATGGCGGCAATCCACAAAGCGCTGGACGAATGCAGCACAGAACATCCGGTCTTTTATGAGGATGAAGTGGATATCCATCTCAACCCCAAAATCGGCGCAGACTGGCAGTTACGTGGGCAGCAAAAGCGAGTTGTCACGCCGGGCCAGAATGAAAAGTACTATCTTGCGGGTGCGCTGCACAGCGGAACGGGAAAAGTCAGCTACGTTGGTGGAAACAGTAAAGGTTCGTCCTTATTTATCAGGTTGTTAAAACATCTGAAGGCGACATATCGGCGGGCAAAAACGATTACGCTCATTGTCGATAACTACATCATCCACAAAAGCCGTGAAACATTGCGCTGGCTGAAAGTAAACCCGAAGTTCAGGGTAATTTATCAGCCGGTTTACTCGCCGTGGGTCAATCATGTGGAACGGTTGTGGCAGGCGCTTCATGAGACAATAACCCGAAATCACCAGTGCCGTTCAATGTGGCAACTGTTGAAAAAGGTTCGTCATTTTATGGATACCGTCAGCCCATTCCCCGGAGGAAAACATGGGCTGGCTAAAGTGTAGCGGTATTAGGATCAGTTAGTTAGGATTCTTTGATTACTCAACAAAGAACAATCCAAAAGTAAGGCAGTGGAACTTTTTGGTTTCTGTTTTTGATAGTCAGATCAAGCTTTGTCCCACTGAGCATGATGCATATCACATTATTAAAGGCATATCAGAGATAGATAATGCACTATTGATCTCTGAAGAAAGTAAAAATGTGCTTATCCAGGCTCTGGGATTCTTGCAAGAAGGAAGAATATAAATAATGGAAGGCTGGATTTTGACATCTTTTTTGGCAGCTTTGCTGTCTTCTGCAGAGAAAATAGCCCATCGCTATAACATGATTAAGATTGATGACATTTTTAGTTATACAATTATATTTCAGATACTATGTGCAGCAATTTCGTTGCCTATAGCAGCTTTAAATCCAGTCCTTCCATCGCCCAATGAATACCTTTCCTATGGATGGTTGATTCTCGCTGCTGTCTGCTGGGCTGGTTTTTCATTATTAACTTTTCATGCCGATAAGTTGCTGCAGGCATCTATTAAAGCTGGCATTTCCAGGTTAAGGATTATCTGGGCAGCAATAATTGGTTGGCTTTTCTTCAATGAATCATTTTCATCTGTGCACATCATAGGCATTGTTCTTATCTGGTTTTCACCTTTTGTAGTAGCAAGAATAAATGGGAAAGGCTCTTCCAGAGGGTTTATATTTGAGATTGCAGCAAGTATCATGATTGCACTGGCACTCACTTTTGACAAAATTAGTGCACAATATTTTGACGAATCAGTGATAGTGTTTTTTTCTTTTTTTAATAGCGCCATTATTATATTCATAATAAAAAATAGACAGTTGAATTTTTCTTGGCCCATTTTAAGGCTAGCAATGCCAGTTTCCATCATAAGTGTTATTTGTTATCTTTTACTGGTCTATTCATTAAAACATGGTGAAATATCCTTAGTCATATCTATATACATGACTTCACCAGTGCTTGTTACTTTAATGGCTATAAAAATACTGAAAGAATCAGAAAATATTTTGTATAAGATTATCTCCGTATGTTTTGCTGCTCTAGGCTGTATACTTACTATGTATTAAAGTAAAGACCAGATTCTCACTGGGTAGATGCCGGAACTGTTTTATGTCATTGATGTATTCAAAAAGGTGGTCATATTGGTGGTCTCTTAATTATCAGCAAATTATTGGCAAAGCCGAGCCCGGTCACAGCCATATTTAAAAAGCCCGCTTAAGAAAACCTGAGCGGGCTTTTTGCTTTTATTGCATTGCGCATGAAAAGCATCAGCTCAGAATAGCTTCCAGTCTGGCCAGTACTTCATTAACGACTTTCTCCGGTATACGTTCAAGACGTTTGCCGTTCCGGGCTTCCATATCAATGGCTCTGGGCTGATCGCAGCGAATAACGCCTGTCGTTTTAGTCCCCGCATCATCCAGTGAAACGGTAAAACCCGCTGTACGAGCAAAGTTACCGCCGCTGGTGACAGGAACGACAATGGGTAACCGGGTGAACTTGTTGAATAATGCGTGCGAAACGATAAGCACCGGGCACTTCCCACTTTGTTCATGTCCGGCAGCCGGATCCAGTGAAACGAGCCAGATTTCCCCTCTGTCCATTTACAGGATCTCCTTGCCCACGGCAGGCGCATCTATCCATTCCCGATCCTCTTCACTTGTTTCGGCGTGCGGATCGCACTGCGCCAGCAGTTCCTCAAGCGAATAACGGGGCCGCTTCCGGGGTTCAATAATCAGGCAGCCATTATCAATGGTTATGCCCACTTCGCTGTCCGTCGACAGCGCCAGCGTTTTCAGCACGGCGGGAGGAACCGCCAGCATGATGGATCCGCCGACTTTTTTCAGGCGAGTGATATACATAGAGCACCTCCGAATATTATATTTTAATATAACATCTACGGCAGGTAGCGCGCAATTTTTAGTCAGTTCCATTGTGGTTGGTTTCCTTAGCATAGCGAGGAGTGAAGCACCCTGGTTCATGATGGGTTTCGTTCTTGACACCGGAAACAGATAATAAAAAACTGTTTTTGCGGTTCAAAGAATTACGACTTATCAGATAAACGAAATGCGGCGCATCTCCGGTTCCGGGCTGCACCGCAGAGGCATTAGCGATAGCGCGAAGGCCAGATTTTTTCAGGTGCAACATCTAACGCTTCGGCAATCAACCTTTCGCCTTTAGGCCAACGGCGGGTAAGTGCATTTGCCAGCGTGGAGGACGCCAGCCCGGCCTGGCGCGAAAGTGCCGCCAGCGAAGTGCCACGTTTTTTCAGCGCCGCAATAATGTCGGCAGGATGCCAGTCAGATTGCATCATGCTTTGACCTCCACTCCGTCGATAAACTTCACGCCACTGGCAGTCCGCAACCAGCGCGGCGCTTTCATTTCCGCAGCAAAGTAGTTGATCAGGTCGCACAACAGCCCGCTAAGATGCTTCTCGGTGTCAGAGGCAAAGCCATGCCCTGAAAGGGTTTGCGTGATGGCAAGGCAGTAACGACAAAGCTCAGTACATTCAGGAGCAAAACGGGGAGTGGTCGTCGGGAGAGCGTCAACGGTCAGGCTTTCAACCAGATGGGGCGGAACGGGTTCTAACAGCGTTGGCTGGAGCAACGTCAGGCAGGTGTTGATTCTGCCGCAGAGTGCCATTTTCAGTGTCGGATCGTTACTTTCAATCAGGGTTTCGGCAAAGGTTTCGCAGTGACCAGCGAGTACGGTGAAATCCGTGGCAGCATTAAAGGGAACAGCAAGTAGCGAGTGTGCCTGGGTGGGGATCGTAGCCATAGTGGCAGCCTCCAGTATGTAGTTTGAAAACCACCACCAGAGGTTCCAATCTCATGGGTGGTGGACTGAACGGGGTTGGAACTACCGGCCATACTGGAACCGGCGCACCTTACGGTGCCCCCGCCCAGCCCACCATAATTTGGGTGTAGCTAAGCGCGCGACATAAAAAAAGACGCAGACGCGTCACATGTCGCCAGTATGGTTATATTTCGGGGTTCCAATCCCGGCACCTGATTTTGCAGATGCGGGTAAAAGATACCGTTTTCGTTCAAAAACGGCAAGGGTAAGCCGTGGAATACAGATCGCAGATTGTTATAAATAACCGTCACTATATTTCCACTGTCAGGCGTTTCAAGGAACTGAATATAGTACACCCGGACAGAGAAACCCGATTTAAGACGCCTGCTTACGAGCAGGCTTTTTGCTTTTGGCGTTCAGTAATAATTAGCGCCAGGTTGCCCCGGCGCTTTTAATTAGCTTGCCTGCACTCGCAGCGGTGCGGTGGCGGCAATCAGCCACTCGCGGGCGTCGCTGTTGACCCGAGGTAACAGCGTTTCTCGCACCTGCTGGTGATAATTATCCAGCCACTGCTTCTCCTGTTCGCTCAACAGGTTCCATTCCACCTGGCTTAAATCAATGGGGATCAGCGTCAGGGACGAGAAGCGGCAGAAGCCGGGCTGGCTTTCCACCACTTCCGCCTGATTTTCGATACGAATGCCGTAGCGATCCGCCAGATAGTAACCCGGTTCGATGGTCATAATATTTCCGGCGCTGAGTGGCCACGGGTTGACCTTTTTCGCAATACGCTGCGGTTGTTCGTGGATCAGCAACTGGTGACCGACGCCGTGTCCGGTGCCGTGATCGAAATCCAGCCCCAGATCCCAGAGCGCGCGGCGGGCAAAGGCATCAAGCTGGTGGCCGTGCGTACCGGCAGGAAATTGCAGGGTAAACATCGACAGAAAGCCTTTTAGCACGGCGGTGTAGTGCAGGCGCTGTTGCGCATCCAGCGGGCCAAATGACAGGGTACGCGTGGCGTCAGTGGTGCCGTTCTGGTACTGGCCGCCGGAATCGTTCAGGTAAAAGTTCGCGCGGGTGATGGCTTTGTTGGTCTTTTCGCTGCTGTGGTAGTGACACATGGCGGCGTTGCTGGCTGAGGCCGAAATGGTACTGAAACTCTGCTCGATAAACCCGGCCTGTTGCTGGCGAAATTCCAGTTGCTTCTGCTGGGCTTCCAGTTCGGTGACCGGGTTGCCAGCGGCTTCACGCGCCGGCACTTCCTGCGCCAGCCACGCCAGAAAATTCACCCACGCCGCGCCATCCTGCTGGTGGCTTTCGCGGTAGCCCGCCAGTTCAAGCGGATTTTTATGCGCTTTGATAAAGGTGATCGGATCCGCGCTCCACAGCACTTCGCCGCCTTGTTGTTCGATGGCAAAACGCAGTGCGACGGGGGCAAAATCACCGTCGAGCAGGATCCGTTTACCGGGCGCAACCTGCTGGCAACGCGGCAGAAATGCGTCGAAATCGCTCAGCGTCAGCGTGGCCTTCACTTCAGCAGACAGCGCCGCTGTTTTGCACGGATCGACAAACCACTCCACCGCGCCATCACGGCTCAGCAGGGCAAAAGAGTGTGCCACCGGGTTCATCGCAATGTCGGAGCCACGGATATTCAGCAGCCAGGCAATATTATCCGGCAGGGTGATGGCAAGAAAATCCGCCCCTTTCGCCGCCAGCACTTGCGCAATGCGCGCGCGCTTATCGGCACTGCTTTCGCCGCTGATGGCGACGGGCATTTCACGGATCACACCGCAGGGTGCCGCCGGGCGATCGCGCCAGATGGCAGCGAACGGATCGCGTGTCAGTGCCACCAGTTCGCAGTGCGTGGCGTCAAGGGCGGTGAACTGGCTGTTGACCATCAACAGCGGTTCGAAACCGATGCGGCTTCCGGCGGGCAACGACGCAAGAACCTGTTCCAGCGGCTCATTGTGCAGGTGATGGATTTCAAAGGCGTGCAGATCCACTTCGCTGCGCACCTGTACCTGGTAGCGGCCATCGACAAACATTAATGCGCGATCGTGCAGTACCAGCGCCAGCCCGGCTGAGCCGGTAAAACCGGTGAGCCACTGCAATTTATTATCGTGTGGGGCGCAGTCTTCGCTCTGATGCGCATCGGCGCGCGGCACAATGATACCGTCAAGCTCCAGCGCGACGAGCTGATCGCGTAACGCCTGTAACGGTGTTGAGGTTTGCATAGTTAATCCTTTTTTCTTATCTGAACGGCGGTTCGTTGAAGGTGCGCAGCTTACGGGAGTGCAGGCGATCGCCCTCCGCCCGCAGCAGGTCAATCGCCCGAATACCAATTTGCAGGTGCTCGGAAATGGCCCCTTCATAAAAACGGTTTGCCTGGCCGGGGAGTTTGATCTCGCCGTGCAGCGGTTTATCCGACACGCACAGCAGCGTGCCATAAGGCACACGGAAGCGGTAACCCTGTGCGGCAATGGTGGCGCTTTCCATATCAATCGCCACGGCGCGGCTCAGGTTAAAACGCAGCGCCGAGGCGGAATAGCGCAGTTCCCAGTTACGATCGTCGGTAGTGACGACAGTACCGGTACGCAGGCGCTGTTTGACCTCTTCACCTGGCATATCACTCACCTCTTTGGTGGCGTCGTACAGTGCGCGCTGTACTTCGGCGATGCTCGGGATCGGGATATCCGGCGGCAGTACCGCATCCAGCACATGGTCGTCGCGCAGGTAGGCGTGTGCCAGCACGTAATCGCCAATCTCCTGGCTTTCACGTAATCCGCCGCAGTGGCCAATCATCAGCCAGACATCCGGGCGCAGCACGGCGAGGTGATCGCAGATGGTTTTGGCGTTTGACGGCCCGACGCCAATATTCACCAGCGTGATCCCCTGGCCGTCTGCGGTCACCAGGTGCCAGGCTGGCATCTGATGCTTTTTCCACGCCAGATCAGAAATCGCCTGCTCCGGCGCTTCGGTATCGGCGGTGATCCAGTGCCCGCCCGCGCAAGAGAGTGCGACATAAGGGCTTTCTGGATCGAGGATCTGGCTGCAACCCCAGCGCACAAACTCATCCACATAACGGGTGTAGTTGGTGAACAGCACAAATGGCTGGAAATGCTCGGCCGGCGTGCCGGTGTAGTGGCGCAGGCGCGCTAGCGAAAAATCTACGCGGCGGGCATCAAAATGCGAAAGCGGATACAGCTCGGTCGGGTGGAACAGACCATCAGCGGTTTCATCGCCAATTTGCGCCAACTCGGTGGTTGGAAAGTGGCGCGTCAGACCGGCACTCATCGAGCGATCCAGCGTCAGCTCGGAACCATCAATCACATACGGGTAGGGGATCTCATGGGCTGAGAGGCCAACGTCGATCTGCGCGCCGTAGTCCTGACACAGTAACGTCAATTGTTCGAGTAAATAGGCACGAAACAGTGCAGGGCGGGTGACGGTGGTGGTATAGCAGCCGGAATGGGTGAAGCGGGCATAGGCGCGGGTTTTTGGCGGTTTCGTCGCGCTGCCGTTCCAGCTTACTGACAGCGACGGGTAGACGAATAACCCCTGCGCGCGGACTTCTGCTGCCGGGAGTTCACCATTTTCAATATAGCGGCCAATGGCGTGGCGCAGGGCATTGACCGATCGGTCATACAGCGCCTCCAGTTGATCCAGCGCCTGCTCCGGTGTCAGGTGTGCGCCTTTATTCATCGTTATCTCCTTGTCTGCTTCTACGGCGGTTCCCGATAGTATGTCACAGGCGTGTGAAACAAAAGCCGTGCGGGCGGGGATTCAGAGGAAACGGGGGAAGCGCCCGGCGCGACAACACGCCGGGGCACAGGTTAGCCGCTGATTTTCACCAGTGTGCGGCCCTGGATTTTGTTTTGCAGAAAATCGGCGGCGGTCGCGGGTGCCTGTTCCAGCGCGATTTCCGTTGCCGCTTGCTGGTAGTAACTCTGCGGCAGGATGCGGGCGAGGTTTTCCCATACAGCCGGACGTTGCGCCGTCGGCACCATGACCGAATCCACGCCTTGCAGGCGGACGTTGCGCAGGATAAACGGCATGACGGTGGTCGGCAGATCGAAACCGCCCGCCAGGCCGCAGGCCGCCACGCAACCACCATAGTTAGTCTGCGCCAGCACTTTTGCCAGCACATGGCTGCCTACGGTATCGACCGCGCCAGCCCACAGTTGTTTCTCCAACGGGCGTGTCTGCTCGAAATCGCTGCGCGGCAGGATCTCGTCAGCACCCAACTGGCGCAGAAAATCGTGGGTGGATTCACGGCCTGTAACGGCAGCAACGGTATAACCCAGCGCTTTCAGCAGTACCACAGCGGTGCTGCCCACGCCGCCGCTGGCACCGGTGACAAGTACCGTGCCGTCCTGCGGTTTTACTCCGGCTTCCTGCAATGCCATGACGCACAGCATGGCAGTAAAACCGGCGGTGCCGATGATCATCGCATGACGTGCGCTTAAACTTTCCGGCAGAGGAATCAGCCAGTCACCTTTCACGCAGGCCTGCGCCGCAAGGCCACCCCAATGGTTTTCACCCACGCCCCAACCGGTCAGAATAACCGCCTGGCCCGGCACAAAGCGCGGGTCGCGGCTTTCACTGACGCGGCCGGAAAAATCGATGCCTGGCACCATCGGGAACTGGCGAATGATTTTGCCTTTACCGGTGATGGCCAGCGCGTCTTTGTAGTTGAGACTGGACCAGTCAATATCGACCCGGACATCGCCCTCGGCCAGCGCGGGCAGCGCCACGTCTTTGACTTCCGCCAGGGTTTTATTCTCAAGCTGTTCCAGAACTAATGCTTTCATGACTGCGTTTTCCTCGTCGGATAACGTTGATTATTCGGCAGTTTTGCCGTCCTGTGCAGGTGTTATTTCGCTGTAATACTGTGCCGGAAGAACGCCCAGAATTGGTTGAGGGGATCTACCGAGCGGAACAGTTTGGCGCGCATCACTGCGCCTTCCCAACCGGACCAGAACTGGCGCGCCAGTTCGCTGGGCGGTACGTCTGTCGCCAACTCGCCGCGCAGTTTTGCCTCGTCCAGGCAGGCTGCGACACGGCTTTCCCATGCGTTGAGGATCGCCCGCAGGCGTTCGGGGAAGGTTTCCGGTAAAAGCGGTGTTTCCTGGAGCAGGTTGCCGACCAGGCAGCCGCGGCGGAAATCGTATTTCGTCATCCCCTGACCGGCATGCAGCACAAAGGCCTCTATCCGTTGCAGCGGGGCGTGTTGCGTATCGAGTAAAAATTTGTCGAGTTTATGCGCGAAAAAACAGCCATAGGCGTCGATCACCGCCATACCGAATTCCTGCTTGCTCTTGAAGCAGTGGTAGAACGAGCCCTTTGGTACGGCGATGTTTTTGATCACCGCTTCAATTCCGGCCGCTAAATAGCCGGTTTCGGTGATCACTTCGAGACCGGAACGAATCAACTCCTGGCGGGTATCCGTGAAGTCGCGTTCTACCTTTGGCGGCCGCCCGCGACGGGGTTTTGCCAGCGCTGCTGTTTCGTTACTCATAATTTAGACCGATAGGTTTTAATTCGCTACAGGCTACGCCGATTATCAATGCTAAGCAAGCTAAGAGCATGAAAAAGGCCCGCAAAATCGCGGGCCTTGCAGAGGTATGTTACCGACAGGCGTAGTGGCTTCCCTTTCGCGCCCGTGGGTAGACCGGACTAGGCCGTCGTATTGATATTACGACCAATTGCCGGGTTGGACGGTAACTGAGGGATCTGCTGAATAATATCGGAAGCCATTGACTTCTGAGCATCCAGCGCCTTTTTGAGCACCAGCGTACTGACCTGCCCATCAAGCTGATAGGAGTCCAGGCTGCTGGCCAGAGAGGCAATTTGTATCGGGTCCATTTCGATCATCCTGTGTTGTAGAAAAAACAACCAAAGAACAGTTGTGAATATAACTGCACAAAGTTTATCGGCAGCAGGCGATGAATCTTTAAGCGGAGCACGGATAACCCAGGGCCGGATAAATAATTCTGTGTAACTGCCATCGTATTAAAGGTGATCGTAAACAGCGACAGAAGGTTGGCAGAGCGAAAAATTGCGCAACCTTTGAAAATGTCGGACTGCGTTGCAGTTAAGGTCACTCTTCACATTGCGTCAATACCTGGACTGGTTCTTCGGCATAGGTCGTAAAACGGTGAATGCCGTGCATGCCATTCACTGAAATACCCGAATGCATCTTCAGCTTTGCAGTAACGACGAATGAATCCCTCATTCCATCGTTTCATAATCATTTTTATAGCTTTACACCTATATAGTATTTAACCTATATTATTCAGGAGATCCCGTGTGGACGATTAAAACAACGGATACGTTTGATCACTGGTTTTCCTCGCTCAATGATACCGATCGGGCCAGCGTACTTGCAGCCTTGTTGGTCCTGCGGGAAAAGGGGCCGGGTTTGTCCAGACCTTATGCCGATACGCTGAGAGGCTCCCGCTTTAGCAACATGAAAGAGTTGCGCATTCAGAGCCGGGGCGATCCGATACGGGCATTTTTCGTTTTTGATCCAACACGTACCGGCATTGTACTTTGTGCCGGAAATAAGGTCGGCAATGAAAAACGTTTTTACGATGAGGTGCTCCCGGTTGCAGACCGGGAATTCACGAGCTGGCTGAACACAATAAAAGAGAAGGAGTAACGCGATGGGCAGAACGCTGGAACAGCTTATTGCGGATGAAAAACCTGAAGTCGTGGCTGAAGCTCAGGCGATGGCGACGGACATCCTGCTCAACATTCACCTTGCCGAACTGCGCGAGAAAGTACAGAAAACGCAGGTTGAAATGGCGCAGGCGCTGGGCATCAGGCAACCTACCGTTGCAGGAATGGAAAAACCGGGGCGCGACCTGAAGCTTTCCACGCTGAAACGCTACGTTGAAGCGACTGGCGGCAAGCTACGCCTCGATATTGAACTGCCGGATGGTTCTCACTACGGATTTGTAGTGTAAACACTGACGCTCCCTGAACCGGAGCGTCAGCCCCCTCTGTATAACGGACTGCGGGCTGCATTGCCATCAGGTTTTGCTGTCGCGTGGCCGTAAAACTGCACTGTATCGGCGTTGGTTTTTTGGGGATGGGTTTACGGTATTCATGAAAGGGGAATGTATGGGGATCCTGGAACGGGAAATGAAGCGACTGGCGCAGCGAATCAGTCGGGGAGATTTTTCACGCTAACTTAGCGAATCCGAATCACACAGGATTCGTAAAGAAGCGTGAAAAGCAAAAAGCCCGCTCGAAAGCAGGCTTCTTAAATTTGGCTCCTCTGACTGGGATCGCCTTAGCCAGTAATTGGCTAATAAGCAAGCTAAACCTGGAAGTTCAACCTGTCAAGGCCACCAAAATGACCACCAATTTCAGTCACAAGGAGAGCATACAAATGAATGGAAGATACGCTTGATCATCGTATGATCACCTTATGGTAAATTTCCAGAATTAATTCAGGTCTGTTTTAGTACCGTAGCTTATATGACCTTGACCCGGATATCTGTCATTTAGCCGAACTATTTAGGTTTAAGAGAAGATATATTTCTTTCGCAACAGAACATGCCGCAGTGACAGTCAAGGGAAGCAGCATCATTTCATTGCTTCGTCAGGGCGCTGTACTGCCTGAAAGTCATAACCTGCTTAAAATGTAAGAGGCTGACGGTTATCAGTCGCCGATTACTGTCAAAGTGCGCTTTGCCGGAATTTCCCGGCTGCGCGTCGCTTGCACGGTCCTGGGTGAAATTCATAACATGATGTTTTATGAGCCGGATAAGGCGTCAGCCTTACCCCGGCGAAAATGCGAGCACAATATCTAATATATAATCGTCATAATTCAGGTTGTATGGGTGTTGATCCTGAGTGACTCGTCTCATCCATGAGACTCGCCCTTACGGACCGTCGCCTGGCGACGTTTAAATCTGTTCCTGACAGATTTATCGAAACGGTTAACCGTTTTGTCATGCAACTCGAATTATTTATCGTATAGGTCTGTTATCAGCCTCTTTAAATGTCAATTATTTAACACTGAGGGAATGGCCGGGTGATACACATCAGAACTGATAGGTAATGCCCATTCCAATACTATCTTTAGTACTCAGAGCGGCTGACTTTGTGAACGCATTGTCGCTGAGCAGGTTAATTTTGTAGTCCAGACAGATCAGCATGTTTTTGTTGAAATAATAATACGTACCAATCTCAATATATTTCTGCAGCGTCTGATTAACGCCCGATGCCGTATCAGTATTTTGCAGATTATTTCCACGCTGCATGACAAATCCCAGAGACGGACGCAAACCATTCAGGAACTGATATTGTGCGATAACTTCCACGTTACGTGTTTTGTCCGCAAACTGTGACTGTTGCCCATAGGCGGTAACCCTGTTTGCTTCGCCATACATCGCCGCCAGATAGATTTGGTTCGCATCATATTTCAGTGCGGACGCCCATGCGGTCACATCGCTGCCCTGACCATCAGCCTTCTGTTGTAGAGTGCGGTTTGCTTTCATACCAGAAGCAGCAAAAGACAACCCATCAGCAATATCGTACGTAAAACCTGCACTATAACCGTCACCATTAGCCAGTTTTGCCTGACTGCGATCATTTTTACCCTGATACTGCAGGGTCAGTTTCAGACCACCCCAGTCGGGTGAATGCCAGCTTGCCACTCCCGTTGCGCGTTTTGACATAAAGTTATCATTACTGGACATCGTACCGGAGCCGTAAATGGGTGCCATATCGGTGAAAGATAGAGCCGTATAAAGTGCGCCAAGGTTCCGTCCATAATCGAAGGAGCCGATGTCCGTTATATTGAGCCCGACAAAGCCCAGACGGGTGGCGTTGCCTGTTTGAGCATCGCTTCCCCCCTCGCTGTGATTGCTCTGGAAGTTGTACTCCCACTGGCCATAGCCGGTCAGGGTATCGCTAATCTGGGTCTGCCCCTTAAAACCCAGTCGGGAGTATGTGTTATCACCATTTTCGCTGGCATTATCAGAAAAGACGTGGCGGGCATCGACTTTTCCGTAGAGGTCCAGTTGATTGCCATCTTTATTATATATTTCCGCTGAATAGGCCTGGCTGGAAAAAATAAAGACAAATGAACACTGCAGTGCTTTATTTAAATTCAATCGCATCTTTATATACCCTTTGATATTAACAACACAGTGCAAAAAACTCATAACCGGTGTTTCATTACCGTTTCTGTATGAGTCGCTACCTTCATTATTTAAATAAAAGCTTGCCAGCCATGAAATGAATAACCATCGCATAACTGGCGTAATTATATAATTATCTTTGAATAATAAAATTATAAGGAATAATGGTTATTAAAATTCCAGATCGGGAATATCACTCAAAATAGTTTGTGCCCCCATGTCAATATACCGACGTGCTGCGACAGGATCGTTGACCGTTGCAATCGCAAACTCAATTCCGGAATCGGCCAGCCGCTTAATATTATTGTCGGTGGCAAAATCCGCCAGGAAATGCAGAATCTGGCATCCGGTTCTTTCCAGTAGTTCTGCCGGATCCTCAGGAGGAACACACACCGCAAGGCAGCGAGCAACGTCAGGCAGGATGTTTTCCGCAATCTGTAACGATCGTTCGGAAAAACTGCTTATAAACAGACTATTATTATTCGCTGGCCACAAAGATTTAAGCTGATGAAGTGCAATCTCCGCCGTTTCGGTCTCCTGACCCGACGTCGGTTTAAGCTCGAGCTGCAGGCCGATTCCTTTATCCAGCACAAAGCCAATGGTTTCTGCCAGCGTCGGAATTTTGACCCCTTTAAAGATATGACCGTACGCGATGCCGGCATCAAGCGCCCGGATTTCCTGCAGCGTCAGATTAGCGACATAGCCTTTGCCGCTGGTGGTGCGGTTAACGGCATCATCATGAATAATAACCGGGTGCATATCGCGCGTCAGCTTTACATCCACTTCAATCCAGGTTGCTCCTTTATCGACCGCTGCCTGAAAGGAGGGCAGCGTATTTTCCGGCGCCAGCAGTGGCGCGCCGCGATGGGCAATCAGCCTGGAGTTTACAATCCGCGGGGACGGCATTTCACTTTGATTCTTCGGCATTATCTGTTTCATCCTGTTTGCACAATGTTCTTTACTTAAGTAAAACCTGACTGGAAAATTCGTTTCTGACCTCATCACCGAGCGGCTTAGGCATGAACGTCGTCGCATGGGCGCGCTCCGCAGACCCGATAAGGCCGGCTTGCCGGTTGTCATCCTTATTCTGTGGTGTAATGGCATAAACTTGCTGCAGCTGTTGTTGCGTATCGGGAGCAGTCAGCCAGTGGATAAACAACAGGGCCGCCGCTTTGTGCGGCGCGTTGCGTGGAATCGCAACCATGTTGCCGCCGCCGGGCATGCCAAAGTCCGGAATATAGAGTTTGATTGAATCCGGTACTTCGCCATGGTGTTGCAGACCAACCAGATAGTCTTCCCACGCCGGTACCAGCAAAAACTCTCCGCTTACAAGCCGTGTCACACTGTCCGCATTCGAGGCCGTAATAACATAATCCGGGCGGTATTTTTTAAACCAGCGCCAGGCGGGAGCAAGGTCGGCCAGTTTTTTAACCTCTGCATCTCCTTTTGTGAAATCGAAATTCGGTACCAGTTTGCGCATCACTGATTCAATGAACGCCGGACCGGAGCCGCCGTTTTCCACGTTGAAACCAAACTCCTGCGGATGGGCAGCCAGAAAGCGTTCCAACTGGGGTAGCGAACGTGGGACCTCACTCGCTTTGAGCCGGCGTGAGTCATAGGCCAGACCGGTCTGATTTCCCCAGAAAGCGACGCTGTAGCCTTTGCTGTCGGTGCCCTCAATGCTGTAATTCAGCGTGTTGCTGTCAGGCAGTAACCGCCTGATAGGGCCGAAAAGCGTCTGCTGTGGCGCAACGGTATCAAATCCGCCGCCATTGATGGAGATAACATCGATATCCCCTTCTTCACGATTACGGTCAGCCATAAGCTTATTAATATTACCGGCCAGCGTCCCCTCCGGGATGGTGACTTTAATTCCGTATTTCTTTTCAAACAGACTGACCTGTTCTTTCAGACGATCCTGGTAATACCATTGAAACCAGCTTAATTGTCCCTCTTTTTTAGCCTCTGCAATAATCTGCGGCCAGTTCATCGTATTTATATCCTGGGCGAAACTTAGTCCAGACCATGTTATTAATAAACCTGCAACGATTTTCCTGAACATATTTGCTCCTGTTTTTCGTTAATCAAATTAATCAGCCTTTCCCTGAAAAAGAAGAAACGGGATTATGCGTAAGCAACTTTTCCGCGATCAGCATCAGAATGACATTGGGTACTACCAGCATTAAGGAAACCACAGCGGCGTTGGGGCGAATAAAGTTATATCCGATATAGGAATAAAGAATCGTCGGCACAGTAATAAAATCCGGCGCACCAACGATAAAACTGATAGCAAACTCCTCAATCGAGAGTGTGAAGACAATGATCAGGGTGGCAAAAATGCCGGGCCGCAGGGTGGGTAGACTGGCGACCCAAAATTGTGTTAACCATGACGCCCCCAAATCACGGGCGGCGTCGAGTGTATCCTGACGGATCAATGAAAAAGAGAGAGTCAGAATGCGCACCGCATAAGGCATCAGAATCAGGGTATGCCCGATGATAATTCCCCAGAAACGCGCATGTATCCCCACAATATTAAGAAGCATGGAGAAAAAGAGCGCGATGACAAAGCCAGGCACAATCAGTGGCAACAGGACGGCATTTTGCAGCAGCGTTTTTCCTGCAAATGACATTCTGCCGAATGCCCATGCGGCAGGCAGAGCCAGCAGCAGTGTCAAAACCGAAACGCACGCCGCCAGCAGATAGCTGTTTTTCAGCGCCTGAGGCAGGGCTGTGGTGGTCCAGACCTCCACCCAGCGCCCCAGCGATAACACAGGCGGTAACGCATCCGGCCAGGCCCACGGATGCGCCTTATCTACCAGTGACCATAATATGGTCAGGATTAACGGGATGACCAGCCACAGCATAAATATTGCGCTGAGCAAAATCATGCTGAGAATACGCAGAGGAGATAAAGAGGTGCGAGCTTTCATCACCGATCCTCGCAGATTTTCTGTACCAGTTTTGCCACACCGGCAATAACGATGGCGCCTGAGAGCGCTGTGACCATCAGAATGACCGCAACCACAGCCGCCTGATTCCAGCCTTGCGCACTGAGTTCAGGGAAACGAAGCATATATTGCGCAAGCGAAAAGTCGCTGACCGGACCGGCGACAACCTGGAAGGAGAAATCACCAAGGGCGCCGATAAAAATCAAAATGAGAGAAATCTGTATCGCCCTGAGGGATAATGGCAGAACAATTTGCCGCAGGCGGGCCCACATGCCTGCTCCTAAATCACGTGCGGCATCCATAATTTCATTGCCAATACCCCGTATGCTTCCGGAAATGATCAACAGTGCAAACGGTAGCTGCTTCCAGGCCTGTAGGATGACCACGCCCACGCCCCACCGATCATTCTGCATCCGCAACGGATGCGAAATGATACCCAGCTTGATCAGGCCGAGGTTAATAAATCCCTGCCAGGAGATCAGGTTAATAAACAGCATGGCTGCGACCAGACCGTGGATCATTAACGGCGCCTTTAACATCACACTCATTACCGATGAACCCGGAAACGGCTTTCTCAACCAGAGTGCCAGCGGTACGGCCAGGGCTACGGAGAGAAAGGCGCTGACAAACCCAATCTTTAATGAGTAAGCTGTAGCTCGCCACAGCAGTTCATCATTCAGGATAGTGGACCAGTAGTGCCAGGTGAACTGCGCTTTCTCACCAAAGCTCAGCACGGATACCGACTGGAGCATCGCCATCGCCGCAATTAGTGTCATTACGATGATGACCGGTGCAACCGCGGGAAGCGCCATAAGCCAGCCCAGCAGCATCGCTTTTTTTTGCGGCTTCATTCACAGCTCTCCTGTAAAAAGCGAATTTTGTCAGGTGGGATGGTAAAGTCGACCTGTTCACCTTTACGAATACAGTTGTGCCCCACCAGTTGAATAAGCCAGGGGGATTCGGTCTGATGATGTCCGGGGGGAGATACCTGGAGTTCGGACAGATTGCCCAGAAAGCTGACGGCGCTAACTTCAAATGACCGGCAATTCAGACTGTTGTCTGTCTTCCCCGGCAGAGCATCCTCAGGACGCCAGAAGGCATAAACCATATCGGCTACCGGCGGCGTCGGGCTGTTCACTTCCATCAGACCGAGTACGCAGTCGATATGGTAATATCCCCGCGCCTCATCTCTTAAAACAACCCGCGCCTTCATAAAATTGGCCTGCCCCACAAAGCCGGCGACAAAACGATTTACAGGATGGAAATAAACTTCTTCCGGAGTACCTGCCTGCTCGATGACCCCGCCGTTCATCACGACCACAACATCTGACATGGATAAGGCCTCAGCGCGATCATGTGTGACATACACTGCCGTAAAACCGTGCTGGCGTTGCAGCTGCCTGATCTCCAGTCTGACCTGGTCACGCAGGCAGGCATCCAGATTAGAAAGTGGTTCATCAAAGAGCATGATTTCCGGACGCACCGCCAGGGCCCGCGCCAGCGCCACACGCTGCTGCTGCCCGCCTGAAAGTTGCGATGGCATTTTTTGCAAATGGGCGTTAAGCGAAACCTGCTCCGCAATCTTCGTCACGCATTCATTTATTCCCGCTTTATCCGTTTTTTTCTGTTTCAGACCAAAACCGATGTTTTCCGCAACGGTGAGGTGCGGGAAAAGTGCATACGACTGGAAGCACATGGCGGTATCACGATGTTCCGGTTTAACAGGGCGCATATCCTGCTGATTAATCACGATACTGCCGCTGTCCAGGGGGTAAAAACCCGCAATGGCTTTGAGTAATGTGGTCTTACCGCAACCCGACGGGCCCAGCAGCGAAACGAATTCGCCTTTTGCCGCCCGGAGGGTAATACCATCCAGTACGATAAAATCACCAAACGCCAGCCGGGCATCATGGATCTCAAGTGTGTTCACCGGTTTTCCTCAGTAGATGCAGATTTATAATGCGAATCGCATAATAAAGTAGTGGCGTTAATTCAGGCAATTTCATTCCGATTAATAATTGATTAAGAATTTAAAACTCAATAAAATCAATTACATGAAATAATTCACAACATAGAATTCGTGAATCGCATGTGTATTTTAATGCTTAACGATTGATATTAAATGGTAAGGCTTTATTTGAAGAGCGCGCATGCCGGCGAACGGGATAGCTCCTTGTGCTATCCCGCCATCATGTGAAAGGAAATGGTGTGGAAAAACGGCGGTCAGAGAGACGAGGTAAAACAGGGGTGAGGTATGAATGGTGCTGAAACCGCGTTGACTCCCGCGGTACCGATACAGACGTGCGTCTGGCATTTTTCCTGAGCGCCATAAAGGCTGACATCAAGCCCGGCGGCCTGGCAGATGGCATAACCCGCTGAAACATCCCACATACTGCTGAAACACTCCTGATATCCACTCACATAGCCCAGCGCACTAAAGGAAATACCGATGGTCGCGCAGCGATAGCGTACGATGTTCCACTCAAGCGCACGGTAAGCTTTTTCGATACCGAGCTGATGAGTGAAATCCCAGGAGGGACTGTCACCGATTGCCACCGTTTTCAGTGATGCCGCGCGGCCGGGGCGCCTGAAAGGTTGCTGATTCAGATACAGACCACACGCTTTGCCTCCGCTCAGCATGATTTGAAGCACCGGGTGCACGATGACACCAAATACCGGCTCTCCTCCGACAACATACCCGATGGAAATACCCCACAGCGGCGAACCGCAGAGAAAGTTACTCGTTCCGTCGATAGGATCGACAGACCAGAAACTGTCGCTGAGCTCACCGCCATGCTCTTCGCCAATGATTTTCTCTCCCGGGAAGTACGCCTCAATCATCTCCCTGACCAGATTTTCAACCTCACAGTCTGCCTGGCTGAATACATCCTGAGGCCGCTTTTCATAAATCTGAAGCTCCGTGAGTTGTTCGAAATAACGTAACGCAAGGGCTGAAGCCTCAAGCGCTATCCGTTCAGCTTTCTCTCTTCTTGTATGCATTTTTGTCCTCTTGTTCCTGCCATGTGGATACGCAGACAGTGACTGCCTCCTCTCCGTCTCTGCCGGGGATACCCCGTCAAAATATAATGCGTAATGCACTATATTTAGTTTGTGCTTTTTTTATGAATTATTTATGACGGAAAGACGTGGGGAATATATCCCTGTGAACATCATTGCAGAGCACATTACGGTAAAATTCTTATAATTCGCATTGCATAAAAATGTGTTAAAGTATGACTGTTCCAGTCTCGTTACACAGGAGAAAAAGTGGTGCTTCACGGAGATACCAATGTCAATGAGGTTGAATTAAATCGTAATGAAAGACTCATTCTTGAGCTGGTACGCAGAAACGACGGTATTTCACGTTCCTCGTTAGTCTCTCAGACAATTCTCAACCAATCCTCCGTGCATCGCATTGTGGACTCGCTGTCAGAGGGCGGTTTTTTAAATGTCGGTGCATCAATCCCCCAGGGAAGAGGCAAACCCAGCCCGGCACTCACTCTTAATCCGCTGGCGCGTTACGGCTATGGCATATCCATTAACTCAGACTGTGTGGCGGTAAGCCTTGTGGATTTCCGCGGTAGCGTTGTGGATTACCAGTTGCTGGATGTTAATCCCGCTGAGCCTGCAAGAACGTTACTGGATATCAAGTATCACTATCTGGAAACCCTGCGTCATCACAACATAGACCCGCGAAAGATCGCCGGTATCGGATACAGCATGGCGGGTTTTCTCTATGCTTCGCGGAAGTATTTTAATCCTCCGGCACCGCTTAAAAACTGGCTTGGGATGGATCTTAATCGTGAAATCTCATCGCTGTTTGAAAGGCCTGTATGGATCGAAAACAACGCCACCACCGGGGCACAGGCGGAGGCCTTCCTGGGCGCAGGACTGAAATACGATACATTCGGCTATCTGTCCTTCAATTATGGTTTCGGCGGCGGTATCGTCATTAACGGTAAGCCATTTCAGGGGGCATTTGGCAATGCCGGTGAGATCAGTCGCATCTTTTCGCCGGAAGAGGGTCGTTCACGTCCGGCGCTGGGGATCCTGATTGAGCGCCTGAACGCCGGCGGAATCGAAATCAATGGTATACGTGAGCTGAATGAAAAATTTGATCCCGGCTGGCCGATTGCCCAGTCCTGGGTGAGAGAGGTTACACCTAACCTGTATCGTGCTATTGATGCCATGTACGCAGTCATTGATCCGCAGGCGATCGTGTTGGGCGGTGAACTTCCCCGTAATCTTGGAGAGATGTTTCTGGCGCTCCCCTGGGTAAAAGCGGATATGCGCTGGGAAATTTCTGCGGAGAAGCCCAATCTTATGCTGAGTCTGATTGATGGAGACTGCGCGGCGATTGGTGCGGCGTTAACGCCTGTGCGGGAAAGTTATTTCAAATAATTTGGTGAAGGAATATATGATCGGTAATGCGTAAGCGTCCAGCGAGAGCCGTATTGACGACGAGGATTACTCTTCAGGCAACGTGACGCGCCAGGGGAGCAGTTCGCTGACCCGGTTTACGGCGCTGTAGCCTGTTTCAAGAAACCTCTCGCCCAGGATTCGAGTGGTGGTGGATAAACTACACTCGGTCCTTAGCAGAGAGCCGGTTGGGCACAGTTTCTGATGGGAGCCGGGAAGCGGGCATTTAACAAGGAAACTTCCCGGCCAGCTCAGGCCGAATGAGGTCATATATAAGGTACAAACCATGGGAATCGGAAACTTTGAAAGGTTTAGCGGATGGTTTTAAGCTGCGGATTTTAGTGTCGTTCAGAGACATATGGTGGTCACTCCATAATCGAACTGAAATGACCCCAAATCAGACCACCAATCTTGCCCGATGCAGAGAGGGAAATGAAAATGCATCGGGAAGACTTTTCACACTAACTTGTTGAATCTAAATCGTATAAAGATTCGTGAAGATGCATGAAAATATAAATTTGGCTCCTCTGACTGGACTCGAACCAGTGACATACGGATTAACAGTCCGCCGTTCTACCGACTGAACTACAGAGGAATCGTGTGAACGGGGCGCATATTATCGGTCACGCCCGACCTTGTCAAAGGGTGGATCGCCTGAGGGCGATCGTTTGCTGACAATTTGGGCAACCTGCGTGTGCGCCAGCTCAATAAGCCGGTATATGCACTAGTATGGTGCAAATTACCCCTAATGGGGCAGTTATCAAACCGTGTTTCAGTGATAATACCCGGCATTGTAATTAGAAACTCTTATTATCCAGCCTGTTAAGGGTTAATTGAATCCTTAACTAAAACTGGCAAGCATATTGCAACTCCTCCGACATCATAACAACCGGCGTTGGCATTGGTATCCCTTACAGGAGGCAAAATGAACTTAAGACGACTGAAATACTTCGTAAAAATCGTCGATATTGGAAGCCTGACTCAGGCAGCCGAAGTATTGCATATTGCGCAACCCGCGCTGAGTCAGCAAGTCGCCACTCTGGAAGGTGAACTGGATCAGCAGTTGCTGATCCGCACTAAACGGGGCGTAACGCCGACGGAAGCAGGCAAAATTCTCTATACCCATGCGCGCATGATTTTGCGTCAGTGTGAACAGGCACAACTGGCGGTGAACAACGTCGGCCAGTGTTTGCGCGGCCAGGTTTCTATCGGCCTTGCGCCAGGCACGGCAGCGTCTTCGGTCACCATGCCATTATTACAGGCGGTGCGTAACGAGCTGCCCGAAGTGGCGGTCTATCTGCATGAAAACAGCGGCGCGGTGCTGAATGATAAATTGTTGAGTGGTCAACTGGATATGGCGGTGCTGTATGAACGCGCGCCGGGTGCGGGAATCAATAGCCTGCCGCTGCTGAAAGAAGACCTCTATCTGGTCGGTACCCGTGATTGTCCGGGGCAGAGCGTGGATTTAACCGCGGTCGCTGAAATGAATCTGTTCCTGCCGCGTGACTATAGCGCTGTGCGTCTGCGCGTGGATGAAGCGTTCTCTCTGCGCCGTCTGACGGCAAAAATCATTGGGGAAATCGAATCAATTGCCACGCTGACCGCAGCAATCGCCAGCGGAATGGGCGTTACCGTATTGCCGGAATCAGCCGCGCGTTCGCTGTGCGGCGCAACCAACGGCTGGATGGCACGTATTACCACACCATCTATGAACCTGCCGCTGTCGCTGAATGTTTCGGCCCGCGGCTCGTTGTCACCACAAGCACAGGCGGTAAAAGATATTTTAATGTCTTTAGTCAGCCGTCCGGCGATGGAAAGCCATGAGTTGCAGTTGGTGAGCTAGTGATTATTCCTTAATGGAATAAGGTGCTGGTTTTTATTATTTGTTCTGCCAGGCCACAGACTTTAACAATAGCGTTATGTCTGATCGGCCTGGAGGAAAGAGTGAATTTCCAGCAATTAAAAATAATCCGCGAGGCGGCGCGGCAGGATTACAACCTGACCGAAGTCGCCAACATGCTTTACACGTCGCAGTCAGGCGTCAGCCGTCATATCCGCGAGCTTGAAGAAGAACTGGGGATTGAGATTTTCATCCGCCGTGGCAAACGGTTGCTGGGAATGACTGAACCGGGTAAAGCATTGCTGGTGATTGCTGAGCGTATCCTCAATGAGGCGAGCAACGTTCGGCGACTCGCCGATCTCTTCACCAATGACACCTCTGGCGTGTTAACCATCGCCACCACACATACGCAGGCGCGTTACAGCTTGCCGGCGGTGATCAAATCGTTCCGCGCGCTGTTTCCGGAAGTTCGTCTGGAATTAATTCAGGGAACGCCGCAGGAAATCGAGTCGCTACTGCATAACGGCGGAGCGGATATTGGTATCGCCAGTGAACGCTTAAGCAACGACAGTTCGCTGGCGGCTTTCCCGTGGTTCCGCTGGCATCACAGCTTACTGGTTCCGCAGGATCACCCGCTGGTGCAGTGCTCGCCGCTAACGCTGGAAGATATCAGCCGCTGGCCGTTGATTACTTACCGCCAGGGGATCACCGGGCGTTCACGTATTGATGAAGCGTTTGGCCGCAAGGGGTTAATCCCTGATGTGGTGCTCAGTGCGCAGGACTCGGATGTGATTAAAACCTATGTGGAGCTGGGGCTGGGTGTCGGGCTGGTGGCAGAGCAATCGAGCGGCGAGAACGAAGAGGCTAAGCTGGTGCGGCTGAATACGCAGCATCTGTTTGACGCCAACACTGTGTGGCTGGGGCTGAAACGAGGTCAGCTACAGCGCAATTACGTGTGGCGCTTTATCGAGTTGTGTAATGCCGGGCTGTCGGTGGACGATATTAAACGTCAGGTAATGGAGCCGGATGAAGCGGTGATTGATTACCAGATTTAAAAAAAACGCAGCTTATGAACGGCTGCGTCTTTTGTTTCTTCTTAATTACTGTTTATGCCGTTGCGCTGTTTTCATCAACATCGCGGTTAGCGCCGAAAGCAGGCAACCTGCCATCAGATACATCGCCACAGAATGCCACTCGCCACCGGAGAACGTCACCAGCGCGGCCGCGATAAATGGCGTAAAGCCTCCACCCACCACGCTTGCAACCTGATAGCCCACTCCCGCGCCGCTGTAGCGGTACCCTGCACCGAACATTTCGGTGAACATCGGTTGCTGTACGCAGACCACCATATCGTGGGCGATATTCGCCAACATCAGCGAAAAGAACACCACGCCGAAAATTGAACGTGCTTCCAGCGCCATAAAGAACGGGAACGCGCTCAGTGCGCCGAGCAACGCGCCGGTAATATAGATACGGCGACGCCCGTAGCGATCCGCCAGTAACGCGAACAGCGGGATGGTAAGGCAACTGATACCGCCGACCAACAGACCGATATTTAAAAACAGCTCGCGCGGTAGGCCGAGGTTTTGCGTCGAGTAGTTCAGTGCGAAAGCGGTCACGATATACATGGTCAGCAGTTCGCACAGGCGCAGGGCGATAATCTTCAAAAACGCGCCCGGATGACGGACCAGCGCTTCAAATACCGGCGGCCGTTTTTTCTGCTGTTTTGCGGATTGCGCCTGCGTATGTTCGAATTCACTGGACTCTTCCATGCCGTTACGCACCCACAATGCACCGAGCACCAGCACAATACTGAACAGGAAAGGCAGACGCCAGCCCCAACTAAGAAACTGTTCGTTGCTGGTCATGTTACTGATCAGCGACACCAGCCCGGTAGAGAGCAGCAAACCGACGCCATATCCTACCTGCACGCCGCTGCTGTAAAACGCTTTTTTGCCTGCGGGTGCGCTCTCAACGGCGAGCAGTGCCGCGCCGCCCCATTCGCCGCCAACGGCAAAGCCCTGGAGTGCACGCAAAGTAACCAGTAGCGCGGGTGCCCACCAGCCAATGGTGGTGAACGAAGGCAAAATACCGATGCAGGCCGTGGCGATGCCCATCATCCAGACGGTCATCATTAGCATGCGTTTACGGCCCAGACGATCGCCAAAATGACCGAAAATGATGCCGCCCAGCGGGCGGAATAAAAAACCGACGCCGAAGGTTGCGAAGGCGGCAAGCGTACCCATTGCCGGATCGATCTGCGGGAAAAACTCTTTGTTAAACACCAGCGCCGCAGTAATGCCATAGAGTAAAAAGTCATACCAGTCGACGACCGCACCGGCAAAGCTACCCCAGGCAGCGCGACGGGCACGGTTGAGTGAAGGGGTTTCCTCATCGGGGTGGGTTGTAATGAGCGTGGAATCCATAATTGTCCTGTCTGTTCCTCAAATTTCCAAATTTTTCTAGTTTTTTGTATAGGGAAAAGGTTACTCACATAGCTTGCAACAAAATCAAAGCCACTTATGAGACTACAGCGCCCATCGGCAGGTGAAAACCTTTTTGGAAAGCAGGATGCATGAAAGGGGAATTTAACTCAGGGAAGCTGGCGGCGCAGAAGATTATCCGGCTGTGAAGGTAAAAAAAAGTAGGGACTACACTCGTACTACAACTGGAAAGCGAAGTTTAGCGGTATGGAAGCATCTGATATCAAAAAGATGAAAGATCTGGAGGAGGAGAATCGCCGTCTGAAACAGATGTTTGCCGATCTCAGTCTTGAATGCCGGGCTGCATGGCGAGCGTAACAAAACAGGCTTTCTCTTCGGGAGTATAACGACGGCGTTTTTGCTCGCCAGTGATCACTTCGATTCTTTGCACAGTACACTCCTCCTTAAATATAGCTCTATGACTATGTCTTATTGATGAAGTGTCCGGTTTAAATGGGGGCTACTACATATCTGTTATTGAGTCTCCTCATTATCAAGGTGAAATCGATGTAATATTCGGTGAGCAATTGGGGCCAAAACAACACCCAATGTGGTCATAAAAATCAGACTGGTAAACATACCATAGATAGCAAAAAATATTTTTCCTGATATATCTTGTGGTACGATGTAAGGACCAATTCCATTGGCTATAAACGCACTATTCAATGCTGCATCATGCCAGTCTATGCTGTTATCAATAATCACATGCCCAACAGCGCCTATTATCAAAGTAATGATAACCAAGAGACTTGCAACACCAAAATGTAATACCATACGTTTTAAGAACGCACAGAATGAAATTAATGGCATATTCTTCGATTCATACATCTTATAACCCTCCAGAAATTTTAAACAACTATTTTCTGTCATGTAAGGAATTATAAAATTCATATTCCATTCAATCTTGAAATCCAGTTACCAATATACTATCCCCCATCATTACATTCAAGATTACATTCAAGATTACATTCAAGATACAGTGTCTTACAAAATGCGGTAATGACTCCAATTTATTGGTAATGCGTTATCGTCAGGTAATGCCCGATAACCTTGTCATGCCCTTCCACTGATTTCGAAAACGACAGTGACTTCCTGCTCAATCTTGCCAGATGCAGCCTCAGACTCAGGTTATATCGCTCAATACGCTGCGTAGCTTGCTGATAATGTCCAGTTTTCCCTTCAGGCGCGACTCATACAGCGGCCACCCATCCGTCATCCATACCACTACGTCAAAGGCCGACAGCAGATTCAGAAGACGCTCCAGTGTGGTCTTGCTCTTTCACCAAAAACATGTGCCTCGACTTGCTTACATATTCTGTCATACGCGTAAAACAGCCATCCCTGCAGGTTTTACGCATGGCGATCTCCTCAAGGGACATAATCAGTATGTTGGAAGATCTCTAAAAGTGGATGGTTCGTTTTGCTGAGATACTTACGGAACCAGCTTTCTCCGTATTTTTATCAGCAAAAGCGTATGGTTTTGAATGGATGAGGATGAACTTAACGAAGGGGATAACCAATTAATCAAAAGCAAGAAAGCAGACGTTTTTGAACGTCTGCTTCCCTTAAATTGGCTCCTCTGACTGGACTCGAACCAGTGACATACGGATTAACAGTCCGCCGTTCTACCGACTGAACTACAGAGGAATCGTGTGAACGGGGCGCATAGTACTGGCCCCGTACTGGTGTGTCAATACTAAATTTAACCCGCTGATTCAATTGGCTAATTAAAGCGCAATGTGCAGTTTTAATGTATCTGGTTTATCCCTTCGGTGTAACCGCCGGTCTGGCCGCGCAGGCGGTTGAGCGGATCCTGCTGGTAGAAGTGGCAGAAGCGCTGCCACAATGCCGGGAAACGTGGGGCGAAAAGTTCGGGAGCGCTGAAGAAATACTCCGACAGCACGGCGAAACATTCTGCGGGATCGGTTGCAGCATAGGCATCAATGCTGGCTGCGCTTTCTCCCACCAGATCGATTTCATCCTGAATGTTATCCATAGCTGCGCGTAAATCATGTTCCCAGCCAGCCACTTCACGCAGCGGGATCAGCGGGATGCCGCTTGCTCTGTCGCCGTTACGTGCATCCAGCTTATGCGCCACTTCGTGAATAATCAGATTAAAGCCGGAAGCATCAAACGAATCCTGAATGTCGAGCCAGTTAAGGATGATCGGCCCCTGTTGCCAGCTCTGACCGGATTGTACCATGCGCTGGTTATGTACGAGGCCGATATCGTCTTGCCACTCATCGTCCACCACGAACGGTGCCGGGTAAATCAACACTTCGTGAAAACCATCCAGCCATTCGAGGCCCAGTTCCAGCACGGGCAGACAAAAGAGCAGACTAATGCGCGCGCTCCTTAAGGCATCCAGCTCGAATCCTTGTAGCGGAACCAGCCGCTTTTGCTGTAAAAAGCGATCCGCAAGCTGAACAAGTTTAACCTGCTCATCAGGCGATAGATTTGCTAATACCGGGGCGTTTAGTGCTTCTTCCCACGGGAACGCCGCCTCATCAGCGGAGTCCTTTGTTTTCCAGGGCCACTTAATCATCGTTTTGCTCGCAAACTCGCCACTTGAACCAAATTAACGGGACAGGGTCTGTTAAAATGCCAAATTACCTGGCATCATGGCAACCATCTGAACGGAGAGATGCCGGAGCGGCTGAACGGACCGGTCTCGAAAACCGGAGTAGGGGCAACTCTACCGGGGGTTCAAATCCCCCTCTCTCCGCCACTTCACCCCATCGGTTGTTTCTTACTGATTTCCTTCCGAAAATGCCTTACTTGTACTGCATGAATGTTACACATCATGGACAAACCTGTCATGTGCACACATCTCATAAAACGTAATGCGATTTATTATTTTTTACTCTCGGATTTCTCTCGCTCTGGTAACGCAGTTTAGCAGACGTAAGCGCTTGTACTGCTTCTGAGCGTCGCGAAGAGAGCCGTTGGCGTCGGGCGTCGTTTACGCTAAAACGTGGTTGGATAGTTGAATATACCACGTAATTTCTTAGGAAATGACTTTAAAGCAGAGGTTAATTATGGTGGGATAGGCTCTAACTATTAATAATAGGGATTATCCAGCAACGCGATATGTAAGCAAGCATATTTATCTTCGGCCAAAATAAATGAAATTCGTATTGTCATTACATTAATAATTAATATGTACTCGGTACTGAGAGGATGTGACCGAATTCCCTGTCTGTTGATTCTGCGGTTAACCTTCAGTCTCGATCGATACATGTTAATAAATTCTGTGGCAACGTAACCGACAGGTCGCATTGCCACAGGATCAGAAACGACGCTTATTATTTGTTTACCAGGCGTCATTTAAGGATGTTATACAACGCTACGAATGCGAGTAGCGCTTTTGCGGGCTGGTGCAGTCATTCTCTTTGTTCAGCCGCTGGATGATGTCCTGGCGCAATAGGAACTTTTTGATCTTACCGGATGATGTTCTGGGCAGCTTATCGACGATGACGATGCGCTCTGGATATTTATACTTCGCCATCCGCTTACGGCTGAAAAAGGCCACCACATCCTCCAGGCGTAGCGACGGTTCCCGCGTTTTCAGCACCAGGTAAGCGCATGATCGTTCCCCCAGACGCTCGTCGGGCATCGCCACCACACAGGCATCCTCAATGGCCGGATGCTGTAACAGCACATCTTCCACTTCGCGGCTGCTGATGTTCTCGCCGCCGCGAACGATGATATCTTTTTTACGCCCGGTAATACTGATATAGCCCGCGTCGTCCATCCGGCAGAGATCGCCACTGTAGTACCAACCCTCATTATCCAGCGCCCGTGCGGTCAGTTCCGGCTCATCCAGATAGCCCATAAACACATTCGGGCCGCGCGAGGCCTCTTCTCCTTCCATACCGCGCAGCAGCGTTTTGCGCGACTCGTCCACCACCTTAATTTCCACGCCGGCAGCGGCATAGCCATCGGTATTCATCATGCGCGGCAGCGGATCATCGAGATTCACCACCGCGTGGGGCGAACTCTCCGTCGAACCGTAAATGCTTAACAGCTTGATCCCAAGCTGCTGGCAGCCCTGTGCCACTTTTTTGGGGATAGTGGTTCCACCGCAAAGAAAGAAACGCAGCGATGAAAGATCGGCGGGCTGTTTGCCGACGGCGCACAGGATGTCATACACAAACGGCGTGGCACCGAGCATACAGGTGCAGCGCTGTTGCTCCAGCAGTGTGAGACAGGCCTCCGGGGTGAAAATATCCAGCAATACGCTGCGAGCACCGATCAGAAAGGGCGCGGTGACGCCGTGCAAAAAGCCGGTTGCATGGCCGAGTGGTGCAGGCATCAGAAACACATCCTGCCAGGTGAGATTCAACCGCGCGCAGTAGGCTCGTTCACTGGCGAGAATATTGTTGTGGGTTAACATCACGCCCTTCGGCATTCCCTCGGTGCCGGAGGTAAACAGCACGGCGGCCAGTTCATCACCGTGAACTTCGCGCGGTGCGATCAGTGGGGCGTTCTCCTGCACCAGTTGGCGGAAGCTAAGCGACGTGGTTGCCGGTGCCAGCTTATCCACGCCGACAATGCGTTGTAGCCAGGGCAACTGGTTTTGCAGTGGCAGGATCAAATCGACCAGACGCGTCTGCTTAAACAGCGTCGGGGCAAAGAAGATTTTTGCCTGACATTTATTTAATACCCACACCAGTTCCGCTTCACGCCAGGCGGGCAGCAGCGGCACAGACACCGCGCCGGTTTTTAGGCAGGCCAGATAAATCACCGTGAATTCACACCAGCCCGGTAGCTGAAACGCGACGCGATCGCCCGGTTGAATACCGCTGTTAAGCAACCATGTCGCCAGGCAACTTGCCGCATGATCAAGCGCTGTATAGGTGTATGAATCACCATGATTATCCACCACGGCGAGTTTGTCCGGCATCGCGCGCAGGGTCTGGTGCCAGTAATCGCCCAGCGATGCATCGCCCCAATATCCTTGCCGTCGGTACGCTTTCCGACGTTCAGCATTAAACGTTATCGTGACACTCATGGACTCTTCCTGGCCAATAAACCGTTAAATACCCGTCATACTTCAAGCTGCATGTGCGTTAGCTTTTTTATTCGGCTCATCCCTGAGCCTTACCCCTTCGGGGCCCTCTCACCGGAGGCCAACCTTCGGTTGGGCAAATTCGTTCCCGACGAATTTGTCACTGCGTCGCCGCCTTCCTGCAACTCGAATTATTTAGGGTATACAGTGGATGTCTTTGCATGAATTTCAGGCGGATTTGGGCTCAACCGTAGCGGAAGTCAACGCCGAAGGTGCCTGCCGGGTAGTCCCAGTGTTCGAGAATGGTTTCCCCACACAGCACACGGCAGGTGCCGCATTCAAGGCAACCGGCGCAGTCGAAATGGATATTGCCCTGCGTATCTTGCTTGTAGAGGTTGGCAGGGCAGGCGTTCAGTAGTTTGCGAAACTCATCAATGTTGGGGTTATCGGCCAGAATAATGTGCGGATGGCCTTCATCAACATGGAATTTATTGACGTTCAGTTTGACGTCAACGTTAACGTTATTCTCCTGGCTCATAGTGCGGTCGCCCCTTTGATGCCGTCTTTCAGTAAATTCAACAGGCCGATTTTCTTCATGTGGGACATCATCATTTTGCGCACTGGCTGATTCGGGCTACCGTCAACCGTGAACATATCATTCATGATGCCTGCCACCATTTGCGGATACTGGGTAAACAGACGCGGGTTTTCCATAAGGGCAGGGAGCTTGCGGAAATGCTGCATATCGCGCATCACGAAGCTCTGCTCCAGCGCGCGTTTATAGGCCGAAAGTGCGTGAGCCGAAAAATCTTGCTGCTGTCTGGCGGCAATCGCGGTATTGGCCGCAGCTTCCGCCGAAGCGATGGCTAAGTCCATACCGCGGACTGTATAGCCCAGATTGAGGCACAACCCGGCAGCATCGCCGACGATCATCACCCCATCGCTGACCAGTTGCGGGATCATCGCCAGACCGCCTTCCGGCACCATATGCGCCGAGTATTCCAGCAATTTACCGCCCTGAATCAGCGGGCGAATGACTGGATGCTGTTTAAAGTCCTCCAGCATTTGCGGTACGCTTTTCCGGGCCTGCCCCATCTCTCCCAGCCCGCAAACCAGACCAATCGACACCGACTCCCGATTGGTATAGAGAAAACCACCGCCCATCAGGCCATTTGACGGCGAACCGGCAAACAGCCAGGCAGCCCCTTCGTTCCCGCAGAGATTAAAGCGATCGTCGATCTGTGTGGAGGACAGGCCAATCAGCTCCTTCACGCCCACGGCATAATGGTGCGGCGAGGGCGCCGGCACCATCCCCAGCGAACGTCCCAGCAGCGAATTGACGCCGTCAGCGAGGATCACCACATTGGCCTCAAGAATGTCGTCACCTGCCTGCACGCCGGTGACCTGATTGCCTTCACGGCTCAACGCATCCACCCGGACACCCGGAATAAATTGCGCGCCCGCTTCTTCGGCTTGCTCCATCAGCCACGGATCGAGTCGGCTACGTAGCACGGTATGAGAGGCCTGCTCCGCGAGCTCAGATTTCTCGCGTTGAAAATCGAGGGTGACGGCGTTGTCATCGGTTAAAAAGGAGATTTTCTCCCGCGTGACCGTGCGCTCAATGGGCGCGCGTTGCGCGAATCCGGGCATGATGCGCTCAATACTGTGCGCGTAGAGCCGGCCGCCAGTCATATTCTTACTGCCTGCGTTGTTGCCGCGTTCAATAACCAGTACATCCAGTCCAGCTTTGGCCATCACATAAGCCGCCACCGTTCCGGCCACGCCCGCGCCCACCACGATGGCGTCAAATTTTTCATCCGACATGAGTTATGCTCCCTTCCCGCAGCGCCTGCGGGATATGTATCTTAGTGGCTCAATTCACCGATCAGGACTGGGACGACTTTGTAGATATCGCCCACCAGACCGTAATCGGCGTAATTGAAAATCGGCGCGTTTTTATCTTTGTTGATGGCGACGATCACTTTGGCGCCATTGCCGCCGACCATATGCTGGATCTGCCCGGAAATCCCCAGCGTCAGGTAGAGATCGGATTTCAGCAGTACGCCGGAGACGCCAACATAACGTTCGCGCTCCATCCAGTTTTCGCCTTCGGCAATCGGGCGCGAGCAACCCACTTCCGCACCCAGCACTCTGGCCAGTTCTCGTACCATCGCAAGGTCATCTTTCGCCGCCAGGCCACGGCCAACGCCCACCACGCGTTTCGCTTTACTCAGATCCACACTGCTCAGCGTTTTCGCGCGGCGTTCCAGGCAACGGATCTCGTGGCGCGGTGCAATATAGTCCGCAGTGACAACCGGGCAGGTGCGTGACGAATCTGCGGCCGCAGGCTCCAGTACGCCAGATGCGAGGGTAATAATAGCGAGCGAGCCGTTGAGTTTCTCTTTGCCAAACGCCAGACCACCGTACATACGGTGTTCCGCCCAGACGCTGCCGTCGGCAACGGTGACAGCTGTGGCGTCGTTGACCATCGCAGCGTTCAATTGCACACTCAACCGCGCGCCCAGCGCTTTGCACCGCTTTGTCGCCGCCATCAGCAGTAATGAAGGTTGACCTGCGGCGTCCTGCCCGATCCGTGCAGCAAGAGTCTCAGCGAAATTTTCGATGCGTTGCAGTTCGGAGTGGGGTTCAAGCACTATCACGCTGTCGGCGCCCAGAGACTGGACTCGCTTGACCTGTTCTGCGCCATAGACGATGGCATGTACCTGCTGGCCCCAAAGGCGTGCGCCGGACAGTAATTCGGCATAGCGTTCTGCGTTATCGCTCAGTACCCAGACGTGGGTTAATTGACTCATGGTGTTCTTCTCCGTTGGGCTTAATTGAGGGCTTTTTTCACGAGTTCAGCCAGTTCGGCAATCGCTTCGGGTGAATCATTGTCGAGGATGATGTGTTTGCGCGTGGTGGCTGGTGGTACGGTGATTTCCATCAGTTCTGCCTGCGGTGAGGACGAGCTCCATCCAATGTCGCTGGCCTGCCACTGGTTGACCGGTTTTTTGCCCGCGCCAAGGATGGCTTTCATCGAAGGAATTCGTGGGACGTTAATATCGGAAGTGACACAGAGAACGGCGGGTGGTGTCAGTTCGATCACTTCGACCTCATCTTCCAGCGTGCGCTCAACGCTGAGTTTGTCGCCGTTACGCTGGATGTTGCTGACGGCGTTAATCACCGGTAGTTGCAGGATCTCACCAACCAGCAAGCCAACCTGTTGGGCGTAGAGATCCCCGGAACCTTCGCCAAACAGCATCAGATCGAAGCCCATCTTCTCTGCCGCTGCCGCCAGCGCCTGTGCGATTTCTTTCGGCAGGGCATGTTCCAGTTGTGCATCCTGCACCATAAACAGGCTGTCCGGGCCGCGAGAAAGTACGTCTTTACGCACTTTTGAATTTTGCAGTAGCGAACCGCCAACGGTCAGGGCGGCAATCTCATCATCATCGCTGACGAGCTGCGTCGCCGCTTCGATAGCATTGAGATCGAACTGGCTGATCTTCGCTGCCGCATTGTCAAAGCTGAGCGCGTGGTCGGGCGTGACCACGATGTCCTGTTCCTCAGGTACCAGTTTGAAGCAGGCTATTATTTTCATGGCATCTCCTGTAAGTCGCGAGCGAATATTGGGCGTAGCGTCAATATCGACGGAAGGTAAAAAGTGACTGGAAATAGTGTGCGATAGCGGGATGCGCTTTTCGACGGGACAAGCTGTTTTCGTTGCTAACAATCTTGCAAAAAAAGTGAGATGGCCCTGGCAAAATAAAAGTGAGGGAAATTAATTTTCAGGCGTAAACATATTATCTTGCATACCGAACAAATAATCTTGTTCTGCAACAGCGAAGAAGTATTGAATAACCGCAGTAGTCGCTCTATTTTACCCTTATTATTTTGTTCAGGCTTATTCTTAACATGTGAGGTTGTCATGTATCAGCGATGCTTTGATAATGCCATGGAACCCCCTTTCGTGCAGGGGGAAACGCCCCGATTTTCGCGCTTTGTCATCAGTGATGACCCGACCTGGGAATCCGGGCATCATGTTCACGATAATGAAACTGAGCTTATTTTCGTCAAAAAAGGAGTTGCACGATTAACCATTGATTCGTCGCTGTATGTCGCGCACGAGGACGATATTGTGGTGATTGAGCGGGGGCGGTTACACGCCGTCACGTCCGATGCGAACGCACCTGCCACTACCTATACCTGCGCGCTGCATGGCTTTCGTTTTCGCGGCTGGGAAGAGAACCAACTGTTACAACCGCATTCGTGCCCGGTCATTTCTGCCGGGCAGGCAAAAGAGGTGATTACCAGCATCTTTCATGAATTGAGCGTAATGTTGCCGCAAAGTAAAAATATATTAACATCTTCTGTCCATGATGCTTTTGCTTATGCGCTGACGGTGTTGTACTTCGAAAACTTTAAAAACGCTTACCGATCGGAGCAGGGGTATATTAAAAAAGATGCGTTAATTAAAGATATTTTGGTTTATCTGAATAACAACTACCGTAAAAAAATAACGCTCGAACAGTTGTCAAAACAATTTCACGCCAGTGTCAGTTATATCTGTCATGAATTTACTAAAGAATACCGTATTTCTCCCATCAACTATGTGATTCAGCGGCGGATGACGGAAGCCAAATTTGCGCTGACCAATACCGATAATTCGCTGGCCGAAATCTCTTTGCGCGTTGGATACGAAAACGTCGATCATTTTGCCAAGCTCTTTCTGCGTCATGGTGGTTGCTCACCCAGCGACTACCGTCGGCAATTTAAAAATAACGTGGTTGAATCAGAGTATCTGTCCGATTTTTACGCGCCGGAAAAAGTGCTGTATTAATTTTCCTGTAGCTCCCGGTGCACCGGGAGCTACGGCGTAGTTTTAATCCTGGTAGTCTTTCAGAATCTGGCGTCCGGCGACGTAAATCATGATCTCGTCAGTGCCGCCACCGATGCGTTCACAACGTACATCCCGCCAGAAACGAGAGACGCGCGCTTCATCGGTATAGCCCAGTCCCCCCATAATCTGGATGGCATCATCAATCACCTCCAGTGCGGTACGGGCGCAGTACAGCTTCGCCAGCGCAGCGCTGGTGCGCAGGGACTGCTGCTGATCTGCCTGCCAGGCTACTTTCAGTACCATATTGCGCATGTTCTCAACTTTTACCGCCATTAGTACCAGTTTTTCCTGGATCATCTGGTTATGGCCAATTGGTTTACCGAAAGCAATACGCTGATTGGCATAGCGAGCAGCATCTTCAAACGCACATTCGGCAAAGCCGGTACTGCGGGCGGCGTTGATCAGGCGTTCCATTTCAAAGTTGTACATCACATTGAGAAAGCCCATGCCTTCTTCGCCGACCATATCGCTCTCTTCAACTTCGACATTGTCGAGATACACTTCGCAGGTGCTGAGCATATGCCAGCCGATTTTGTGCAACGGGTTAACTTTGATCCCCGGTTTTTTCGCATCCACCCACCACAGCGTAAAGGCTCTTTTCGGATCTTTAGGCTGCGGATCGCGCGCCAGCACCAGCATGTAAGGGTATTCCTTCGCTCCGGTAATGAAGGTTTTCTGCCCGTTCAGGTAGACCTTGCCGTTTTTGCGCGCGTAGCTGGTGGTGGCGCTGTTGTTATCGGAACCCGCTCCCGGCTCGGTCAATGCCAGCGCATACGCCGGATCGCCGGTTTCCATCGTACTTTCCGCCGTTTTCCGTAGCTGCTCAGCGGAGCCGAAACGACGCATGCTGTGGATGCACTGGCCGTTGGTTATCAGGAATGCCGGTGCGCCGCATTTTGATACTTCCATCAGCGCCAGCATCTGCGTGACATAATCTGCCGGGATGCCGCCGAATTCTTCCGGCACGCCGAGCATGGAGATGCCGTTATCGGCGAGTGCACGCATAAATTCGCGTGGGTAAGTTGCTGTCTGATCGCAGGTACGGAAATACTCTTCCGGGAAGTTGCTGGTAATGAGTTCCCGGATGCTGGCAAGCAGCAGTTCCTGCTCTTCGGTTAAAGAGAAATCCATTATCGTACTCCTGTTAATTGGCCGCTTCGGGTAACACAAACCCCATGGTGGCATCGATAAATAAGCGTGGATCCATCGGTTTCAGGTCGGGAGAAATCACCGGCGTGAACGCCATTTTGTCCAGAATGTCTTTTTGCAGATCGACGCCCGGCGCAATCTCCATTAAATGGAGACCGTCCTCTTTCAGGGTAAATACTGCGCGTTCGGTGATGTAACGGACGTCCAGCCCACGTTCGAGGGCAATTTTTCCGCTGAAGGTAATTTCTGGCAGTGTGCTAATGAATTTTTTCACCCGGCCTTCCTGCACAATGCGCAACTGGCCGTCGGTAATCTCGGTTTTCAGCCCGGCGGCAGTCAGCGTGCCGCAGAACACAATTTTTCGTGAGGTGGCGCTAATATCAATAAACCCGCCAGTGCCCATAATCTTGCCATTGAATTTATGCACGCCGACGTTGCCGTGTTGATCCACTTCGGCAAAGCTCAGGTAACACACATCAAGGCCGCCGCCGTGGTAGAAATCAAACTGCGAGGTCATATCGAGAATGGCGCGCGTATTGACGTTGGCGCCGAACGCCACACCTTGTGAGGTGATGCCGCCGACCGGCCCGGTTTCCACCGTCAGAACGAAATCATCGGCACAGCCTTCTTCACGCGCCACCAGCCCGATGCCGTCGGCAATACCGACACCCACATTCCCCACTGCGCCTTTGCGCATCTCAAATAAGGCACGGCGCGCCACCAGCTTGCGCTGATTGAGGGGCAGGGTAAGTTGCGTACTGTCGTCGAGCGTGAAATCACCAGAGATAAAGCGGTTCACCGATGCGCCGCCGTACAACTGCGTCTGGTTGGGATCCACCACCACGATATCCACCAGATAACCCGGAATGCGCACTGATTTCGGATGCAGCGTGGCTTTTTTCACCATTTTCTGCACCTGCATCATCACAATCCCGCCGTTGTTATGCACCGCCTGCGCCAGCACCAGTGCATCCAGATACATCACTTCATCTTCAAACGAGGCGTATCCTTCGCTGTCACAGGTGGTGGCGCGGATAAACGCGATGTCCGGGGCAATGGCTTTATAGTAGAGGTACTCTTTGTTATCGATCTCTACCAGTTTGATCAGATCTTCCTGGGTGACTTCATTCAGCTTGCCGCCTTGCTGGCGGGGGTCAACGAAGGTGCCCAGTCCGATATCGCTAAGGATGCCGGGCTGGTGGGCTGCAGCGGCGCGAAGCGTCTGTGTTAATACGCCTTGCGGGTAGTTGTAGGCGGCAATTTTACCTTGTTCTGCCAGATCGGAGATGCGCGGCGATTGTCCCCAGTGTCCGCACAGTGCCCATTTCACCAGGCCTTCCTGTGCCAGCGGGCTGATCCCGCGATCGGCTCGGTCGCCAAGTCCGGTTGGGCTGATAATGGAAAGGTTTCGCGGTGTTTGCGTCTGTTTATATTTATCGGCTAACGCGGTGATCAATGTGGTGGCTTCTAGAATGCCGCCACCTGCGCCTAAAACACACAGCGTGGCTTCGTCGGGAATATATTCCACCGCTTCCTGCGCTGACAGTACAGTCACGCGCCCATTGAGGCGTGAGGGTCTTTCAGGTTTCATAATGACTCCTGGGATGCCCGTGCGGTGCGGATATCCGGCTTTACTCGCTGGTGTTCAACCGTGAATTAAAGCCGAGCGCGTCCGCTGAATATTTGAAAATATTCATCTCCGGGCATGATTTAATGTAGGGCGAAAACGTTTAGTTCCGCCTGAATATACTCTCTCAGGCCTGATGCAATATCGTTAAGGCAATACGCAGGTCGCTAACGGATATTTGTCCTGGTGCCGAGGCCTTTTTCACCGCGCCAAACGTTGCGGCTGAACCGAACACTTCACCTGCCAGCCGTGAAATGACCCCGGTTTTTGCCATCGACATGGTGATAAGCGGGCGGTCGGCATAGTGTTCGTGCATCTCAAGCGTCGCGCTAAGCAGGGTCAGCACATCGGTTTTGTTCTGTGGCATCAGCGCGATTTTGGGAATATCGGCACCCAACTGCTGCATTTTGCGCAGGCGCTGCACAATCTCTTCCGCCGGTGGCGTGTTATGGAAATCGTGGCTGGACATGATAACTTTCACGTTTTTCGCGTGTGCATGTTCCACCATGGCTTTGACCAGCGCCTCGCCGGTAAACAGCTCCAGATCGATGATATCGACCAGACCGCTATCCACTGCCGCGCGGTTGAGTGCAATATACTGCTCCGCCGATAGCGCCTGTTCGCCGCCTTCTTTGGCGCTGCGGAAGGTAAACAGCAGCGGTTTATCCGCTATCGCATTGCGGATGACAAATACCGCTTCCAGCACGGCATCAATGGAGGCGACATCGCTGAAATGGTCAACACGCCACTCCAGTATATCGAAGTCCGCGTCACGATAGGCCTGCGCTTCTGATCTAACACTGGCTATATCTTTCCCCATCAGCGAGACGATGATTTTGGGAGCCCCTTCGCCAATCACGAGATTTTTTACGCTTACCGTTTTCATTCAGTACCTCTTATTCAACGGTCTTTCAGGCTTCGAAGCCCATGACGTGTTTCACGTATTCCAGCGGAAACTCTTTACCGGTCCACAGTTTGAACTGTTCAGCCCCTTGCCACAGCAACATGCCGTAACCATCAATGGTTTTGCACCCGGCTTGCTGCGCCTGCTGCAACAGTTTGGTGATATGCGGGTTATACACGCATTCGGTGACCAGCAGACCCGGACGAAGCAGGCTGATATCGCTGATGAGGCTTTGATCTTCCAGCGGTTTCATGCCGATTTTGGTACCGTTGGTAAGGATGTCTGCGGTAGCAAGAGCAGCGGCAAACGCTTTCTGATCCGCAAGGTCTGTCACGGTTACCACGCAATCGGTGTTTTCGTTGACGCGGCGGGCAAAGGCGACAGCTTTTTCGAAGAAATCATCCCGGCGGTTAAAAATCTTAATCTCTTTCAGCCCTTCAATGGCACCTTGTGCGGCAATGGCGGTTGATGCCCCTCCGGCACCCAGCAGTACCATGGTTTTGCCTTTGATGTCGAAACCGCTCTCTTTGATGGCGCGGATATGTCCGGTACCGTCGGTGTTGTAGCCGCGTAAATAGCCTTCATCGTTGACAATGGTATTGATAGCGCCAACCAGTTTTGCCGCCGGGGTTAATTCATCCACATACTCGCACGCCAGTTGTTTATTCGGCATGGAGACGCCGGTGCCGCGCATTTTTAAGGCTTTCAGCCCGGCAATGGCGTTGGCGAATGTCGAATTATCGACTTCAAATGCCATATAGGTAAAAGGTAGTCCGGCTTTTTCCAGCGCCTTATTTTGCATTTCCGGAGACAGACTGTGCCGGATAGGGTAGGCCATCAGGCCAATCAGTTCATATTTTGCAGTTACATCCATCATAGACTCCTTGAATATTTATCGTGAACGGAAGCTGTTTTTTGAAAATACCGTTCGCCGAACCGCACATCGTTTTTAGGAATATTGAAGACACGGTAGTAACGGACGAAGACAATGGCGGCGGTGAGGAAGGCCAGCAGTGCGAAGAAGAAATCCAGCAAGATGATGTACTGCAGGCCAATGTTAGAGAGATACCCGGTAATCAGCGGAATAATAAAATTCGCCAGCCCGCCCATCATCATGTAGACGCTGGTGACTTTGGCTTTGCTCTTCGGGAAGAACTCAGACATCACCGACACACCCAGTTGCAGGATGCCGCCCGCTGCGGAAAAGCCGATAACAAACGCACCGGCATTGCACACCAGTGGCGACGGGAACAAATAGATAACGGCTGCGGTAATAGCCGCCAGCCCGGCGTTAAATACGTTTGCCCAGACAGGGCGTACTTTTGTCTTCAACAGTGCGGCGAAGATGAAGACGCACAGTAGCGATCCCATACTGTAGTAAGTGATGGTTTTTAGGGCGTCGGCTTCCGCCATTCCGGCAAACGCCATGGCATATTTCGGCATCCATACCACGATGACGTAAAAGGTGGAGAAGGCTGCAACGCCGAACAATACCGAGGCAACGCCTTCCAGCCACGGCAGCGGCTTGCTGTTCATCTGCGGCAGCGCTTTGGCGACGCTGGCATCGACCTGCTGGCCGGGGAAGCGGCTTTTCAACAACATCAACGTGATCAGGATAAACAGGACGCCGGGAATAATGACGCTATAGCCGTACCAGATTTGATTAAGCAGCATGTAGCTGACGATCATTGGGTAGAGCATCTGCCCGAAAGAAACCATCGCTTTTACCAGAATCACTGCCGAGCCGGACGCTGTCGGAAAACACTCCATCAACGCCGGGTAACCTCCGGTATCGAGCGCCGAGTTGGCGACACCGACGCAGACAGCCAGAACAAAAGCCACCATCAGGTTCGGGCTGGAGGGGATGCCAAAGAAAAAGAGCATATACAATACGACGCCCAATAAAATAACGGCCCGGCGACCGAACTTGTCGGAAATAACGCCAAAGAACAGAATGCTGACCAGACGACCCAGACCGATACCCGAAATTAAATAAGCAATGCCCGCGTTATTGGTGGAAAATTTTTCCGCCAGAGATGTCATATTTTGCGCCAGTGTAATAACGCTGATACCGTGCAGGAAATAACTAAGATAGATACAGATTACCGCCAGGGTAAATGGGGTACTGAAAGCCTTATTTTGCGACATTTTTCACGGCTCCGTGCAGATTTAAAATTTTTTCTCCCGCAGCGGTTACTGTGATATCTGGCCGCGAGCTTAGTCATTACTTTACGTTCTTTCAGCATTCGGCCATACATAGTATGGCGCTTAATTCGCCAGGTTTATTGCATGATAAAATGTGAGGTAAAATAGTTTTTATATCTTTTTGAACGCTATCAATTGTGTCGCTAAATAACATCCGTATTATTTTGCACAAGCGCATCAACAATATTGCATAGGAGGAAATTATTCGGCGACAGGTGCCATATTCACTGAACGCCTTGATGCCATACAGCTGCGTAAACAAATAAAAAGTGCCAGCAGAAAACCGATAGCCGCAATGGCAGTATCAAACCACATAATATCGGCAATACTGCGCTCAGAGAGGCGTGCCGTTATTAATGGGATGGTAAAAGTAGCAATGCTTCCCGCGCTGTAATAAATACCGGTCGCTTTTCCTTTGGCGTAGGGAAAACGGGCGGCCATCAACGTCAGGCCAATTTGTACGACGCCACCTGCGGAGGAGAAACCAATAACAAACGAAAAAATCACCACCATCTCTACGCTGGGATGCAGACATACCGTCAGCAAGGCAACAAACGAGATAAAGGTGTACAGCACCAATAACGCCATGGTTCTGGCGATTTTCCGTACCAGTGGAGCGGTAATGAAAACGCAGAGCAGCGAACCGCAGGTGTAAACGCTAAGCAGTTTGATAGACTCGGTATACGACATGCCGATAACAAACTGACCGTACTGCGCAAGCCACTGACTGATAAGGTAAAACGTGGTCATTGAGATATAGCCATACAACGTGTAGCTGGCCAGATCGATAACGGAGCAGTGGTTTTTAAGCGTGCTGTCTGCGACCGGGGGCGATTTGCGTACACGGTGAGGGGGAAAGGTGCAGCGGAGCAAAAACAGGCCGTTGAGGATCATAATGGCGGCGGCAACCAGAAAGGACCAGCCGAACCAGATTTCCGCCCACACCAGCAGGCTGATGATCATCGGTAATAAAAACTGCCCCGCAGAAATAAACGCTTTGATCAGCACATTCGCCGTGCCGGGGGAACGCGGAAACGCCTCCATCAGGCTGGGGTAGGTTCCTGCGTCGAGGAAACTGTTGGCGATCCCGGCTAAAAAGCCAAACGCATAAGCCACAACAATGCTGTGTGTGTTGATGATACCGAAAAAAAATGCGAGATAGCAAAGCATGCCGAGAATAATAAATGGTCGACGGCCAAATTTATCCGACAATATTCCGGAGAAAAGCAAAACGCTTAGCCGGCCAATACCAAGTGAGGAGATAACAACAGAAACTCCCGCTGCATTAGTCTGCCACTGGAGTTCGAGCGAGGACATATTGAGGCTCATTAAAATGACCCCCATGCCGTGCACCAGGTAATTCAGATAAAGACCCAGGGCAGCCGAGAGATAGGTGTTTTTCATTTTATTTACGGCGTGAAGGTGAAATGAACCGTCGGTGGTGTCAGTAGACAAACATCTTTAACACAGATGTTCCAGATCATGCGCATAGAGTTCAGCGGCCACTGACTGATAAACCTTCCAGTCCAGATAATCCCCATCATGATATACCGTCCGAAACGCAGGCAAATCCACGAAAAAACGCATCGTATTATTGCCAATGCGATTGTTTATTCGTTGGATGAGAGCGTTAATATGCAATTGTCTTTTTTTTCTCAGTGCCTGCAATTTTTCAACAATATCCGCTGGGATAGGTTTCCCTCCATTTTCCCATGTCTGCCACTCCGCTGCCGTATTATCCGGCGCAATCCAGGTCGCACACTCTTCGATGCTCATCGCGAGAATATGGCGTAATGCTTGTAATTCATATGCGTTCATAATGTAATTGCTTCATATAAAAACGATTGAGAATAAATAACACTATTGCGCAGATTGCGGATTGAACAGAGTCACACTATTTTGTGCAATATTATTTGTTATCGGTCTGTAAATCTCTGACCTGAATTCTACTTACTCTCATGTTTTTTTTGCACCAAAACAGGGCGCTCGGGCGTGTGATGGAGAAATATATAAATAATGCTGATGTATCATTTAAAATTCATTTTCTGAAGATATGATGTGAAGGTAGTCACATTCGTATTGAAAGAAGCTGTTCCTTCTCACACTTAACCGCGTGGAAAATGACATTATGGAAGATAAAGCGAAACGAAGTCTGGGGGGAAAGCTGGCAGTATGGGTTTTCTGGATTTATTGTGCCTGGTTTACCTGGAGCCTGCTGAATGATATCTGGCTACCAGGGCCGCCCTCGGGAAACTCGAGTGGTGTGAGGGGTACAACCAGTACGGATGGGTTCAATAGCTTCAGCAGCGTACTGGTGCTCGGTGTGGTGGGAGCGATACTCGGCGCGATTGCCTGGTATACTCGCCCGCGCGATCCTGACGCCTGAAGATGTTATGGTAATGACTTTTCATCGACAGGACACACAATGAATTTATCTGATTGGCAGCACCGTTTCGATAAATGGGTGACGCAACACTTTAATCATGCTGATGCAGCTCATGATGTGTCGCACTTTCGTCGGGTATGGAAAACCGCGCAGACGCTGATGCAGGGGCAGCAGGTTGATGGGCTGGTGGTGCTGGCAGCCTGCTATTTCCATGATATTGTCAGCTTTGCGAAAAACCACCCGCAACGCCATCAATCCTCGGTGCTGGCGGCGCAAAAAACTGCCGAAATTCTGGCCGACGACTTCCCCGATTTTCCCGCAGGCGCGGTGCCTGCCGTGCGTCATGCGATTGAAGCGCACAGCTTTAGCGCAGGTATCGCACCGCTCACGCTGGAAGCCAAAATCGTTCAGGACGCAGACAGGCTGGAATCGCTTGGTGCGATTGGTCTGGCCCGCGTGTTTGCCGTCTCCGGCTCGATGGGCGCGGCACTCTTTGACGGCAACGATCCCTTTGCCGCAGAGCGGGAACTGGACGACAAAGCCTATGCCCTCGATCATTTCCGCTGTAAGTTACTGAAGCTGCCTGCCACCATGCAGACGGCAAAGGGGCGGGAGCTGGCCGCGCATAACGCCGATTTTCTGGTGCATTACATGGCGAAACTGAGCGCGGAACTTCAGGGCGATCATCAACGGATTGATGATGAGGTGCTGCGGCGCTTTCGTACCTCAGTATCTTAAGTGAGAAAACAGATGGCGGATGTTCATGATAAAGCGACGCGCAGTAAGAATATGCGGGCGATCGCTACGCGCGATACGGCCATCGAAAAGCGGTTGGCCGCCTGCCTGCAATCGCTGGAGCTGGCGTTTCGCGTACAGGATGCCGCGTTACCAGGCCGCCCGGACTTTGTGCTGGATGCGTATCGCTGTGTGATCTTCACCCACGGCTGCTACTGGCATCGCCATGACTGTTATCTGTTCAAAATTCCGGCCACGCGTACGGATTTCTGGCTGGAAAAAATCGGCAAAAATGTGGCCCGTGACGCGCGCGACTGCTCATTGCTGCTTGAACAGGGCTGGCGGGTGCTGGTGGTGTGGGAGTGCGCATTGCGCGGCAAGCTGAAATTGAGCAATCGGGCGCTGAGCGAGCGGCTGGAAGAGTGGATCTGCGAGGGGCAACAAACCGCGCAGATCGACACTCAGGGGATTCATGCGATGACGATTACTTCTCCGCGCAAGGCGTAACAACCGGGCGTTGCGGGAAGAGATATTTGCCCAGCGTCACCAGTACCACAGACAGAATAATGATCCCCAATGCCAGCCATTCAACGGAAGAGAGATGTTCGCCGCCAAAGCCCGTACCCAGCAGTACCGCCACGACCGGGTTCACATAGGCGTAGCTGGTTGCTAATGCCGGTGACACGTTGCGGATCAGAAACATATAGGCATTAATGGCGATGATGGAGCCAAACAGCGCCAGATAGCCGACGGCGAAAAAACCGGACAGCGGCGGTACGGCGCTAAGATGTTCACCGCTCAGGGCAGAGACGGCCAGCAATACGATCCCGGCGGCCAGCATCTCAATCGCACCCGCCATCATCCCACCCGGGAGTTCAATCCGCGAACCGTACACCGAACCAAATGCCCAGCTTAGCGAGCCGATGAGGATCATGACCGCGCCCCACGGATTACCGCTCAGGTTTCCGCCGCTATTCAGCAAAATGATCCCCGCCAGGCCAATAGCAATTCCAGCCCACTCGAGCTTTCGCGTCGCAATACCGAAAAAATGACTAAAGCACAGCGTAAATAGTGGTACGGTCGCCACGACGACCGCAGCGATTCCGGACGGTACATTCTGATGTTCCGCCACCGTGACAAAGCCGTTACCGACAGCGAGCAGCAATACGCCAATCAGCGCCGCATTGAGCATTGGGCGCAGCGGCGGCAGTTTATGGCCGCTGAGCAACAGGATGGTTATCAGCACGATGCCCGCGGATAAAAAGCGGATGCCAGCCATCATGAAAGGTGGCCAGCTTTCGACACCGACGCGGATAACAAAATAGGTAGAACCCCAAATGATGTAGAGCGCGAACAGCGCGCCAATAAGCGGTAAAACTTGCCTGAAACGCATAACTCACCACGACAAAAGATACGAGGCTTATAGTAAACGTCAAAACTATACGCCTTGCGAGTGGTTAATTTGGCAGAAGCTGTTAAATTTTTGTTGACACTATGGGGTGGTTTTCGCCATCGATTTTTTACTGCATACTGCGCTTTATTTAGTTTTCATACTGAAAAGGAACAAATTTTGGCAGGAAGTAGTTTATTAACTTTGCTTGACGATATTGCCACCTTACTGGACGATATTTCCATGATGGGCAAACTGGCTGCGAAGAAAACCGCCGGTGTGCTGGGAGACGATCTTTCGCTAAACGCGCAGCAGGTAACTGGCGTTCGCGCTAACCGTGAACTGCCAGTAGTGTGGGGCGTGGCGCGCGGATCGCTGCTCAACAAGGTTATTCTTGTTCCTCTGGCTTTGCTGATCAGCGCGTTTATCCCGTGGGCTATTACACCGTTGTTAATGGCTGGCGGCGCGTTTTTGTGTTTTGAAGGTGTGGAAAAAGTGCTGCACACCCTGGCTGCGCGTAAGCAAAAAGAGAACCCGGAAGCCCGGCAACAACGGCTGGAGGCGCTGGCCACACAGGATCTACAGCAGTTCGAAAAAGACAAAATCAAAGGCGCTGTCCGCACCGATTTTATTTTGTCAGCTGAGATTGTCGCCATCACGCTCGGTATCGTGGCCGACGCGCCATTGCTCGACCAGGTACTGATTTTATCGGGCATTGCGCTGCTGGTGACCATCGGTGTTTATGGCCTGGTGGGTATTATCGTCAAGCTTGATGACGTGGGTTACTGGCTGGCAGAACGGAAAGGCGTGCTGGCACAGGGGATGGGCAAAGGGCTGCTTGTTCTGGCTCCCTGGCTGATGAAGACGTTAAGTGTGGTTGGCACGCTGGCAATGTTCCTCGTTGGCGGCGGTATTGTGGTGCATGGTGTAACGCCGCTGCACCATGCGATCGCGCATTTCGCGGCTGGCCAGCACGCACTGATGCAGATGCTAATACCTGCTGTCGCTAATTTGCTTTTGGGGTTCGCCATTGGCGCGCTGGTCGTGGCCGTTGTCAAAGGGGTTGCGCTTCTGCGCGGTGCGGCTAAGTAAAATCTCGCCGCAGCGATTGAGCAAAACCCGCAAACTTCGTCTAAGTTGAAAACGTTTCTCCCTGATACAGGAGGCAGTGATGGTCTTTTTGGTCAGCGATGAAGTTATACCAAAAGAAGGTGGTCCGCGCATGATCGTTACCGGCTACTCCAGCGGTATGGTGGAGTGCCGATGGTATGATGGTTACGGAGTCAAACGGGAAGCCTTTCGTGAAGATGAACTGATGCCTGGCGACAGGCAAAGGGCGCACGAGCAGGTGTAACCTGTAGAACCGCCCGGCTATTGCCGGGCGTTTTTTATCCCTGTATAAACACCACCTCCTGTGGAAGTGGCCAGAAACAGGTTGACTCTGCCTTATTGTCCTGAGATTTAAATCTTACTGGACTGGCAGAGGCTTATTTTTAAGGGTTTTACTACGCTCTTTTAGAGCGCAATGAATGAATGCCGCCTTCTATGAAGGCGGTTTTTTTTACTGTTCTTCATTCGACGCCAGTACTAAAGACCGACTGCGGCAATATATACAAACTTAATTTCTGGGAGCTCATGTGCGGCAGAACAGCGTCGTGAAACAACCGAAGTCGTTTATTACTCTAAAGCGTTATTTTCTCCCTGCACGGGTGGTTAACCTTTGTTTTCTGATTGTTATGGTGTGCTCCACGATTTTGACCTGGCGCGAAGTGATAGTCCTACAGGGGGCTTACGTCACGAGCCAGCGCAGCGAGCTGGAAAATGTCAGTAACGCGCTGGGCATGCAAATGCAGAGTGGCGTAGATCGGCTGCTTTTTTTCCGCAACAGCATGCAAGCCGCGCTGCAAACGCCGCTCGGTTTTAAAGTGCTGAATGATATACAGCAGGCATTCAGGCTGCGGCGCACACAGGTGCAATGGCAAATCGGCCTTCCTAACACGCGCACGCTGCCCATTTATGGCGTATCCGATGATTTTGTTAATCAAAGCGATCTCCTTAATCGCGACGATGAGCGCTTGCCTGACGAACTGACCGCGGCGATGGAGCTCGGCTATCTGTTTCGCCTCTCTACCAATGCTTCCATGTTGCCGTGCCAGGCATATTACATTTCCCGCGCCGGTTTCTATCTCTCAACAAAACCGGTGGAAAGTGAAGAAAAAATCATTCCGACCTATTACCGCCTGCTGATGCGCCCCTGGTTTCGGGGACAGCAGCAACAGGAAAATCGGGACCGTGGTGTTCGCTGGTATACCGATCAGGCACGCCAGGGCAGCGAAACACGCGGGTTCGTTGCTGCCAGCGTACCGCTGGACTATCAGCGATACTGGTACGGTGTGCTGGTGTTGAGCTTCCCCGTTAGCGATATCAATCGCTTACTGGTCAAAGCGCGCGCAGATCAGGACGGGGGGCAATATCTGCTTTATGACAGCCGCTTTAATCTGCTGACCAGCACGCTGACAGTGCCCGGGTTTAGCGCGGATGAATACAATCAACTGCTGGCAGATATGGAACACGATACCATCGGCGGAATCCATCTCGGCTCCCGCTATGTGAGTTGGCAAAAACTGAGACAGTTTGGTGGCGTATTGGTGCGAGTTCACACGTTACGGGAAGGGTTAACCGGCGATTTTGGGCGCATCAGTATTGCATTGTCGCTGCTGTGGTTGCTCTTTACCGGCATGCTGCTGTTCTCGTGGCGGATTATCCGCAGGATGGTGGATAACATGTACAGCATGCAGAGCACGTTGCAGTGGCAGGCGTGGTTCGATCCGTTAACACGCCTGTATAACCGTGGTTACTTTTTTGATCGGGCAAAAATGTTATCCGAACAGGCGCGTGCCGAGAATCTGCCGTTTGCTGTTATCCAGTTGGATCTCGATCACTTTAAGAGCGTTAACGATCGTTTCGGTCATCAGACAGGCGATCTGGTACTCTCTCATGCTGCCGGGATGATCAGTAAGACTATCGGTGGGCAGGATGTCGCTGGGCGCGTCGGCGGGGAAGAGTTCTGTATTCTGCTGCCGGGCAGCACGCTGGAGCAGGCTGCCCGGGTTGCCGAACGTATTCGCGCACGAATCCGGGGGAAAGAGATTCTGGTGCAGAAAGACACCACGCTGCACATCACGGTGTCGCTGGGCGTCAGCGATGCTGCAGAGAACGGTGATTACGATTTCGAATCCCTGCAATCTGTTGCTGATAGTCGCCTGTACCGTGCGAAAAACAACGGACGCGATCAGGTTTGCTTTACGGACGGCGCGCCGAAGAAATGATCCATACCTTCGCGCCAGCCTGCCGCGCCTTCCTGCATCGTGTGATAAACCCGCTTAGGTGAATCCTGACGCAATTGTACACCCTGGCGATTGAGACCTTTCACCACGATAGCGTAATCAACGCTATCAAGCAGCGGTGCATCGTTAGGGCCATCGCCGAGGCCAAGCGTTAACGCGCGATGGCCCTGGTAGTGATGATACTGACGTGTGAGCCAGTTAACGGCCTGATCTTTTCCGCTGCGTTCATCAAGAACGTGCCAGAAGCGCGCGCCCTGCACAAAGCGCAGACCGAGTTGCTGAAGGGTTTGATCGAAGGCGGACATCGCCTCGTCGCTGTCACGCCAGATCAGCGTTTCTGACGCTTCCTGGAGACGCGCAAGGTTTGCCTGCGCCAGGGGTAAACCGGTCACTTCTGCCAGCACATGCTCATCCAGTTCGCCAAAAGTGGTGAATTTCCAGCCATGCTGCTGACGTAGCCGGGCCAGTACGCTGGCAATATCAGCATGGGACGAACCGATGATAATACGCGGGTAATCCTCATGATCCTGCCACTGCTCATCAAGCTGAATGACGGCACCGTTTTCGGCAATAAACGGCAGTCCCTGCAGTTGCAGTAATTTCTGAATGGCCATCATCTCTGCGGCCGTTTTACTGCTGCATAAAATGACCGGGATTGACTGCGCGCGAAGGCGAACAAGCCATTCTGCTGCGGCTCGCCAGTCGCCGGTATGGCTGTCGAGCAGCGTGCCATCGACATCGGTAAATACCAGTAAGGGATCGTCCAGACTCAGCATTTTAAGCTCCTTATCATTCGGAAAAGGGCAGGCGACAAGGTATTGTATCCAATTGAATACAGTTGTATTTCTAATTATTCGCCTGATCAATAGTTCTTGTCATCGTCCTTTTTTGTCGATACAGTTTCGCTACATCAGATTCCCTGGTGTACGAATTTTAAGTGCTTCTTGCGAAAGCAAGCTTTATCCCGGCCGTTGTACGGCCGGGATGTTTCTTCAGCGATTCGCTTCCGTGATGCTGAAATCATGAACATCCAGTTCAAACGCCTCCGCCAGCTCCCGCCAGGTATGGTATTCGCGACCGTCAACGCTGACGCGCTGACCCTCTTCATCTTCAACCCGATGAACTTCGCTTTCACTAATTTCATTAATGGCCGCCAGTAGCGCATCGACGTCAATATTGACGTCGCGCCTGGCGGTATTGCTGTGCTCTTTTGCCGTTTTCATGCTGTCACCTCGTTGCAATGCCATGGTTAAGTATATACCCGTCATACTTCAAGCTTCATGTGCGTTAGCTTTCCTATTCGGCTCATCCCTGAGCCTTACCCCTTCGGGCTGAGGGATCCCCACAAAATCAGCCCTAATAAACCAGAACCATATTTCGGTAGGTGCTGGCGAGT